>CAVHFC010000004.1:25352-68424 GCA_963635025.1 Eubacterium sp. CAG:786
ATCGTGTCGGCCACCAGCCGTTCGCAGATCATGAGCAATTCCTCTTCAAGCAGCGGAAGCGACGGCTACGGCTATGGGTACGGATACGGAAACGGCTCGTCTTCCTCCAGCTCCAGCTCGGGTTACACCATCTACCCGAACCTCATCCAGACCGATGCCGCCATCAACCCGGGCAACTCCGGCGGCGCGCTCGTCGACAAGAACGGCAAGCTCATCGGCATCAACACGCTGATCACGTCCTACTCGGGCAACTACTCCGGCGTCGGCTTCGCCATCCCGGTGAACTACGCGGTCAACATCGCGCAGCAGATCATCGAGGGCAAAACCCCCACGCATGCTCAGCTCGGCGTGACGCTTTCGACGGTGAACTCGCAGAATGCCAAGCGCTACGGGCTGTCCGTTGACTCCGGCGCCTATGTGACGGGCGTCTCCTCCGACTCCGGTGCGGCTGCGGCGGGCCTTCAGTCCGGCGACATCATCACTAAATTCGAGGGCAACAAGGTTGAGTCCGCAAGCGATCTGATGCTCGACGTCCGTTCGAAGAATCCCGGCGACACGGTGAGCGTCGAAGTGAACCGCGACGGCGAGACCAAGACGATGCAGGTGACGCTCGGCTCCGACGAGTCGTCGCAGGCAAGCAGCTCGTCGAGTTCTACGCAGAAGAACAGCTCGAACTCCAGCTCGAACGAGTCGATGCTCAATCGCCTGTTCAACAACAGCAGCAGTTCTTCCAGCAGCAAGAGCGACGCCGCATAGGAAGCTGATGCTCTAGCGGCGTGAAGGCGGCGGCCCGCATCTGGTGGGCCGCCGGGGTGGGGCGCCTGGGATGCGAGTATCCCGGGCGGCTCCGCGCAGGCAGGGCTGCATGCCCTATCTGCGCGGGGTCTTCCATTCCCCGGTTTCCTTTCCTTTCTTTTCCCTTTTGAAGACGGCTCCCACTCGGGGGCCGTCTTCGCGTCTTCACGCCTTTCGCTGTAGGTATAGAGCTTTGCTATCTGAAAAACCGATATCCCGGTAGAAATAAGAATTCTAAGTATGTCTATTGAACTACTAGGCATATAGGGTGATAATGCCGTCTCGTATTTAAAGGAGGACTGCGAAGAGGTGCCGTTGCTGGCATGAAGCGCGCCGCCGGCGAAGGGCGGAATGTCTCTTGTAAGACGGGCGGCCTTCGCGCGGCGAGCTTCAACTCGGATGCTCGCGATCGCCTTCACGCGGTCCTTGAGGGAAAGACGAGGAAATACCATGTCGTTCGATATTTTGGGGCCGGTTGTCGCGGTGCTTGTCATCTTCGCCGCGTTGCTGGCCTTCCTTCGCTTCTTGAAGTCGAAGGACAAAAGCTTCACGTTCCGCGTGTTCACGGCGCTCGGCCTGGGCATCGTGTTGGGCGTGGGCGTGCAGTTGACGCTCGGTCGCGGCTCCGACGCCGCGAAGACGGCGCTCGACTGGATGAGCTTGGTGGGCACCGGTTATATCGACCTGTTGAAGATGCTGGTCATGCCGCTCGTGTTCGTGGCCATCGTCGGCGCCTTCACGCGCACGAAGGCCGTTGACAACCTGGGCAGGATCGGCGGCAGCGTGCTTGCGGTGCTGCTGGTCACCGTGGCCATCGCCGCGTTGTTCGGGTGGGCCACCATCGCGCTGTCGGGCCTGGCGGGCGCCGACTTCACGCAGGGCACCGTGGACGCCTCAAAGCTGGAAACGCTGCAGACGCGTCAGGACAAGGTCGCCGACACCACTATCCCGCAGACCATCCTGTCGATGATCCCCACCAACGTGTTCTCCGACCTGGCCGGCACGCGCTCCACCTCCACCATCGCCGTCGTCATCTTCTCGGCCGTCGTGGGTTTGGCGTACCTGAAGCTGCGCGATCGCGACTCCGAGCAGGCCGCATTCTTCAGCAAGCTGATCGACAGCCTCTACGGCATCGTCATGTGCATCGTGAAGATGGTCGTGGGCCTTACCCCCTACGGCGTGCTCGCGCTCATCGCCAACGTGATGGCCACCTCCGACTTCGCAGCCATCCTCGATTTGGGCAAGTTCATCATCTTCAGCTACGTTGCCATCATCGCCATGTTCTGCGTGCACCTGCTCATTTTGGCGGCGAACCGCGTGAACCCGGTCACCTATTTGAAGAAGGCGTTCCCGGTGCTGTCGTTCGCGTTCGTTTCCCGCACGTCGGCCGGCGCACTTCCCATGAACATCGAAACGCAGTCCAAGGCGCTCGGCGTTGATGCCGCCACGGCGAACTTCGCCGCCAGCTTCGGCATGTCCATCGGCCAGAACGGTTGCGCGGGCATCTACCCGGCCATGATGGCAACGCTCATCGCCCCGACCGTCGGCATCAACGTGTTCGACCCCACCTGGGTCGTCGGTATGATCGCCATCATCGTCATCAGCTCGTTCGGCGTTGCCGGCGTGGGCGGCGGTGCCACGTTCGCCAGCCTCATCGTGCTGGGCACCATGGGCCTGCCCATCGAAATCGTCGGCCTGATGGCATCGGTCGAGCCGCTCATCGACATGGGCCGCACCGCGCTCAACGTCAGCGACTCCATGGTTGCCGGCGTCACGTCCGCGAACTTCACCGGCGGGCTTGATCGCGATACGTACAATAACCCCGAGGCGCGCATCACCGGAGATGCTTCCGAAGCGTAGGGGCTGCAGGTTCGGCTGCGCGGCGCGACGGGGCACGGCGGCGACGTGATCCCCCTCGTCTGCGTCCGCTTCTCGCAAACGAATATCGCATGTAAATATGACGAACGGCTGCCAGTGTGGGCGGCCGTTCGCGTTTTCGGGTAAGATAAGGCAGCTAAACGAAAACGATCCTCGGGAGGTTGTCCTATGGCCGAAGAATACCGTTACAAGCGCGTGCTGCTGAAGCTTTCCGGCGAAGCGCTCGCAGGCGATCTGGGTTACGGCATCGACCCGAAGGTCGTCGATTCCCTGGCTGACGAAATCGCCGAGGTCGTGCACGACGGCGTGCAGCTCGCCATCGTCGTGGGCGGCGGTAACATCTTCCGCGGCTTGGCGGGCAGTGCAGAGGGCATGGATCGCGCGCAGGCCGACTACATCGGCATGCTGGCCACGGTCATGAACGCGCTGGCTCTGCAGGACGCCTTCGAGCGCCACGGCATCTTCAGCCGCGTGCAGAGCGCCATCACCATGCAGGAAGTGTCCGAGCCCTACATCCGTCGCCGCGCCGTTCGCCATATGGAGAAGGGCCGCGTGGTCATCCTGGCCGCCGGCACGGGCAACCCGTACTTCACCACCGACACCACCGCCGCGCTGCGCGCATGCGAGCTGGACGTCGACGTGCTGATGAAGGCCACGAAGGTTGACGGCGTCTACGACTCCGACCCGAAGAAGAATCCCGACGCGAAGCGCTACGACCACATCAGCTACATGGACGTGCTCTCGCAGGGGCTCAACGTCATGGATTCCACCGCAACCAGCCTGTGCATGGACAACAACGTGCCGATGATCGTGTTCGACTTGACGGTTGAGGGCAACATCGCTCGCGCGCTCAAGGGCGAAAACGTCGGCACCACGGTAGAGTAAACGTCGCGCATCGACGCTTTGTCGGCGCATAAGGAAAGGACATCTCGATGATCGACGAGATCATGACGGAAACCGAGGAGAAGATGCAGAAGGCCATCGACAATCTGCATAACGCCTTCTCCACCGTGCGCACCGGTCGCGCGAACGCTATGCTGCTCGATCGCATCAAGGTCGAGTATTACGGCGTGCCCACGCCCATCAACCAAATGGCTGGCATCAAAACGCCCGACGCGCACATGCTGGTCATCGAACCGTGGGACAAGGGCGTCTTAGGTGCCATCGAGCACGCCATTCTGGAAAGCGACCTGGGCGTCACGCCGAACAACGACGGCTCCATCATTCGCCTGCCGTTCCCGGCGCTGACCGAGGATCGCCGCCGCGAGCTGGTGAAGCAGTGCAAGGAGTACGCCGAGGAGGCGCGCGTGGCCGTGCGCAACGCTCGCCGCGACGGCAACAACCACGTTGCGAAGTGCGTCAAAGAGGAGAACCTGCCCGAGGACGAGCAGCATCGCGCCGAGGGCGAGATCCAGAAGCTGACCGACAAATACGTGGCGGAAGTGGATGCGGCCTTCAAGAAGAAGGAAGCCGAGGTCATGGAGATCTAGGTCGTTGCGATCCATTTTGCCAACCTTCGATCTGTAGTGCTTCTTTTTCTGCCAACCTGCAAGGCGTTGCGGGTTGGCATTCGCTTATCACGGGGAGATGCTTATGAACAAGCCGCTCGACTACATATTCCCGAACCCGCCTTCAGGGCTTGATCCTGCGCTGCTCGACCAAGATCGCGTGCCGCAGCATATCGCGGTCATCATGGACGGCAACGGGCGCTGGGCGAAGAAGCGCGCGCTCAACCGTCTGCGCGGCCACAAGGCCGGCATCGAGGCGGTGCGCGAGACCATCCGCTGCGCTTCCGACATGGGCGTGCGGTACCTGACCATCTATTCGTTCTCCACCGAGAACTGGAAGCGCCCGGTCGACGAGGTCGTGGGGCTGATGGACCTGTTCGCCAAAACCATGCTGGCGGAAGTGGACGGGCTGGATGAGGAGAACGTCCGCGTGCGCACCATCGGGGATCTTTCCGCCCTGCCCGCCGAAACGCGCGAAGCCTTTGACGAGGCCTGGCAGAAAACGCGCGGCAACACGGGCATGACGCTCGTGGTCGCCGTGAACTATGGCTCTCGCCAGGAAATTTTGCATGCCGCCGAGGCGTGCGTGCGCCGTGCCGCTGCTCGTCAGGCCGAGGGTGCGGATCCCAATGCGCCTATCACCGAAGAGGAGTTCGAGCTTGGTCTGAACACGGCCGATATTCCCGATCCGGAAATGGTCATCCGCACCTCCGGCGAGATGCGCCTGTCGAACTTCTTGCTGTGGCAGGTCGCCTATTCCGAGTTCGTGGTCACCGACGTGCTGTGGCCCGACTTCAATCGCTACGACTTGTTGCGCGCCGTGCTGGAATACCAGGGTCGCGACCGCAGGTTCGGGGCGGTGAAATAGCCTTGTCGCAGGACGTTCGCGAACAGCTTGGGCAAGTTGAAGCGGGGCCGCAAGGCGCTGCCGCCGACGATCGCACGCGCGGCGAGAAGCTCAAGGACTTTGCGTACGCCAGGACGCCCGAGAAGTTCAAAAACGCTTCCGACCTGCAGGTTCGTTTCCGCACCGGTTTCATTTACGTTGCCGTGTCGGTGCTGTGCATCCTTGTGAGCAAGTGGACGACGCTTGTGCTTCTGTGCGCGACGGCGGGCATTTGCGCCGGCGAGTTCTACTACATGCTGCGCGCCGACGCGAAGCTGCCCAACGAGATGCTCGGTATCATCGCGGCGGTGCTCTACCCGATAAGCGTGTTCTTCTTCGGTCTGTCCGGGGCGTTTCTGGTCAGCTTGGCGCTGCTTTTGGCGCTTTTGGTGTGGTACGTGTTCTGGATGCGCGCCCGCATCCCCGATGTGGGCGTGAGCTTTTTCGGTGCGGCGTATTGCGGCATGCTGCTGTCGGGGCTGGTCGTGGTGCGCGAGGCGCTGCCGGCGCCGTGGGGCGGCGTGCTGGTGCTCGGCATTTTCCTGAGCGTATGGGCCAACGACTCTTTCGCATACCTGGCTGGAAGTCGTTTCGGGAAGCACAAGCTTGCCCCGCGGGTTTCCCCCAAGAAGAGCTGGGAGGGCTTTTTCGCCGGTCTTTTGGGATCGGCGCTGTTCTGGTGCCTGTTCACGCTTATCCCCGGCGTGAACCTCTCGGTGCCCGTCGCGTTCGTTTTCGGCATCATCAGCGGTCTGGCCGGCGTGCTGGGCGATTTGGCCGAAAGTCGCATTAAGCGCAACGTCGGCTTCAAAGATTCCGGCACTTTGCTTCCCGGGCACGGTGGCTTGCTCGATCGCTGTGACAGTCTGTTTCTGGTTGCGGTGACTTCAGCACTTTTGCTCGTCATTTGGGAGTGCATCCCGTTTGCTTGGATATAGGGGATGCTTGTGAACATCAAGGGATTCGGAGGCGTGCTATGAAGCGCATCGTTGTTCTTGGCTCTACAGGCTCTATCGGAACGCAGACGGTCGACGTGGTTCGGCAGCATTCCGATGAGCTGGAAATCGTCGGTTTGGCGGTGCATACGCGCGTATCTGAAATGCTTGCTCAGGCGCGTGAGCACGGCGTGCGGCATTTGGCGGTAGGAGACCTGCGTCTGTCTGGCGATGCGCTTGCCGATGAGGTTCGCGAGCAGGCCGGTGCGCAGGGTAGCTGGGGCTTCGGCATGGACGCCGTGGTCGACCTGGTGCGCCTGCCCGAGGTCGACGTGGTGGTCAACGCGCTGGTGGGCGCAGCCGGTTTGCGTGCAAGTTACGAAACGCTGCGCGCGGGCAAGGTGCTTGCGCTGGCGAACAAGGAAAGCCTCGTGGTGGGCGGCGATTTGATCATGCCGCTTGCCGCGAAGGTCGATGAAGCTCGTCGCGCGGCGGGCGTTGCCCCGGCGCAGGGGCCGGCCGGCGCGCTCATGCCCATCGACTCCGAGCACGGCGCCATCTACCAGTGCCTTCTTGGCGAGTCGGAGCGCGAGGTGTCGCGTTTGTGGGTGACGGCGTCGGGTGGCCCGTTCCGCGGACGCACGCGCGAAAGCTTGGTTGGCATCACCCCTGCTCAAGCGCTCGCCCATCCCACCTGGAACATGGGTGCGAAAATCTCGATCGACTCATCCACCCTCATGAACAAGGGCCTGGAAGTCATCGAGGCGCACCATCTGTTCAACATGCCCTATGACAAGATATCGGTGGTGGTCCAGCCGCAAAGCGCCATTCATTCCATGGTCGAGTTCACCGACGGCAGCGTGAAGGCGCACCTGGGCACCACAGACATGCGCATTCCCATCCAGTTCGCGCTCAGTTACCCGGCCCGTTGGGCCGCACCGGTCGAGCCGCTCGACTTCACGAAGCTGGGTAGCCTGGAGTTTGCGCCTGCCGACACCGACACCTTCCGCTGCCTTGCGCTTGCGCGGCATGCGGGCAGCGTCGGCGGCACCTTGCCGTGCGTGATGAACGCGGCGAACGAGGTTGCCGTTGCGGCGTTTCTTGCCGAGCGGGGCAGCTATCTGGGTATCGCCGAATGTGTGGAGGCGGTTATGGAGGCGCATGAGGCGTCCGGCGTCGAGCAGGTGGAAAGCTTGGAACAGCTGCAGGAACTCGATGCGTGGGCGAGGTGCGCGGCGGAAGCGAATCTGCGCTAGCGAACATGCGATGCCGAAGGCTTACGCCATCATGTGATTCTGGTTCCGCTTCGGTAACGAGGCGGAACCTCTTTCTATAATGAACCGGATTCAATCAACTGGCACCGGTTTTGCGTCGGCGCCATTCGCCATTTCGGGCAAGGAGTAGCATTTCCGTGGACGTCATTTTGATGATCGTGTACTGCACCATTGTGCTTGGTTTTCTCGTGGTCATTCACGAAGGCGGGCATTACTTGGCCTCGCGCGCCTTCGGCGTGCGCGTCACCGAGTTCATGCTCGGCATGCCCGGCCCTAACATCGGCTTCAAGAAATGGGGAACCAAGTTCGGTGTGACGCCTATTCTGCTCGGCGGCTATGCGCGCGTGTGCGGTATGGAACCGGGCGAGATGAGCCCGCATCTCGAACCGGCGTTGGCGGCGCTGTGGCGCAGGGGCACGGCGAACATGGAGGACATCGCCGCCGATTGCGGCATTTCCGACGACGAGGCCGCGGCTGCGCTCGACGAGCTGGTCGAGTGGGGCAGCATTACCGGCCCGAAAAAGCAGGACGAGTTCAACACGTATCGCGCAATGGAAATTATTCCCAGCAAGCGTCAGATCAAAGCGGCGGCGGCCGCGGGACAGCCGGTTCCGCGGCGTTACGAGGAAGGTGAGCCGCGCCCGGTCGAGGATGCCCATGCCCTGTACGAAAGCGAGTTCAAGCAGCAGTACCGCAGCTTACCGTTCTGGAAACGCAGCATCATCCTGCTGGCCGGCATCGCGGTGAACCTCCTGTTCGCCATCGTGGCGTTCATCATCCTGTTCAGCATCATCGGCTTCGACGTGCAGTTGCAATCGGGCGAGGTCACGCACATGACCGTCGATCCGGGCCGCGCCATCCTGGCCGGTTTCACCTATATCGGCATGGTGTTCCAGGCGGTCGCCAATCTGTTCAACCCGGCAACGGCGGCGCAAACCGTGTCCGATTCCTCGTCGGTGGTGGGCATCGCGGTCATGTCCAAGCAGTTCGCCGATGCGGGCTTGGTGCCGTTCTTCGAGTTCACCGCTATGATCTCGGTGTCGCTCGGCGTGATGAACCTGTTGCCCATCCCACCGCTTGACGGCGGTCGTTTCGTCATCGAGATTTTCCAGAAGCTCTCGAAGAAGGTCGTATCCATGCGAGCGATGAATGCTATGAGCGCAGCCGGCATGGCGCTGTTCATCATGTTCTTCCTGGTCATGGTGAACCAAGACGTGCAGCGCCTCATCTCCGGCACCTTCTTTGGACAATAGAGCGCAAGGCCGGTGCCGGCGCATTTAGCTCCTGTTGCTTCTATACGATTCGGTTGCGGCGCGGCCGGCGCTGGTAGAATACGCGCTATGGAAACGAACGAACATATGGCGAACGCGTGCGCCGCGGCTTCATTGCAAGCTGCGGCGCCGTCGTGTTCGCAGGACGCGTTGCGTCCCCATCAGAAAACGCACCAGGTGCACGTGGGTAACGTGCCGCTTGGCGGCGGCGCGCCCGTGGTGGTGCAATCGATGCTCAACGCGCAGGCGGACAGCGTCGAGGCGAACCTCGAGCAGATTAAACAGCTGGCCGACGCCGGTTGCGAGGTGGTGCGCATGGCCATCCCTCGTCGCAGCTGCCTGGATGTGTTCCAGGCTGTCTGCGAGGCGTCGCCGCTTCCGGTGGTCGCCGACGTGCATTTCGACGCCACCATCGCCATCGAGGCCGCGCGTCGAGGAGCTGCCAAGCTGCGCATCAACCCGGGCAACATCGGCGGCCTTGCCAAAACCGACGCCGTGCTCGACGCGGCGGGTGAGGCGGGCATTCCCATTCGCATCGGCGTGAACGCTGGCTCGCTCGATCAGGCGCTTGCCGAACGGACCGACCTCACGTTGCCGCAGAAGCTTGCGACCTCGGCGCGCCAGTACGTCGAGTATTGCGAGGGCCGCGGCTTTCACGACCTGGTGGTAAGCGCGAAGGCGCACGACGTCATGACCACGGTGCGCACCTACCGCCAACTTTCGCAGGATATTCCGCATATTCCGCTGCATATCGGTATCACCGAGGCGGGCACCACGTTCCAAGGCATCATTAAAAGCGCTTCCGGTCTGGGCATTTTGCTTGAGCAGGGCATTGGCGACACCATGCGCATCTCGCTCACCGACGACCCGGTGGTTGAAATGCGCGCCTGCTGGACGCTGCTCGGAGCGCTCGATTTGCGCCGTCGCAACCCGGAGCTTATCAGCTGCCCCACGTGCGGCCGGTGCCAGGTGAACCTGATCGACCTTGCAACACAGGTGGAAGGTCGCATCGCCAAGCTGGACAAGCCGCTGAAGGTTGCCGTCATGGGATGCGTCGTCAACGGTCCCGGCGAGGCGGCCGACGCCGACATCGGCGTCGCTTGCGGCAAAGGGGTTGGCGTGGTGTTTCGCCATGGCCAGACCGTTCGAAAAGTTGAGGAAGGCGCCATTGTCGACGCCTTGATGGAAGAGATAAAGGAAAGCTAGATGAGCAACAACGTCATGCGCATGACCCAGCTGTACGCCCCAACGCTGAAGGAAGATCCGGGCGACGCGGAAATCGCGAGCCACCGCCTGCTTCTACGCGCCGGCTTCATCCGCAAAACCGCTTCGGGCATCTACACGTTTCTTCCCTTGGGCAAGCGCGTGCTGGCCAAGGTGGAGAACATCGTGCGCGAGGAAATGGACGGCATCGGCGCGCAGGAAGTGCTCATGCCCGTGCTGCAGCCCGAAGAGCTGTGGGAGGAATCGGGCCGTTCGAACGCTTACGGCCCCGAGCGCATCTGCTTCAACGATCGTCACGACCACGGCCTGTGCCTCGGTCCTACGCATGAAGAGCTGATCACGGCTTTGGTGCGCAACGAGCTTCGCTCCTACAAGGATCTGCCCTGCACGCTGTATCAGATGCAGGTGAAGTTCCGCGACGAGATTCGCCCGCGTTTCGGGCTTTTGCGCAGCCGCGAATTCATCATGAAGGACGCGTACTCCTTTAACGCCGACGAGGCTTCGCTTGACGAAACGTATCAGCAGATGAGCGAAGCGTACGGCCGCATCTGCACGCGCGTGGGCCTGCAGTGGCGCCCCGTGCAGGCCGATGCCGGGCAAATCGGCGGTGCGGAAACCTGCGAGTTTCATGCCTTGGCCGAAGCCGGCGAGTCGGCGCTCGTGTACTGCGACTGCGGCTATGCGGCTTCCGACGAGGTGGGCGAGGGTCTGTCATGCCCGACCGTCTACGACGTGCCGGAAATGAAGAAGATCGAAACCCCTGGCGTTCATACCATCGGTGAGTTGGCCGAATTCCTGAACATCCCGGAAACTTCCACGGTGAAGGCGCTGTCCGGCAAGAACGACGAAGGCAAGCTCGTCGTGCTGTTCGTGCCGGGCGACCACGAGGTCAACGAGGCGAAGGCCGCAGCCGCCGCCGGCGGGTTCACGCTGCTCACCGATGAGGAGATGCAGCAGTTCGGGTTGCATAAGGGCTCCATGGGCCCGGTCGGTCTGCCCGAGGGCGCGTACGTTATCGCTTCGAGGAGTCTTCAGGCAGTGCCGAAGTGGGTCGTGGGCGCCAACGAAGACGGCTACCATTACGTGGGGGCGCAGCTGGACAAGGACTTCAAGGTCGACCAATGGGCCGATCTGGTCGTGGTCAAGCCCGGCGACCGTTGCCCGAAGTGCGGCCTCGAGCTTCAAGGGGCGCGCGGCATCGAGGTGTCGCAGGTATTCAAGCTTGGCGACAAGTATTCGAAGGCCTTGGGCGCCACGTTCATGGACGAAAACGGCAAGGAGCGCCCGTTCCTCATGGGTTGTTACGGCGTGGGCGTTACCCGCACTTTGGCTGCCGTTGTCGAGCAGCACAACGACGAGAACGGTATCTGCTGGCCTATTTCCATCGCCCCGGCGCATGTGTGCGTCGTGCCGCTGACGGTGAAGGACGACGTCGTGCAGCCTGCGGCGGAAAAACTGGCGGCTGATCTGGCTGAGCTTGGTTTGGAAGTGATTATCGACGACCGCAAGGAGCGTGCGGGCGTGAAGTTCGCGGAGGCGGACCTTATGGGCTGGCCTTTGCAGGTGATCGTCGGTAAGCGCGGCCTTTCCGAGGGCAAGGTGGAGATCAAACGTCGCGCCACCGGCGAGCGCCGCGACATCAAGCTGGAGACCTTGACCGAGGTTCTTAGCTTCGCGCGCCGCAGCCAGAGGCGATGGGGCAACAACCTCAACGCCTTCGCCGGCCTGTTCAAGTCTGAGGAGGAATAACGATTGAAAAGGGCTGTCCGTGGGGCAGCCCTTTTTCGGTCAAGGTATCGGTTCCCTTTCAACTAATCTTTTTCGAAGCCCCCCTTGGCCTCCTTGGTGCATAGTGGAAGAAAGGCGGCTTGGCGAAGAGCCGCAACAACAAGCAAAGGAGGCTATCATGGCAACGATCGGTGACGGGCTCAAAGACGTGTTCTTGGCTGGCGTTGGTGCAATGGCTATCACAGGTGAAAAGGCGAAGGGCTTGGTCGACACCCTTATCGAAAAGGGCGCCATCACCGTTGATCAGGGCCGCGAAATCAATTCGGAGCTGAAGCGCAAGGCGGGGGAGACCATGGAGGGCGTGCGCTTCGACGCGCTTGAGGCGCGCATGTCGGTCATGACTCCCGAGGAGCGCGAGGCGTTTGCAGCTAAGGCGGCCGAAATCGCGGCGCGCCCAAGCGCGGAAGCTCCGGCCGAAGCGGTGGTGGAATCGGTTGAGGATGTTGCCTCCGACAAGACGGATGCCGAGCCTGCCGAAGGTGAAGGCGCTGCTGCCGACGAAAAGGCGGAATAATCCCTCGCCATGGCCGACAACACGCTTCTGAAATACTTCTTCGGCTCCGGCGGGCAAATCGATCCCGAGGAGCGGTTCAATCTCACGCGTAAATCTCGTCAGCGCAGGCTGCGTGAGATTTACGCCATCATGCAAAAGCACCATTTCATGAAGGGCTTCACGCCTGAATCGTTCCGCGCAATGCTTGAAGATTTAGGGCCAAGCTTCGTGAAAATCGGCCAAACGCTTTCCACGCGATCGGAAATATTGCCGAAGGCGTATTGCGACGAGTTGAAGAAGCTCCAGGCAAGCTGCGATCCGCTTCCTTTTGACGAAATGCTTTCCGCTCTTGATTCCATATACGGGCAGGAGCGGGAAGCGCTGTTTTCCGAGATCGACCCGACGCCGCTTGGTAGTGCGAGCCTTGCTCAGGTGCACAAGGCGAAGCTGGCGGACGGTGGCGTCGTTGCCGTGAAAATCCAACGCCCCGGCGTGCGGTCGGTCATGGCGCAAGACATCGATATCATGCGCATCATGGCGCGCCAGGCGTCGCGTTTCATGAAGGGCAGCCAAATGCTCGACTTGCGCGACGTGGTCGAGGAGCTGTGGTCGACCTTTCTCGAGGAAACCGATTTTCAGAAAGAAGCGAGCAATCTGCAGGAATTTGCTCGCTTAAACAAAGATGTGCAGTTCATCGACTGCCCGAAGGTTTATCCCGAACTGTGTCACGAAAACGTTCTGGTCATGGAATATGTCGACGGCATCCCCATCGATCACTTCGATGAACTGCGAGCCGCCGGTTACGATCTTGAGGAAATCGGCGAGAAGATACTGGACAACTACGCTACCCAAGTGCTTGACTTCGGGTTCTTCCACGCCGACCCGCATCCGGGCAACATGTTGGTGCGCGGCGGGAAAATCGTGTACATCGACTTGGGCATGATGGGTCGCCTGACTCCGCGCGATCGTGCCGGTTTCGGCAACATCATCAGCGCGGTGGGCATGCAGAGTGCAACCGAGTTGAAGGATGCCCTGATGGCATTTGCCATTCAGCGCGACAACGGGGCTATCGACCACCCTCGCTTTCTTGCCGACCTTGATTTGCTGCTGGCAGATTACGGATCGTGCGATGTGGCCGACATCGATGTTGGCTGCCTGCTTACCGACATTTTGAACCTTACTCGGCAGTGCAAGGTGACCCTGCCGCCTTCCATAACCAGCGTTTCGCGCGGCATCGTCACGCTTGAGGGAACGGTCATGCCGCTCATCCCCAACGAAAGCATGGTTGGCATCATCAATGCGCATATTCAGCGCACAAAGGATGTGAAAGCCGAGCTTGTCGAGGCTATGGAGGAGCTGGCGCTTGCGATGCGCTCCGCTGCTTCGGGAAGCCTCGCATCGGCGCACTATTCCGGCGAAGCGCTGAAAATGCTCACGCGCGGCCAGGTGAAGATGAACATGGAAATGCTTGGATCCGATGCACCCATGCACAGCCTGTCGCTTATCGTGAATCGCCTAACGCTCGGCATTATCATTGCGGGCCTGTTCATTGGGTCTTCCATGGTGGCGCTTTCAACGATGGAACCTCGCGTGCTTGGCGTACCGGTGCTTTCGTTTTTGGGATACGTTGGCGCGTTCATTCTGTCCGTTTGGGTGGTTTTCGACATCCTGCGTCGACGGCGCGTTCCTTAGGATTTCATCTTCATTTCCTTTTTGCACTTCGGGCAGACGACGCGCAGCTCTCCTTTACCGCGAGGGACGGAGAGCTCCTGCCCGCATCCCTTGCAGTGGAAGTATCGGGTGGTCTTCCGGTTGCTCCACATTTTCTTTGCCAGAGCGTACTTGCGGCGAGGTTTGGCGCTGATGCGCAGGTACGTCTGATTCTCCTGGCGGCGCTTGCCGATGTTTTTGGAGCAGGCGCGCCACAGGGCAACGGCTAGCACCGCAATTGCCGCCCAAGAAAGGACTCCGCAATGAGGCAGAATGGAGAGCAATATCAATATGATGCCGAATGCCATCAGGGTGTTCGATAGATCGTCGGTGCCGTAGCGCCCTTGCATCCATCGAGCCATGTTATAGCTGAGACGTTCGAAGAATTGCTTCACTGAAAACCGCTTCCTTTGCCTTTGCGTGCTTGTTCGGATTCTTTTTGCCCGGTGTCTCTAATGAACGGAGTCGTTCGCCTTCGCCAAAATCTGCGCAACCGCTTGGGGGTTGGTGGCAACCAAGGTGGGGAAGGGCGTAGGCGCTTGCGGCTCGTTCTCGAAGGCTTCCGTCAGATACTTTACATACCAGGTGACATCGCGCCATTGCCCGCAGGTGTAGCCGGCGTTGCGCTGACGGCACATCACGTCGAACCCAAGTGCGTCATGCAAGCGCGCGCTGGGCTCATTCGGGCTGGTCACAATGCCGAAAACAACCTTGATGCCGCAAGTCGCGCAGGCATCGATAAGCGCCTGGTACAGCACGCGGCCAAGGCCATGCCCTTGCGCTTTCGGCGCAAGGTAGACGGAAAGCTCGGCGTTCCATTGGTATGCCTCGCGCTCGCGCAGCTCGTGGGCGTAAGCGTAGCCGACGATCTCGCCGTCAAGCTCGGCAACCAGATAAGGGTAGGTTGCAAGCGCCTTGTCGGTGCGCTTCTGGAACGCCTCAAGCGAGGGGACGCTTTCCTCGAAGGTGATGGATGTGGCGATGTAGGGCGCATAGATGGCGCGGATAGCCTCGGCATCCGTGCTGGCTGCGATTCTGATCTTCGGCGTGCTCATGAATTAGGCTCCTTGTCGTGCTTTCGGAAGCCCCATGGTACTACTTTTGAATCCCGGCCAATCTTAAGGATAGGTAACGGATTGTTGGGCGTCTTTTCGGTCTTCCGCCTTTCGCCCGCGCGGCCAGCTTCGTGCCATGCGTGTGAAAATGTGCTCGCTTGACCTCTTCCTGCGTTATACTCACGTGTCACATGCGCTGACGAAGACAAAGACGCGAGCAATTGCCCTCAGCAGAGACGGGACTCATCGGCTGAAAGGTTCCGGGTGGCAATCGTGTCCGTTCCCTTCCGAGCAGCGTTGCTGAAAACGGGGCGCCCCCACGGGCGCGGACGATAAGTAGGCAGCGACGGAAACCCGCCGTGATCGGGAAACGAAGTGGGTCGCCAAGCGTTTTGCACGCGGCGGTCAACCAAGGTGGTACCGCGAGAGCCTTCTCTCGTCCTTGGGCTGGGAAATCCCAGGCCATAGGCGAGGAAGGCTCTTTTTTATTAGCCGCATTGGCGACGGAAGAGACACGGAAAGGGATCGGACACATGGCAATCGTGGACGAACTTGCGGCGCTGCGGGAACGCACGCTCGCCGCAATCGAGCAGTCGGCTGACACGTCGGCTCTCGACGAGGTACGCGTGGCGGTGCTTGGCAAGGCCGGCACGCTGACGGGCTACCTGCGCAGCATGGGGCAGGTAGCGAAAGAGGAGCGCGCCGCCGTCGGCAAGACGGTGAACGAGGTGCGCGGCGTGGTGGAAGCCGCGCTTGAGGAGCGCAAGGCGGCGCTTGCCGCGGCCGAGCTCGAGGCGGCCATCAATGCGGCTGCCGTCGACGTGACGCTGCCGGGTCGCTCTCAGCAGGTGGGCACGCGCCATCTGATCAACGCCATCACCGACGAGATCTCCGAGATCTTCCTCGGCCTTGGTTATTCGGTGGCGCATGGCCCGGAAGTGGAGACCGACTGGTACAACTTCGAGGCGTTGAATGCCCCGAAGGATCATCCGTCCCGTTCCATGCAGGACACCTTCTACGTGCGCGATCTTTCCGGTGATGCGTCGGCGGTGCGCGGTGAATCCGACGTGCTGCTGCGCACGCAAACCTCCGGCGTGCAGGTGCATGCCATGGAGGAGCAAGAGCCGCCCATCTATGTGATCGCGCCGGGCAAGGTGTATCGCCGTGACGTGGCTGACCCTTCGCACCTTCCGCAGTTCAACCAGATCGAGGGCCTGGTGGTCGACAAGGGCATCACTTTCGGCGACCTGAAGGGCACGCTCGACTACTTCTGCAAGCAGATGTTCGGGCCCGACCGCAAGACGCGTTTCCGTGCGCATTACTTCCCGTTCACCGAGCCTTCCGCCGAAGCCGACGTCAGCTGCGGCGTGTGCGGCGGCACGGGCCACACGCACGATGGCGAGCGTTGCCGCATGTGCAAGGGCACGGGCTGGCTGGAAATCCTGGGCTGCGGCATGGTCGATCCGAACGTTTTGCGCATGTCCGGCATCGACCCCGAGGTGTATTCGGGCTTCGCGTTCGGCGTGGGCGTGGAGCGCGTCGCATGCCTGAAGTACAACGTTCCCGACCTGCGTATGCTGCTGGAAGGCGACATGCGTTTCCTCCGTCAGTTCTAGAAAGAGAATGTCATGAAAGTATCTTTGAAATGGCTGAGCGAATACGTCGAGGTCCCCGAGGACATCAAGGCGTTCTGCGATAAGCTTGATTTGACCGGCACCGGCGTCGAAGGCGTTGAGACGCTCGGCGCCTCGCTTGATGGCGTCGTCGTCGGATATGTGGAAACCTGCGAACCGCATCCCGACAGCGATCACATGCATGTGACCACGGTGAACGTCGGCGGGGAAGAGCCCGTGCAGATCGTATGCGGCGCTCCGAACATCGCGGCCGGCATCAAGGTTCCGGTGGCAACCGTCGGCGCTGTCTTGCCTGGCGACGTGAAGATCAAGAAGTCGAAGCTGCGCGGCGTGGCCAGCTGCGGCATGTGCTGCTCGCAGCGCGAGCTGGGTTTCGGCGGCGATCATGAGGGCATCTGGGTGCTTCCCGAAGATGCCAAGGTCGGTCAGCCCATCGCCGACTACCTGGGGCTCACCGATACGGTGCTCGACCTTGAGATCACCCCGAACCGCCCCGATAGCCTCTCCATTGCCGGCTTGGCGCGCGAGGTGGGCGCGATGTACCAGCGTGATTGGTCCGATCCGCTGCCGGAAATGGCCGCCAAGTTGGAGCTTTCCGCCGACGGTATCGATGACGCGACCGTTTCCATCGCCGATGCCGTCCGCTGCCCTCGCTATTCTGCGCGCGTCATTCGCGGCGTGAAGGTGGGGCCGAGTCCCGACTGGATGGTCGAGCGTCTGGCCGCCATCGGACAGCGCTCCATCAACAACGTCGTCGACGTGACGAACTACATCCTGTTCCTGTTCGGTCAGCCTTTGCACGCGTTCGATCTGAACAAGCTGAAAGGTTCCGACGGGGTTGCCCATGTGGTCGTGCGCGCCGCCGAAGAGGGCGAGAAGCTGACCACGCTCGACGGCGAGGATCGCTCTCTCACCTCCGACATGACCGTTATCGCCACTCCTGAAGCTGGCGCCGTTGCGCTGGCCGGCGTTATGGGCGGGCTCGACACCGAGGTCACCGAGGAGACGACCGACATCCTTTTGGAAACGGCCACGTTCGAGGCCGGTCGCACCTCGCGCACCTCGCGCAACTTGAACCTCATTTCCGAAAGTTCGATGCGCTACGAGCGCGGCGTGGACGACCACGGCATCGACGTTCGCTCGGCTGCTGCCGCGGCGCTTATCGTCGAGGTTGCCGGCGGTCAGGTTTCCGGCGGCATCGGTGCAGGCGCGGGCATCATCGATGAATGGCCTGCTCCTTCGCCGGAAAGCAAGTTGAAGTTCCGCATCGAACGTTTCCAGGGCATGATGGGCGACGCCATTCCGCGCGAGTTCGTCGTCGAGACGCTCACGCGTCTGGGCTGCGCGGTTTCCGATTCCGATGAGCCCAACGTGCTCGACGTGGTTGCCCCGACGTATCGCCCCGACTTGCCGCGCGAGATCGATCTGTACGAGGAAGTGCTGCGTTTGTACGGCATGGATCGCATTCCGGCGACGCTTCCTGGCGGCCGCGGTCGTTTCGGCACGCGCACGCACCTGGCGCACGTCATCGACACCATCAACCGCACCATGACGGCTTCGGGCATGAACGAGACCATGACCTACTCGTTCGCCGAGCCGACCGAGCTGGAGCGCTTGCGTATGCCGCTCGAGGGCCTTGGCCAGGCGGTTGAGCTGATCAACCCCATGAATGCCGATCAATCGGTCATGCGTCAGAGCATCATCCCCGGTCTTCTGCGTTCCGTCGCGCACAACCAGGCGCGCGGCGTGAAGAACATCCAGCTCTATGAGCACGGTATGGTCTTCTTCGCGCATGAGGGCAAGAAACAGCCTCGTGAGCGCCGCCGTCTGGCCGGCGTTTTGGCGGGAAGCATGACTGATGCAGGCTGGAACAGCAAGCCTGCTCCGTTCGACTTTTTCGACGGCAAGGGTGTGGTGGAGAACCTGCTGCGTGAACTGGCAATCCCGAAGGTGCGCTTCAAGGCGCTTTCCGCCGACGCGGCTTCGCATTTGCAGCCCGGCCGTGCAGCTGAGGTTTTCTCCGGCGGTACCGCGCTTGGCTGGGTGGGAGAGCTGCACCCGCTCGCCGTTGCCGCATACGATGCCGAGGCTCCCGTCATCGCCTTCGAGCTTGATGTCGAGGCGCTTGAGAAGGCCTCTCGTCCGGCGCGCGACTACGTTGACGTGCCGCAGTTCCCGGCCGTGTCCATCGACCAGGCCTTTGTGGTGAGCGAGGACGTGACTCACGAGCGTCTGGTGCAGTGCATGACGTCGGCGGGCGGCAAGCTGCTCGAAAGCGTGCGCCTGTTCGACGTGTACCGCGACAAGCTGCGTGTGGGCGCCGGCAAGAAGTCCATGGCCTACGCGCTTACCTACCGTGCGGCCGATCGCACGCTTACGAGCGAAGAGGTCGACAAGGCCCACGCGAAGCTCGTGAAGAAGGTTTGCGGCGCCACCGGTGCCGAGGTTCGCGGCTAGCAGGTAGGCTCAAAGAGCCGTTTGGCCCCCATTCGAGGGGTGGTGCGAAAGCCGCCGGTCAGCGCGCCGGCGGCTTTCGTATATGCGGCGATTTTTCATACTTAACCTTGGCTAACAGCGTTACAATGGCTGCAAAACGAAAGGACGCGCGTATGTATGACGATCTGATAAGGCCCGGTCGCAACGACGAATGCTGGTGCGGTAGCGGGCGGAAATACAAGAAGTGCCACCTTGCTAATGACGAGCGGCTGCAGGAGCTCTACGAGCAGGGTTTCGAGGTGCCGCAGCGCAGCTTGCTGAAGACTGCTGAAGATATCGAGGGCATCAAAAAGAGTGCCCAGATCAACATCGGCGTTCTCGATTACGTTGCCGAGCATATCGGCCCCGGCATCTCAACCGAGGAAATAGACAAGTGGATTTACGATTACACGATTGCCCACGGCGGCATCCCGGCGGACTTGAACTATGAAGGCTACCCGAAAAGCGTGTGCACTTCCATCAACGAAGTGGTATGTCATGGCATCCCCTCGCCCGATGATGTGCTGCGCGAAGGGGATATCGTCAATGTGGACTGCTCGACTATCCTTGACGGGTTCTTCTCCGATTCGTCCCGCATGTTCTGCATCGGCGATGTTCCTGACGAAAAGCGCCGCTTGGTTGAGGAAACGAAGAAGGCGCTCGAGGCGGGCCTTGCCGCGGTGAAGCCGTGGGGGCTTTTGGGCGACGTGGGCGCCGCGGTGCGCGATTACGCCCATGCGCAGGGATATTCCGTGGTGCGCGAATTCGGCGGGCATGGCATCGGCCTAGAGTTTCACGAGGATCCATTCGTGAGCCACGTGTCCGATCCGGGGACTGGCATGGTGCTTGCTCCTGGTAGCTGTTTCACGATCGAGCCCATGATCAACATGGGGGCTCACGATATCGATATGACCGACCCCAACGGCTGGACGGTTCGCACTGCCGATCGGATGCCTTCCGCGCAGTGGGAGGTTCAGCTTGTGGTGACCGAAGCCGGCTACGAGCTACTCAGCTGGTAGGCGTTGTTCCTGGCAGGAGGGCTTTTTCGCCTCCTGCCATTTTTCTTGCCATAAACACGAACAAACGTACGTTTTATATGCTATACTGCAACTTGTAAAGAACAGAGCCAGTGCAGGCGCTTCCCCATTCGGGTTGCCCATAGATTACGACGGTGTTCCTCGTCGTGCGTACCACGTCTGCAAGATCCTCTCCCAATTCAAGGAACGTTCGAAGTGGGTGTATGCACATGTACGGGAAAAAGTCTGCCTTCAACTGCGCCGAATCGGAATCGCTTGTCGTCATCATGTCGTTTCCTTTGTGCGACATCGTTGGCGAACAGGATGGCCCCGCGCCGCTCCTTCCGCTTGAAATGGCAATCCAAGACGAATCAAACGTATTCGATTCCTGCGACGGGGCCTTGCTTGAAGGATGCGCGCTGCCTTTTCGTTGCGCTTGCCTCATGAACTGCTCCGACGCCATCGCGCTGATGCAGGAGGTGGGAGATGTCGTCTTCTAGCTTGCTTTGGGACCGCTCCACCTTCACGCGCAAGCAGGTTCCGACAGTTCAAGATGCGCTTCGCTGTTGCGACGAGGCTACGCTGCTTATGGTGGTTGAGCGCTTGTTCGCCGCAAGCATGCCCGGTTGGTCATGCGCCACACCGCAGCAACGTCACGTTGCGCGTAAAAGAATGCGTTTGTCTCTTCGTACTATGAAGGAATGCTCCGTCCACAGAAAAGAGGGCAAGCAGGCAGGTGTTTTCCCGGTAGAGAGGTTCGTGGTGTTGGCGCAGGGACATTCGTGCCTTATCGAGCGCCATGTTCAAGCAAAGCTCGTGTCGCTTGTCGGGGAATCTGATGAGTCGGATGGAATGGAAGCGGAGGAGTCGCTTTCAAACATGCGATGGAACAGGGCTCTTGCCAGCCGAATATGGCTTGAAGGCCCATGGGACTGCCAGGAGCGCTACATGGTGCTTGCCAGCACCTATTGGCAGCTGACGCATCATGGGTTCGGTGGTCCACAAGCTCGACGAGTAAGCTCTTCGGGCTCAAGTTCTTGCGCTGGCAATAAGGGCAGCTGCGACGGTGCCCCGATGTCCGTGTCGGAGGATGCGGCCCAAAAAGCAGCGGCAATGGGGCTTTTGGTTGCCGATGCTCTCGAGGAAACGTATCAGCAGCGTTTGGTGGAGCGCGTTGAAGCGCTGAATGTCGCTGCGGAAAAAGAGCTGGAATCAAGGGTTTGCCGTTTTCAGGATAGGCTGCAGGTTGTTTAGCAGCCGAATTTGACGGTTCTCTGTAAACGAAAAAGCCAGGGCCGCTTTGGGCGACCCTGGCCGTATGCACCTTGAAAAACCGATATCGGTTAGCCTGCGATCTCGACGAGCGTGATCTCGAAGTTCAGGTCTTTGCCGGCAAGCTCATGGTTCATATCGAAGGTGACGATGCCGTCTTCGATCGATTTCACGAACACGGGGAAAGGCTGACCGCCCGGGCCCTGCATGTAGACGGTCTGTCCAACAGGGAGCTGGTCTGCGTTGGGGATCTGATCTACGGGAATGCGCTGGACAAGCTCCTCGTTGCGTTCTCCGTATGCATCGGCGGCGGGGATGTGGACGGTCTTCGTCTCACCCTGCTCCATCGCCTCGACAGCTGCGTCGAAGCCGGGGATCATCTGCCCCGCCATGCAGGTGAACTCGAGCGGCTCGCCTCGGTCAAGGGAGGAATCGAACTTCGTGCCGTCGTCAAGGGTGCCGGTGTAGTGAACCTTAACCTTCTTGCCTTTATTGCTCATGCGTAACTCCAATCATGTCGAATTGCCAAACATAAAGTCTACCTGACATCGTGCGCATCGCGAACGAGAAAGGGAAGGTGCGCGAATGCCGGTGACGAGCTGTTACTTGCGCAGGCTGTTTTGCTCCGCCAAGTCCGCGAGCGTTACGCGCTCGTGAACAAGGTTGGCAAGTGGGGCAAGGAGCGCAACGGCATCCGACGGGAGTGCTTCTGTGGCGATGGCTATCACCTCATCACAGAGCAAGTCGGCTTTTCTTCCGTACACGATGGCTTCGTAGCCGCTCTCCATAAGTTCGTCCTTCGCTGCTTCAAAAGACTTTTCATCGACCTTGCCAAACAGGCTTTCCAGTCTTTGCAGGCTTGTTTCGCTATAGAACAGGCCCTTGATCAGCGCGGCGTAGGCGATCACATAGGGAACGGGCATGGAATCTGCGGGACGGATTTCCAGGTATGTTTTCAACCGAATGTCGGGGAACTGCATGGAGACGGCGTGTTCGACATCGTGCTGCGCCATGGGGGTGCTGGCGTAAATGTCTCCAAACGTCTTCTCGCTGTAAGCCCAACCGCCCTGCTCGTTCGGCATGACGATTGCTGGTGCATCCAGGACGAATGAGGCGTAGTCTCGCAGCGAGAAGCTGTCGCTAAACACTCCGGGGACTAGGCCGCAGCGGTCGTTGTCGACATGTCGCCAAATATCGGTGCGGACGAGCTTGTGGCTCCGGGGGGTTCCCTCGAAAATAGGGGAGTTGTCGCACATAAGGCTCAGCAGCGGTACCAAGGCGTAGGCGATTCGCATTTTACGCAGGCAGTCGCTTTCGCTTGTGTAGTCGATCGAAATCTGCGTCGATGCGCTTCCTCTCATCATGCAAGGTCCGTATATGTCCTTTTCGCCCAAGTAGGAGTTCATATACTGATAGCGTTGCTTCGGGATAAGCTCAAGGGTTCGCGCTGCGGCGGTTGGGTGGTATCCATAGGAAACAAGATGCTTCCCAAATGGCGAAAGCAAATCGGTGACCTTTTTCTGAAACTCCTCAAAGGTTCGGTAAGCGATCGAAAGGTCATCGAACGGACCGGCTGAAAGCTCTATCTGCGCAGCCGGTTCAATCGTTACGGACTCTCCGGGACGATTTACGCCGAGCAGGTCTCCGTCATCATCCGTTGTTTTGTCGGGGTAGTCGGCCGACAGTTTGCCCAAAAGCCAGGCGACCCCGTTCTCTTCGCTATAAGAAACGGGAGACCCGTCTTCTTGGACGATGATGTGCTCAAGCTCGATACCGAGCTTTCCGTGGCTCCCTTCTGGCTTGATTCCGCTTTTGAAAAACGAGACAAGGGCGTCTATATTTGATTCTCGAGCAGGTTGGTTACTATTGCTGTTGGTGCAGGTGGCGGCGCTTTCGCTGGCTGTAGTATTCATGAAACAAGCTCCTCGGCCGGTAATATCGCTGCAATCATACGACACTTTGGATACAATAGCCTTCTGTTTAACGGTCTTTGTGCGCAATCTGCAATCATGCGCCAGGCTGTTCGATTTGAGAATGAAGACGAGGTCCCAAGCTTGGACGTGCATATCACAAAGAGAACGGCCCTGCTGCTGCTGCTCGATATCGTGGCAACGTATGTGTCGTACTGGCTCGCTTCCGTTCTAACGAACGTGAAAGGCGAGGTATTCGTTAACAACGAGATCTATTTCATCTTAGGTATCCTTGCGTTCATCAACGTATTGATGCTTGCGGCTTTCAGGCTCTATAACAATCTATGGGAGTATGCGAGCGTTGACGAGGTCATCCAAATCGTCCTCGCCACGGTTCTTGGAACCCTTGGCGGGGCAGTGTTCCTTTGGGTCATCGGGACAAGGCTTCCTATCCGGGTTTTCGCCGTATCGTGCTTTCTGAACATCTTCTTCATGGGCGGTATGCGCTTCGCGTTTCGCATCATGAGGCAAAAAGGCAGGGCGTTTGCTTCGAAGCAGCGTATGGGGGATCGCCCTCGAACGCTGGTAGTCGGTGCCGGCGAGACCGGTTCGCTGGCCATTGGCCGCATGGCCTCGAAGGATCCTTTGATGCCCGGAATCCCCATTGTTGCAACCGACGATGATCCGGCAAAGCGCGGGCAGCGCATTCATGGCGTTAAGGTATGCGGTACGACCGACGATATCGCCGACCTGGTCGATCGCTACGACATTCAGCAAATCGTCGTGGCTATCCCTTCCTCAACGCCTGAAGAGCGCAAACGCATTTATGGAGCATGCACGAAGACGGATTGTCGGCTTCGCACGCTGCCCAATGTCAGGGCGTTGTCGCTTGATGAAATCGGCGATGTAAGCCTGCGCGACGTCGACGTCGCAGACCTTCTCGGTCGTGAGGAAATCGTCTTGAACACGCGCGCCGTTTCCGGATATATCGCTGGTGAAACGGTTCTTGTGACCGGGGGCGGCGGTTCGATCGGCAGCGAATTGTGCCGGCAGTTGTGCACGGTTGCTCCTGCAAGGATAGTCATCTTCGACATTTACGAAAATGACGCTTACATGCTGCGCAACGAACTGCTTTCGGAATACGACGACATCGATATCGTGATCGAAATCGGCAACGTGTGCGACCTCGACCGAATCAACGAGGTCTTTGCGAAGTATCGTCCCGGTGCGGTATTCCATGCGGCAGCGCATAAGCATGTGCCCCTTATGGAGCATTGTCCGCGCGAGGCCGTTCACAACAATGTGTTCGGTACGTTGAACGCAGTGCGTGCGGCCGATGCGTATGGGGCGGCTCGCTTCATCTTCATCTCCACGGACAAAGCGGTGAATCCGACAAGCGTCATGGGGGCAACCAAGCGCATGGGAGAGATGGTCGTGCAGTATTACGCACGAACTTCCAAAACCATCTTTTCCGCGGTCCGTTTCGGCAACGTCTTGGGTTCCAACGGAAGCGTCATACCTGTCTTCCAGAAGCAAATCGCTGCAGGAGGCCCGGTTACGGTTACGCATCCGGACATCGAGCGTTTCTTCATGACCATCCCCGAGGCTTCTCGTCTGGTTATCCAAGCTGGCGGCATGGCGCACGGTGGCGAGATCTTCATTCTCGACATGGGCGAGCCTGTCAAGATCGTCGATCTGGCGAAAGGTTTGATTCAGCTTCAAGGACTCACCCCCGACGTCGACATTAAGATCGCCTTCACCGGATTACGCGAGGGCGAGAAGATGTATGAAGAGCTGCTGATGGACGAGGAAAGCACGCTTCCTACCGACAATCAGTCCATCATGATCTCAACCGGGCAGGAAATCAGCTATGACCAGGTTGCAGCAAAGCTCGACGAGCTTGAGCACGCGCTGCAAGCATCTGATGAAGAGGCCATACATTTGCTCGAGCAGGCGGTGCCGACGTACCGCTATACGTCGAACGGGAAGGGCATTCTATGAGTATCAAATGCGGAATCGTTGGGGCTGCCGGGTTTGCCGGAATCGAGCTGGTTCGCGTCATCTTGAAGCACCCTGAGTTTGAATTGGTGGCAGCAACGTCCAACGAGCTTGCCGGTACGCCTATTGCGAAGGAGTACCCGGGTTTTTCCGGATCGACGGATCTTTCGTTCGTAACCCATGACGACCCCGCCCTTGATGCGTGCGATCTTGTTTTCCTTGCCGTGCCCCACACGGCTGCTCTGAAAACGGCCCCTCAGTTAGTGGAGAGGGGCGCGGTGGTTGTTGACCTGTCCGCCGATTTCCGTCTGAAGGATCCTGCGGTCTACGAGCATTGGTACAAAGTTCCACACACTCAAACCGACTTGCTGAAGCGTGCGGCGTTCGGTCTGCCTGAGCTGTTTCCGGAAGCCTTGCAGCAGGTTGCAGGTGAGCACCGCCGCGGCGAAGGGGTTCTTGTTGCTTGTGCGGGATGTTATCCGACGGCGACGTCTTTGGCTGCTGCCCCTGCCGTGCGGTTGGGTTATGCGGACAAAGAGACGCCGGTTGTGGTCGATGCTATCTCGGGCGTAACCGGGGCTGGTAAGAAGGCTTCGTCTCGAACGCATTTCTGCTTTGCCGACGAAAACGTTGAAGCGTATGGTGTGGCGACGCATCGGCACACTCCTGAAATCGAGCAAATCCTCGATTTGCCAGGTAAGGTTGTTTTCACTCCGCATCTTGCGCCGCTGAACCGCGGGTTGCTTTCGACGGTCAACATCAAGCTTGCCGCCGATGCCCCAACGGATGTGGAGCAGATCATCGAACAGTATCGCTCTTTTTACGAAGGGCGACCGTTCGTTCATGTTTTGGATCCGGGGGTCATGCCGAAAACCTCGTCGGTCGTGGGCACCAATTGCGCCCATGTCGGCCTTGCGGTGAACGAGCGCGTCGGCATGCTCATTGCCGTCGGCGCAATCGATAATCTTGGAAAAGGGGCAGCTGATCAAGCAGTTCAGTGTGCGAACATCGTTTGGGGCTTGCCTGAAAACACCGGTCTTGATACCGTAGCGGTTCCGGTTTAAGTGAAATTCGCATTGGGACCGGCGGTCCATAAGAGAGGGTAGCGATGGATTCATGCGTATCTTCGTCGACCGAAGCGGGCGACGTTGAACCTTTGCATAACGAAAGCGTCTCGAGGCGCTATTCCCGTTTGCCGTTGATCCCTGGTGGCGGCGTATGCTCTGCGCGCGGATTTTCCGCTGCGGGTATCCATGCAGGTTTCCGCCCCGACCCCGAGCGTTTGGATTTCGCGCTCGTTGTCGCAGAGGAGCCCGCATCGTGTGCCGCTGTGTTCACGCAGAACGTGTTTTGCTCGGCTCCCGTCATCGTTTCCCGAGATCACCTGGACGGCGTCTCGTATGGTTCCGCCCGCGCGGTCGCCATCAACTCCGGCATAGCGAATGCGGCAACGGGGCAAAGGGGTCTTGATACCGCAAAGCGCTCTGCGTCCATCGTTGCCGAAACGGTGGGCTGCACGGTTGAAGAGGTGCTTCTTGCGTCTACGGGCGTTATCGGGCAGCATCTTCAGATGGAGCCATTTGAAAGTGGGGTCCCGAAAGCGTTTGCCCAGCTGTCCGTTGCAGGTGGCGCCGACGCCGCGCGCGCCATCATGACGACTGACACCCATCCCAAAGAGCGTGCGGTTTCATTTAGCGGAGAGGGCATTGGCTACGAGGGTTGCACGTTCACGGTTGGCGGCATGTGCAAAGGTTCGGGCATGATTATGCCCAACATGGCCACCATGATCGCCGTTATCACCACGGATGCCCCTATCTCGCCTGATGCCCTGCACGATGCGCTCATCGATGCGGTGAACATGAGCTTCAACAAAGTCACCGTTGACTCCGATACCTCCACCAACGATACGTGCTTCTTGCTGGCAAGCGGAGCTGCTGCTCCTCAGGGTGCGCCTTTGATGCAGCCGCACACCCCTGCTTTCGAGGCGTTCGAAGAGGCTTTGCGCACCGTTTGCATATCTTTGGCGCGCGAGATGGCCACCGATGGCGAGGGCGCTACGCGTTTGGTCACCGTTAACGTTTCCGGCGCTGCTACGGCAAGTGACGCCGATGCGGCCGCGCGCACCGTCGCGAATTCCCCGTTGGTGAAAACGGCGATTTACGGACACGATGCCAATTGGGGGCGTATCGCCGGCGCGCTCGGCCGTTCAGGTGCTGCGTTTCGGCAAGAAGATGTCTCTATCGACATCATGGGCATCCCCGTGTGCCGAAATGGTTTGACAGTGCCTTTCGACGAGGACGAGGCCCTGCGACGATTCAAGTCGCCCGAAGTGGTCGTGAACATCGACCTCGGCGCTGGCGACGAACATGCAACCATTTGGACATGCGATTTTTCGCATGAGTACGTGACGATCAACGGAGATTACCGATCATGAAATACGCAAAAGACACGCGTCCCGAAGGCGCACCGACCGATTCCGCGGAAATTCTCGTAGAAGCGCTTCCCTGGATTAAGAACATCACGGGTAAAACCGTCGTTATCAAGTACGGCGGTTCTGCCATGGTCGACGAGCAGCTGCGCGCCGATGTCATGAGCGACATCGTCCTCATGAAAATCGTCGGCGTCAACCCGGTTATCGTGCATGGCGGCGGAAAGGCCATCACCGAAGCCATGGCGCAGCGCAACCTGCCCGTTGAGTTCAAGGACGGGCAGCGCGTTACCACGCCCGAGGCCATGGACGTCGTGCGAACGGTTCTTATGGGCAAGGTCAACCAGGAACTCGTCGAGGCCCTCAACCGTCACGGCAATTTCGCGGTCGGCGTTTCCGGCGCCGATGCCGGGGTGATCGTTGCCGAGCAGGCGAGCCCTGAACTTGGTCGGGTCGGGCGCATCACGCGCATCAACCGTCCTTTGCTCGACGACCTTGTCGCCGCCGATTACATCCCGGTCATTGCCTCCGTTGCGCTTGGCGAAGACGGCGGTTTCTACAACGTGAATGCCGACATGGTTGCGGGCCATATCGCCGCTGCGATTGGCGCCCACAAGGCGGTGTTCCTCACCGATGTCGACGGCTTGTACGAGGATTTCGAAGATAAAAGCTCGCTCATTTCGAACCTGACGGTTTTCGAAGCTCGCTACATGGTTGAGAACAACGTGGTGTCAACTGGCATGATTCCGAAGCTCAAGTCCTGTATTCATGCGCTTGAGGCGGGCGTGCAGCGCGCTCACATCATCAACGGTACGACCCCTCATGCGCTGCTTCTCGAGCTTTTGACCAGCACGGGCGTTGGTACCACCATGCATTCGACCGAGGAAGCGTACCGCTTCGACAACCATCCGCTCGGGAAGTTCGCTTCGAAGCTTCTCGAAAACAGGGAAGAGGCCGAGCACGCAGCTCAGTAGCATGGTGCGAAGCTGGGTAGTCCTTACCTATTGGAAAGAAAACGCGTAAAGGAACGTTGATCATATGTCATTGCAAGAACAACAAGAGCTTGAAACTCAGTACGTGATGCACACGTTTGGCCGCAAGCCGGTGGAACTTGTTTCAGGTCGCGGCATGACTGCCGTGGATGCGCAGGGGAAGGAATATCTCGACTTCATTGCGGGGATCGGCGTATGTGGGCTTGGTCACTGCCACCCCTCTGTCGTCTCCGCTTTGCAGCAGCAAGCCGAAAAACTCATCCATGTGAGCAATTACTACTACATCGAGGGTCGCGGCGAGCTTGCGCAAAAGCTGTCCGAGCTGCTTAACGCCCATCAGGGCGAGTCTGCGCAGCCGTGGCAGACGTTTTTTGCCAACTCCGGCGCCGAGGCGAACGAATGCGCTATCAAGCTCGCTCGCTTGTATGCCCGCAAGTGCGCCGAGGAGACTGCCCGTAACGCCAAAGCTGCGGAGGCGGAGCTTAAAGCGGCTGTTGACAGGGCCCCTCGGACCATCGTTGTTCTCGATCGCAGCTTCCACGGTCGCACCCTGGCGACGCTCGCTGCAACGGCCCAGCCTGCCAAGCAGGAGGCGTTTCAGCCGCTGCCCGGAGGGTTCGTCAGCACGCCCATCAACGACATTGCCGCGCTTGAATGTTTGTTCGAGCAGCGCGGTGGGGAAATCTGCGCCGTCATGCTCGAGTGCGTCCAAGGTGAAAGCGGCGTCCATCCTTGCACGCAGGAGTTTCTTCAAGCAGTGCGCCGCCTAACTGAGAAACAGGGCGCCGTCATGATTTGCGACGAGGTCCAAACCGGAATCTATCGCTGCGGCACGCCGTTTGCCTTCCAGCAGTACGGCGTCACTCCCGACATCGTTTCCATGGCCAAAGGAATTGCCTCGGGCTTTCCGATGGGTGCTTGTTCCGCTGTGCAGCGCGTTGCTGAGGCGTTTGCGCCGGGCGACCATGGCTCCACGTTTGGAGGCAGCTGTTTGGCCATTGCTGCCGCACGGGCGACACTTGCGGAATACGAAAAGGGCTATACCAAGCACATCGAGCGTGTCGGTGCCCATATGCGCGATGCGCTCGCAACTCTTCCCAAAGCTGTGGAGGTTCGCGGCATCGGTTTGATGAACGCGGTCGACCTCGCAGACGATGTTGACGCCCCGGCCCTTGTTGCTCGGGCATTGGACGAGGGTCTGCTCTTGAACGCAACCGGTGCGCATACGCTGCGTTTTCTTCCCCCGCTCATCTGCGAGGAATCGGATATCGATACCATGGTCGAGCGCATGGCGAAACTGATCCAGAACGCTTAATCTTGCGCATCGCCCGGCAATCTGGCATTCTCCGTCGGATTGCCGGGCGACGTTTGGCACAGTGCTCGTTTGCCAGCTGGCCCTTCGAAACCTTAATGGTTCTCGTGATGCGTCGCTTGGGTTGCACAACCGCGACCGTTCGGTTGCGAACTCGGCACGCTTTTTCCTAATCTTGGCTCCAATTTTGCAATGTTGCGGTATTATCCACTGCATATTCTTGTTCATTTGATTCGGTTTATCGCATATCGATGCAAGGATATTGGAAACGCTACCGTGTACGACGCCCATGGTGGGCAGAGGGTTAAAGGCATGAGGAAACGGCAACAGAGGCATGACGTTATACGCGATATCATTCGCGAACGCAACGTCAAGACCCAGAGAGATCTTGCGGCGCAGCTGCAAGAGGCCGGTTACGAATGCACTCAGGCAACCATCTCTCGCGACATCATGGATATGGGGCTCGTCAAATCCCGCGAGGGTTATTACGTCCTGCCCGAGGAAATGCGTCTGCAGCGTATGGTTTCCGAATTGGTCGAAGAGGTGCACGTGGCAGGAAACATGGTGGTTGTGAAAACGTTCTCCGGCGGTGCCGCAGGCGTTTCCGCTGCTTTGGACAAAGCTGCCCTTCGTGGAGCGCTCGGCACGGTTGCCGGCGACAACACCATCATGATCGCGGCCGAAAGCCCCGAGGCGGCGATCGAGGTCGAACGAGCTATCGACCGTCTGCGACGACGATAATCGTCGAAGTTCCGTAGCGGGACGGCATATTCCCGCACATTCACGTTTGTTACAAGCTGTTACGTTGCCGTTCTGCGGCTGTTGGTTGCCGTAGACTGTCGCGAAGCTGCATCCAAGGGCGTTCTGTCCAAATCGTGGGGCATATTCGCAAAAATGCATCGTTAAGCCAGACATTTCGGGGCGTGTCCGACGGTATCGAACGTGAAATCCCTTGTTGCATGCAGGCAAAGTACTTGAAAGGATAGAAAACCAATGGCCGAGCAGAAAGAAAAGGTAATCCTGGCGTATTCCGGAGGTCTCGACACCTCGTGCTGCGTGAAGTGGCTGCAGGACGAGAAGAACCTTGACGTCATCGCGGTGGTCGGTGACGTGGGACAGGAACACGACGGTCTGGAGAAGATCAAGCAGAAGGCGCTGCGCGTCGGAGCCCTGGACTGCCTCGTCGTCGACATGCGCCAAATGTTCGCCCAGGAATACCTGACGAAGGCGCTCGCGGCGAACGCTGCTTACGAGAACAAATATCCGCTCGTTTCCGCTCTGTCCCGCCCGCTGATTTCCAAGCATCTCGTCGACGCCGCTCACAAGTACGGCGCGAAGTACGTGGCGCATGGCTGCACCGGCAAGGGCAACGACCAGGTTCGCTTCGAATCGAGCATCACCATGCTCGACCCGTCACTGGAAATTCTCGCTCCGGTGCGCGAGTGGGATCTGCTTACGCGCCCCGATGAGATCGCATGGGCTAAGGAGCATGGCGTCGAAGTGGGCGCAACGGTCGATTCCCCCTATTCGATCGACGATAACCTGTGGGGTCGCGCCATCGAATGCGGCGTGCTCGAGGATCCTTGGGCAGAGCCTCCTTCGGACGTGTTCACCATGACGGTTGATCCCGAGAAGGCTCCCGACGAGCCCGAGTACGTTGAGCTGACGTTCGCTCGCGGCGTCCCGTACATGATCAACGGCAGCCAGAAGAGCTTCCTGGGCATTATCGATGACCTGAACAAGATCGCCGGCGCCCATGGCTACGGACGCATCGACATGGTTGAAAATCGCCTGGTGGGCGTGAAGAGCCGCGAGTGCTATGAGGCTCCTGCCGCAATGACGCTCGTTCAGGCTCATAAGGCGTTGGAAGACTTGGTGCTTGAGCGTGAGGTTCTGCACTACAAGCTCAATCTCGAGCAGACGTGGGCCACGTGCGTGTATAACGGCCAGTGGTTCTCGCCGCTTAAGGAAGCGCTCGATGCGTTCATGGCCTCCACGCAGCGCTGCCTGTACGGCACCGTCCGCCTGAAGTTCTACAAGGGCTCCTGCACGGTGGTTGGTCGCAAGAGCGCTTACTCGCTCTACGATCATGCGCTGGCAACGTACGACAAGGGTGACGCCTTCGACCGCAGCGCGGCTGAAGGGTTCATCCAAATCCAAACGCTGTCCTGCCGCACGTGGGCGGTCAATCGTCGCCGCGAAGGTGCTCCCGCCGAGCTTTTCGACGCCCAGAACCAGCAGGGCCCGCTCAAGCGCGGCCGCTATGAGGACGTGACGCCGCTGTGGCGTGAGGCCGACCAGCAGGCGAACAAGGAAACGGAGTAGCACCATGGCGTTGTGGTCGGGTCGTTTCACGGAAAACGTAAGCGAGTTCACTCAGCGCTTCGGTGCGTCGCTTCCCGTCGATAAGGCTTTGTATGCGCAGGACGTCGCGGGTTCGAAGGCGCATGCGCATATGTTGGCGAAGGTGGGCGTCATCTTTGATGAGGACGCGAAAGCCATCACCGAAGGCCTTGATCGCGTGAAGTCGCGCATCGATTCGGGCGATTTCACTTTCGACATCAACAACGAGGACATTCACATGTCCATCGAGAGCGCGCTCACCGCTGATATTGGCGATGCGGGGGCCCGCCTGCACACCGGCCGCAGCCGCAACGATCAAGTGGCCACCGATACGCGCTTGTTCGCCAAGCAGCGCGCTTGCGATTTGATGCATGCCAACATCGCTTTGCGTCAGGCGCTCATCATGCAGGCAGAAGAGAACTTCGACGTCATTTTGCCGGGCTATACGCATCTGCAGCATGCTCAGCCGGTTCTCTTCTCGCACCATATGCTCGCGTATGTGTGGATGCTCTCTCGAGACTTCGATCGCCTGGTTCAGGCACGCAAGGCTGCCGACGCCAGCCCGCTTGGCGCTGCCGCGCTGGCCGGTACCACCTATCCGCTCGATAGGCAGATGACGGCAAGCGAGCTGGGATTTTCAAGCGTGATCCCCAATTCGCTCGACGCGGTGTCCGACCGCGATTTCCTGCTTGACCTCGACTACGCCTGTGCCGTATCGTGCATGCACCTTTCCCGCCTTTGCGAGGAGCTGGTGTTGTGGTCGACGTCGGAGTTCGGCTTCATCGAGCTCTCCGACGCGTTCTCAACGGGTTCGTCCATCATGCCGCAGAAGAAGAATCCCGATTTCGCGGAGCTGATCCGCGGAAAGACGGGGCGCGTCATCGGTGACCTCGTCGGGCTGCTCGTGACTATGAAAGCCCTGCCTTTGGCCTACAACAAGGACTTGCAGGAGGACAAGGAAGGCGCCATCGATGCGGCGAAAACGCTCGAGGATTGTCTGCAGTGCGCGGCTGGGATGATCGAAACCATGAAGATCAAGCCCGAAAACATGATGGCTCAGGCAAAGAAGGGCCATCTGGCGGCAACCGATGTCGCGGATTACCTTGCGAAGCGCGGCATGCCGTTCCGCCGTGCGCATGAGATTGTGGGTCACCTCGTCCTTTTGTGCGAGCAGCGCGGCTGCAACCTCAATGATCTGTCCATCGATGATTTCAAGGCGGAAAGCCCGCTCTTTGAAGGCGATATCGTCGAGGAGTTGGACATCCCGGCGATCGTGGCGGCTCGCACAACGGAGGGCGGCACGGGTAATGCCGCGGTACGCGAGCAGCTTGCATTGGCGAAAAGCCGTTTGTCGCAGGACGAAGCTGCCCTGTAGCGCATCTTTTCGATCCTTACGGGAAAGGGAATGGGGGACGTCCCGCCTGCGGTATTTCGACCGCAGGCGGGACGTCGCGTCTATCTTCACTTTTTTCCTACGAACTTGTGTGCTTTGAGGGCCATGTAGGCCCCGATGGTACAATTACCCAAGTTTACGGAGGTGGTTCGTGGCTTCACGTTCGATCAAAAACAGGCCGAGCACCAAGAAGAAGCATCCTGTTTATGGCCTGCTTATCTTTCTAACCGCTTGCATCGGAATTTGCATCGCGGGTTACATCGGCATATCCGCGCTTGTGTCCGAGTGGATCGACGACGTGAAGAACTACGACGTCACAAGCGTTTCCGAGCTGAACTCCTCCATGCCTACCACCGTGTATGCGTCTGACGAGAAAACCCAGCTGGCACGTTTCCAGATCGAAAACCGCGATCCAGTTGAGCTGAATCAGATCAGCTCTTACGTTTTGCAGGGCACGGTCGCAACCGAGGACGAGCGCTTTTACGAACACGGAGGCTTCGACGTTGTGGGCATTGCCCGTGCAGCCGTGGTCACGTTGACCGGATCGGGCAGGGAAGGCGCCTCGACCATCACGCAGCAGTTCATTCGTAACACCGTTCTCGCCGATGAGATGAACGACATCTCCCTGAAGCGTAAAGTGCGCGAGATGTATCTGTCGGTGAAGCTGGAAGAGGCCTATTCCAAGGATGAGATTCTTCTCATGTACCTGAATACCGTCAATTACGGTAACGGCGCTTACGGCATTCAGGCGGCTTCGCAGCGTTACTTCTCGAAGGACGCCTCCGATCTAACGCTTGCCGAAGCTGCGACGCTCATCGGCATTCCTCAATCGCCGACGTATAACAATCCTATCGACTATCCCGATAACTGCTACGCTCGTCGCAACCTCGTGCTCGACCGCATGCTGAAAAACGGCTATATCACCAATGCGGAGCACGACGCAGCGAAAGCCGAGGAGCTCGTTTTAAACCCCTCGGTTCCTACCTCCGACGGTATCGAAAAGTACCCGTACTTCACCAGTTACGTGAAAAACCAGCTGTCCGAGCAATACTCTCAGCTGGATGTTTTCAAGGGTGGGCTGACTGTCATCACATCGCTTGACGTGAGCACGCAAGAGGCTGCGGAAGAGGCCGTACGCACCAAAGAGGAGTCCTTGTCGGACGCCATTAGCGGATCACTTGTGGCGATCGACCCTTCAAACGGGTTCATTCGCGCTCTTGTCGGCGGAAAAGATTGGGAAACCCAGAAGACCAACCTTGCGACGGGCGAGGGTACGAATGGCGGTCGCCCGTGCGGGTCTGCCTTCAAAACCTTCACTCTGGTTACAGCGCTCGAAGAAGGCATCGATCCCCAGACAAACGTCGACTGCAGCTCTCCTGCGGTCATTCCGGATACTGCCTACACCGGCTCGAATGCCCTGCAGAACATCGATAACATCAACTACGGTACGCGAAGCATTTCCCGTGCGTTTGCCGTTTCCTCAAACACCGGTTTCGTTCGCCTGCAAATGGCGATGGGAACGCAAAAGGTCATCGACACGGCTCAGAAGATGGGTATCACCTCGACGCTCAACGCGAACCCCTCGCTTACCCTTGGTCAATCCAACGTCACCATGCTGGACATGTCCACTGCATACGCTGTCATAGCCAACGGTGGCAAGAAATACAACCCCCAGCCCATCATGAAAATCTACGACAAGGACGGCAGCCTTATCGTAGACAACACGAATCCTGAAGGGACCCAGGTCATTTCCGCCGAGGTGGCGCACGCCGCCGTCGAGGTGATGAAGGGCGTGGTGAACACCTCCGAAGGCACGGGTCAGGAGGCCAAGCTGTCCAGCGGGCAGGAAGTTGCCGCGAAAACCGGCACCTCAAGCGAGTATCACGACATTACCTTCTGCGGCATCACCCCGCAGCTTTCGGTGGCCATCTGGTTCGGCGACCCGTCCAACGAAGAAGCGCTCCCGACGCATCTGGGGGCTGCGGACGTGTTTGCCAACTTCATGAATGTGGTTTTGGACGGGCAGGAGACAAAGAGCTTCCCGGAGGCGTCGAATCCAACGTACAAGGCGTTCCAAAATTCCGTCTATCACGTTTATGCGGCAAGCTCGAGTAGCTCCAGCAGCTCGACGGGAACCTCCTCAACCTATGGAAGCACGACGAATTCCGGGTCTTCCTCCACTTATGGTTATGGCACGGCAACCGGAACGGGCACCACGGGCACTAATTCCGCTACGGGAACGAACGGTACGGGAACCACGACTGGTTCTACGGGCACGGGCACCGGCACAGGCTCGGGTGCGACGACGGGCGGATCTTCGGCTACGGGTGGAGGCACGACGTCTGGCGGCACCTTGGGCGCCGGAACCACGAGCGGCACTGGCTCGACTTCGGGATAGCTCCGACGTGAGCCCATACTTGAATTTCCCTGCATCGAATGGATAAGGATGACCTCATGAATCGAAACATAGCTGGCAAGTTGGCGGCCCTCGCTTGTGCCGGTGTTTTGGGCGCATCTGCGCTCAGCGGCTGTGCGCAGCAGCAAAATACCCAGGCTACTCAGGAAATTTCCGACAACCGTGCTTATATGGCTCAGGTTAATCAAACCATGGATGATCTGAAAACGCGCATTGATTCCTTCACGGATGCTGTTTCCCGCAAAGACGTCGTATCGATGCGGACGCAGGCGGACAACGCTTTCAAGGTGCTTGAATCGCTGCGTACGCAAGATGCTCCTGACGCGCTGAAGACAATCAAGGCTGATTACGTTGAGGGCTGCGACAGTTTGGAAGCTGCGCTGAACGACTATATTGCGCTATACACGGAAATCGATGCGGCAACCGAGGCCCAGCCGTTCGACTGGTCTACCTATGACCGGCGCTTATCGGCCATCAAGGCAACTTACGACCAAGGTATTGCCAAGCTCGAGGAAGGCGATAAGACCGCGGCTGACATGAACAACAACTAACGCGCAGCCGTCGTTTCTCGCGAGAACGGGAAACAGGCCAAAATACTGGGTTCAAAAAGGCGACCAAAGCGATCGCCTTTTTTTACGCAGGGGAAACGCGAGCAGGTGCTTCTGGTCCCCTCATGCGCTAATTGGTTTTCGGACCCGTGGACAAAACCACGACGACCGATCCATCGCTGGCAAGGTATTGCCGGATAACGCTGTCCTTCGCGACGGTTGACGAGTATTCCGTTACCGAAGAAGCTTTCCAATCCTTTAACAGGGTTTTCGCTTCGGAAAGGGTTTTGCCGGTTACGTCCGGCGGCGTAGTCGAGTTGGAGGAGTTCGCCACCGTGGTCCCCGAGGTTATCGAGGCAGGGGTCTGGCTGCTGTTCGAAGAGCTGCCTTCTTCTGCGCCAAGCGCAGCTTTCTGCTTGTCGTTGAATGAATTCGTGTAGCTGGGAGCCTTGGTCTCCGCGAACTGCTTCACTTCCTTGCCGGAAGTCACGCGATCCATGAAGTCCTTCCAAAGTGCATTGCAGTTCAGGTTGTGATCCGTTGAAATGCTGCCCTCGGGGTTTCCGATCCATGTTGCCACGGAAATCGATGGCGTGTATCCCACGAGCCAATGGTCGGCGAAATCGGTCGACGTTCCCGTTTTGCCCGCAACGGGCTGCCCGTTTGCCAGCTTTGCCGTTTGGGCCGTTCCGTCAGATGCCTCGAAAACTTGCTTCAGCACCGATGTCGTTGCCCCTGACACCTCTTCGCTGAGCACGCGTTGGCCCTGTTCGTCCGCTTCATAGATGATGTTGCCGTCTTTGTCCTCGATCTTCGTCACCACAACAGGGCTGTGCTTCACGCCTCCTGCCGCAAGTGTTGCGTAGGCGTTCGCCATATCCAAAGGCGTGGTGCTGGCGACGCCGAGCGTCGAGGTGTACACCGTCGTCATGTCGGACGTCACGCCAAGGCGTCGCGCCATTTCGGTGGTTGATGCCTGGCCGATTGCTTCGGAAAGGCGAAGGTATCCCGTATTGGCGGAGACGGCCGTGGCGCTTTGAATGGTTCGAATCCCGTAGTCGATGTTGTCGAAATTCTCGAACGACTGCTCTTTGCCGTCGATTTCCTTCGTCATAGGGGAGGTGCAGTCGATGCGCGTTTGCGGATCAATCCCCTGCTCGATTGCCGCAGCGAGCGTGAAGGCCTTGAACGTAGAGCCCGCTTGTCGTCCCGTACCGCCGTCTCCCGTGGCCAGGTTCACCTGGTTCTGACGATAATCGCTGCCGCCAACCATAGCCTTGACCTCGCCGGATGAAGGGTCGATGGCAACCAGGGAACAATCAAGATCGCTGCTCATGCGCGCTCTTTGCGCAGCGCATGCGCTCTCGGCCGCGTCCTGCACGGTAGTGTCAAGAGTTGTGTAGATGGTCAAGCCGCCTTCGAAAAGGCTGGCGTAATTGCAGCCATAGGGGTTGTTCGATTCCATCAGCAGATTGCGCACATAGCTGGTGAAGTAGGGATAGGCGTAGATGCCGTCTTCGGGTGCGTCGGGCGCAGGATTGAGGCCGAGCGGCTCCTGGCGCGAGGCATCGTGCTGCTCCTGCGTGATGTCGCCGGCGGCGAGCATGCGATCAAGAACGAGATTTCTCCTGGTCAAACAGGCGTCGGGATAGGTCTTCGGATTCAGGAACGTTGGCGATTGCGGTATGCCGGCAATGGTCGCCGCCTGCGCCAACGTCAAGTCTGCGGCGCTAACCTGGAAGTAGTTCTGAGCCGCCGCCTCCACGCCGTAGCAGCCGTCGCCGTAGTTCACGGTGTTCAGGTACATGAGGAGGATTTCGTCTTTGCTGTAGCGTTTCTCCATATCAAGAGCTAGCTGAGCTTCGCGAACCTTGCGTCGCGCCGAAATCTCGTTCGCTTCTTGGGTAAGCATCGTGTTGCGCACTAGCTGCTGCGTGATGGTTGATGCGCCTTCCAGGCTGCCGCCTGCCAAGTTGTTCACGAAAGCGCGGGCGATGCCGGCAAGGTCCACGCCCGAATGCTCGTTGAAGCGGACGTCCTCGGTGTCGATCGTCGCTTTCTTCACAAGGTCGGAAACGTCCTTGCTTTCGACGGGGTCGCGCTTTTCCAGCTGAAATTCGGCCAGAACCGTGCTGCCGTCGGCTGCGTACATGACGGACTCCTGCGCATGCGTGGTGAAATCGGTATCCTCGATGCTCGGCAGATCTTCCGTCCAAGAATCCATGACGCCGAGCGCCCCTTGCACGCCGCAGTAACCGACGAACGCAAAGCAAACAACCGCAACCAAAAATACCCACGCGACGGCGTGGGTGCGCATTTCCCGCTGTTTTCTCCTGTTCTTCATCGCTGCGATTATACTACCAACACTTATTTATCTATTTGCGCGCGCGTAAGGCTTCCATAGGTTCTAGATGCTCGGAAGTAATCGGCGCTTCGCGTTTGGGGGTGTTCCGCAATGCTCATGCAGGATGTCGAACTACTTGCTCCGGCAGGTGGTGCTGCCGCGTTTCGTGCTGCCGTTCTCGGTGGCGCGGATGCGGTTTATCTTGGCCTGCAGTCGTTCAATGCCCGCCGTGGTGCGGACAACTTCACGCTGGAAACCTTTGGGGAGGCGTGCGATTTTGCGCATTTGCGCGGAGTGAACGTGTATGTGACCCTCAACACCGTGATTCTGCCGGAAGAAGTGGATGAGGCGATGGAGACGGCGCGCCAGGCATACCGCGCGGGTGCTGACGCGTTCATCGTGCAGGACATCGGTATCGCATCCGAGCTTACCCGCACGCTTCCGCAGGCTCGTCTGCATATCTCGACGCAAATGAACACCCATAACGAAGCCGGCATGCGCGCCGCTGCCAAACTTGGCGCCTCTCGCGTCACGCTTGCTCGCGAGCTCTCTCTTCCCGAGATCGAAAACCTCGCTCGGTTGGGCCGACAGCTGGGCGTAGAAGTGGAAGCGTTCGCTCATGGGGCTTTGTGCATCTGCTATTCGGGTCAATGCTTGATGTCCTCTCTTATCGGCGGTCGTTCCGCGAATCGCGGCATGTGCGCCCAAGCCTGTCGCTTGCCCTACGAATTGCGTAACGCGGCGCAGCAAAAGCCGCTTGCTTCCCCTGGGGAGCATTTGCTATCCCCGAAGGACCTTTGCTCTATCGACCTGCTCTCCGACCTTGTTCGTGCCGGCGTTTCCTCGCTGAAGATCGAAGGTCGGATGAAATCGCCCGAGTACGTTCGCGCCGTCACGGGCGTGTATCGCCGCGCGCTCGATCGCGTCTTAGCCGCGCGCAGCCAGGCGAGTGAGCAGCAGGCCGAATCGTTTCAGGCGCAGGGATCGACCGAAGAAGAGCGGCGTATCCTGGCCGAGGCCTTCTCGCGTGGCTTCACCACCGCCTATCTTGAGGGTGGCCGCGGAAACGACATCATGAGCTACGGGCGCCCCAACAACCGAGGCGTCTGCGTCGGTCGCGTGCAAAATGTGCAGAACACGCAGGTGCTCGTAAGCGCTTCACGCGGAATCGAAGCAGGAGACGTGCTGGAGTTCTGGACGAAGCGGGGGCATGCTGCGTGCACGGTTGTCTCGGTGCAGAAGGCGGGTCGAGACGAACTTCGCCTTGTTTTGGACCGGCCGCCCCGCGGCGCCCATGCCGGCGATCGTGTTTTCCGCGTTCGTCAGGCTCCCACGGCAATTGCCGAAAACCCCTTCGAGCCGCGAGTCGCGGTGGAGGGATTCATCAGGCTGCGCATTGGTTCTCCCTTACACGCCGAATTCCACCTCGCCGATGCTCCCGAAAATAATCGGTTGCTCGCTTCGGTTCGCGCGCAAGGCGGTGCCGAAAAAGATGTTGTCGGCGAAGCTGATGGACCCGTGGTCGAGCCTGCGCGCACCAAGGCGGTTTCGGAGGCAGATGTTCGCTCGCACGTGGATCGATTGGGGCAAACGCCGTTTACCCTTACCGATTTAAGCATCGAGATGGACGAAGGCGTTGGCATCGGGTTCTCCCAGCTGCATCATGTTCGCGCGGCGGCGCTCGACGCGCTTGCCGATGCCTTGCTGTGCGACAAGCGCGATCGGGCTCTGTCTCGTTCTGAAAGCAGGTCGTGGCAGCGTGGTGCGCCTTCCGGCGGTGTGCGCGTTGCTGCGCTCGTGTCGAATCCGGCCTGCGCGCGGGCGGCGAAGCGTGCAGGAGCCGACGTCATATACGTGAACGCGCTTAACCTCGAGCACGGGCAGGCAACGGTTGCGGGACAGGTTTCCGAAACCGTCGAGTCGGCAAGCTATCCCAAACAGTGCGCCGTTGTTCTGCCCTCGATCGACCACGATGCGCTCGGGCTTGCGCGTGAGGTATCGTGTGGGTTCGACCCCTGGAAGGCGGTGCACGAAGGAGCCCCTGTCGTTGCCGAAAGCTTGGGGTCCCTGGTGCGAGCCGCGAAGGCGGGCGCGATCGTCGAGGTCGGCCCCCGTCTGCCCGTCACGAACGCGACGGCTCTCGATGAGGCTGTCTCGCTCGGGGCAAAACGCGTGTGGCTTTCTCCCGAACTGCGGCTTTCCCAAATAAGAGAGCTGGCGCAAGCTTCCCCCGTCGAACTCGGACTTATCGTGATCGGCCGCCAGGAGCTTATGGTCACCGAGCATTGCCTGCTCATGAGCCAAGGCCCGTGCAACCAAAAATGCGCGTCGTGCGTGCGCCGGAAAAGCCCGCATTTTCTGAAGGACCGCAAAGGATACAACTTCCCGGTGATGACCGATCAGCTTGGTCGCAGCCGCCTGTTCAACAGCGTCGAGCTCGATGTTGCCCACGCCATACCGGAAATCGTTCAAGCAGGGGTCACGTGGCTGATGGTGGATGCGACGCTTATGAATGTCGAAGAAACCCAGCAGGCGGTATCGCGCGTCATCAAGGCGCGAAACATCGCGCATGCCCACGGAGATTCGCTGCCAAAGAAAGAGGGAGCCACCAGCGGCCATCTGTTTAGGGGCATCGCCTAGCCTAAAGGTCAAAAGCCGAGCATCCCTATGGTAGAATCCCGAGCAATCGTGTAATAGGAAGAGGAAAACATGCTATCCGCGGAAGAACAACTGCACATCATCAAATCGGGCGCCGCGCAAATCGTGCCCGAGGCCGCATTGCTGGAAAAGCTCAAGCGAGGCAAGCCGCTGAACATCAAGCTTGGCGTCGACCCGACAAGCCCCGATCTGCATCTTGGGCATGCGGTTCCCCTGCGCAAGATGCGCCAATTTCAAGATCTTGGGCACAAGGTGACACTCATCATCGGCAACGGGACGGCGCTTATCGGCGACCCGTCGGGCAAAAACACCACGCGCCCCCAGCTTTCCCAAGAGCAGGTTCAGCAAAATGCTGAAACCTACGTTAATCAGGCTATGAAGATCCTCGATCCCGAGAAGACGAACATCGTGTACAACGCGGATTGGATTCTCTCGCTCGACCTGAAGGGACTGCTGGAGCTCTGCAGCAAGTTCACCGTCGCTCGCATTCTGGAGCGCGATGACTTCACGAAGCGCTACAAGTCGCAGACCCCAATCGCTCTGCATGAATTCCTCTATCCGGTCATGCAGGCATTCGACTCGGTGAAGATCGAGGCCGATGTGGAAATGGGCGGTACCGACCAGCTGTTCAACCTGCTTGCCGGGCGCGACCTCATGGAGAAGATGGACATGGAGCCGCAAATCGCGATGACCATGCCGCTTCTGGAGGGAACCGACGGAGTGCGCAAGATGTCGAAGAGCTACGGAAACTATGTCGGGTTGACCGACGAGGCGGACGACATGTTCGGCAAGGTCATGTCCATCCCGGACGAGCTGATGGTCAAGTACTTCCGATTGGCTTCCACGCTTTCCGTGGACGAGATCGACAGGATCGAGGAAGGCCTGGCCAACGATTCCCTCCATCCTAATAAGGTGAAGCGCTCCTTGGCCCGTAACATTGTCGCGGCCTATCATGGGGAAGCAGCGGCGACGGAAGCCGAGGAAGCTTTCGATCGCGTTTTCAAGCAGCATGAGATGCCCGAGGACATCCCGGAGTTCAAAGCGGATCTCACGCCGAACGACGAAGGGAAGATTTATCTTGCCAAGCTGCTCGCCGAGGCCGGCATGTGCACAAGCGTTGGCGACGCTCGTCGCATGATCGACGGCGGCGGCGTGAAAATCAACGGCGAAGCGGTGCCCGCTAAGTCCTACAACATCGATCCGGCGCAGCTGAGCGGAGCGGTTGTACAGGTTGGCAAGCGACGCTTCGTGAAGTTGGTCTAGCGGCAACACCTAAACATATATAGGCAAAATGCCCCGACAGTCCCCAAAAGCTGTCGGGGCATTTTCGTGCAGGGAATGGTTTACCGAGGTGAAACGCCATATCGGAGCGTAAACTCGCAGGGTGTGTCTGGTTCGGGGCGCAACATGTTCCTATAAGATCTAGCGCTGAAGGTGTCTCTGCCACGTGCGTAAACCGCTAACAATGTGTGCAAAATATGGAGGAAACGCCTTTATCGGCCTCGACCCTTGCCAA
>CAVHFC010000005.1:0-52564 GCA_963635025.1 Eubacterium sp. CAG:786
GCGAAAACGCCTTCCAGGCCGCAGGTGTCCGGCTAAGAATGAAAATCAACCTTAACGATGGTGATGCTTACGGTGATGCCCGCCTCTCACCTTGTACCCCTTCTTCTTCCCATTGATGCCCCTCTCCTTCATAGCCACGATAAGCTTTTCAGAGATCGAATCGAGTTGAGCCCTTTCCTCTTCGGTGAGGCATGACAGGATATCCTCAGCAACGCGATCATTTGCTTCCTCTCGCTTTTCAACCACTTCGCGCCCAAGATCGGTAAGGTTGACCGAATAAGTGCGAGGTTCATCCACGTTCTCGATGACAACGTATCCGTTGCGCTGGGCTTTCTTCACGATATCCTTCAGGTTGCTTCGGTTCATCCCAAGATTCTTCGTCAGCTCGCGTTGCTTCGCCCCGTCATTCTCAAGCAAAGCAACAAGCAAGGCTCCTTGACCTCGCTTGTAGCTTTTCGGACCGTTCTTACGGAAACCCAATCGAACCAGCTTGTTTGCTTTCTTGAACTGAGCAAGCGTCTTCATTGCCTCATTCATAACAGGGCCTTTCTACTTGGAGGTGTCTTCAGTATAGAGACCGACAGACAGATGGTTTCACGTGGAACATTCTATTCATATATAATTCGCGGATTACTATTCTCGCAGGTTATATTATGGGTTAGGATTATTCATGCTTTAAGATAGAAGCTTGTTTTCAGCTCATTGAACACCTTTTTCACAGGCTCAGTCGGGCGAAACCCTGAAAACGTGCCACTGGCACGTTTTCTTGACGGGTTTCCACCTCATCGGTCCGAATCCCCCGTTGCGGCCTCTGGAAAAGAAAGAAGCCCGGATGCCCGGGCTTTCATGGTAAAGCTGGCGGAGGAGGAGGGATTCGAACCCTCGTCACCCGGGTTACGGGTGAAACGGTTTTCGAGACCGCCGCATTCAACCGCTCTGCCACCCCTCCGCAGGGATGTGATCGACCGGTTTTTAAATGTCGATCATAAAAGCAAGCGGCAACCTAGAAGGTCGCCGCTGAAGGTGTCTGGCGGAGAGATGGGGATTTGAACCCCAGATACGCTTGTGACGTATACACGATTTCCAATCGTGCTCCTTCGGCCAGCTCGGACATCTCTCCGCGTGCTCGAATGCTGCTTTTAACCTGGTCGCATGAACAGGCCACGCAGCGAGTTAGTATTCTAACGCATTTAATAGGAACTCACAAGAGAAAAATATTCATTGTTTTCGCCATTTCGGGAAACCTGCAAAGGGACCCCGAACAGCTCGCTCATCACCTGACCGCTCAGCAACTTGTCTTTCGAGCCATCGGCATAGATGCGGCCTTCTTTGATAAGCACCAAGCGCCCAATCTCGGGGATGATGTCTTCCGGGTAATGGGTGATAAGGATGATCCCCTTCCCCGCCTGCGCCAAACGTCGCATGCTTGAGCGCACGTAGTACATACCCTGCGGATCAAGCCCGGTGCAAGGCTCGTCGAGCAGAAGCGTGCTGGGATTGTGAACCAGCGCACGGGCGATCAGCACGCGGCGGCGCTGCCCGCTCGACATCGTCGTGATGTCGCGGTCCGAAAGCGACGCAATCCCGAGCATCTCAAGCGCCTCAAGCGCCTTTTTTCGCGACTGCTCGGTTGGATGCACGTTGCGCGGCAAGCCAAGCGTTCCAAACAGGCCGCCTTCCACGATCTCAACCGCGGGAAGATGCACCTCGATCTGCGACTGCATCGATGCCGATACGATGCCGATCTCTCGCTTAACCTCTTCAAGGGTTGCCCTCGGGTTGCCCAGAAACCTCACCGGGGGCTTTTCCCGATACAGCGGAAGCACCTCTCGCGTGATCATGTTCACGAACGTTGATTTGCCCGCACCGTTCGGACCCACCAGCGCGATATTCTCCCCGCGATCCAAAGAAAAGTCCTCTACCTGCAAAATCGTCTTTCCCGCACGAACAACCTGCGCATCATGCAGCTGGAATAGACAAGAAGCCGAATTTCTATCGCTCATTTACTTCCTCTCTGAAAAAAGAAGGGAACCCGTTGCCGGATTCCCTTCCGTTGATCTCTTTCCCCGTTCGCTAGTTCGAAGAAGAAGTGGTGCTCGAAGAGCTCGACTCTGTAGAGGAGGAGCTTGAATCCGAGCTCGTACTCGAAGAGTCGGTCGTGCTCGTCGTGTTATCGCTGCTCGTGGACGAATCGCTTTCATACTTCGACATATCGACAGCATAGGGAAGACCGTCGGGCATATCGTTGATCTGCAGGTCGGCATTGTTCTTCTGCTCCTGCAACCAATTCTGGTAGTTGGTCGTCTGGCTGGAGGACTGCAGAGACTGCTTGATGGTGTCCTGCCATTCGCTGGGGATCTGATCGATGCTGCTGACCTTCACCGTCTCGGTGCCGTCGTCGGCCTTCTCCTTCGGAGCGTTGAAGACATCGGTGCACTTGATGATGTGAATACCATAGGTGCTGGTCACCAGACCGCTAACCTGACCCTTCTCAAGACCGCTCAGAGCATCAGTGTACTCGGTGACAAAAGAGCTGGTCTTATCCCAACCCACGTTGCCGCCATCTTCCTTCGAACCGCTGTCCTGAGAGTATTGCTTTGCAGCCTCGGCGAAATCGAGCTCGCCGGAGTTGATCTTGTCGAGCACTTCCTGAGCCGTTGCCTCATCGTCGGCATTGAACAGGATATGAGAGGACTTCTTAGCCCCGTCGTAGGCGCTCGCATACATCTGAGCGTACTGGAGCATGTCGTCCTGGCTCGGCTCCTCATCAGAGGTGAAGGTGTTGTACAGGGCCTTGGCCTTCAGCTGCAGCTCGATCTCGGAACGATATTCGTCTTCGGTCATGCCAGCCTGCTCGAGGGCGGACTGCCACTTCTCGTCGCTGTCGTAGTTGGACTTCATCTTCTCGACGTAGCTGTCAACCTCGGAGCTGTCCACGGTGATGCCGCGCTCTTCGGCGCCGGACTTGATCAGCTCGCGCGTAACATACGTGTTGATGATCTGCTCACGCACGGTTGCGGGATCGGTCCCCATCTGAGCGAGGTAGTTGCCCCAGGAATCCTCATCGGTCAGGCCCTGCTGCTGGCGCACGCTTTCGATGTAGTCGGTGATGGTGTTCTCGTAGATGTTCGTACCATTGATGGTTGCGGCTACGGGATTGTCGGATTGCTGGTTGTTGCCCGAGCAACCTGCAACGCCAGCGATGCAGGCGGCTGAGATGCCCAAGGTGCAAACCATTTTGATGATACGAGAAGCTTTCATAAAACCCTTCCTCAAATAGGGATCCGCGCGGAAAAGTGCGCAGCGGAAGAAAAAATCAAGCGGATGCATTTTCCCATATCTGCCGAACCATCCTTATCCACGCACAATATGCCCACGTACGCTTCACAGTGCGGCTCACCACGCTGAATAAAGTCTGAACAAAGCAGGAAAGCCGTCCACCTGGATAGATGGACGGCTTTCGACGGCCTGAGGCCTTAAGCGAGTTATTTCTTGTTCGCCTTTTTGCGCTCGATCGTGGAAAGGATGCGCTTGCGCAAACGAATGGACTGAGGCGTGATCTCGACCAACTCGTCATCCTCGATGTACTCGAGCGCTTCCTCGAGCGTGAACGTGATCGGAGGCGTCAGCTGGATGGCCTTGTCGGCGGTGGAGGAACGCTGGTTGCCAAGATTCTTCGTCTTGGAGACGTTCACGACCATGTCGCCTTCCTTCGCCGATTCGCCGACGATCATGCCCTCGTAGCATTCGTCGCCAGGCTTGACGAACAAACGACCGCGCTGTTGCAGCGTGTCGAGCGCGTAAGCGACGGCCTTGTCGGTGGCCATGGCGATCATGCAGCCGTTCTTACGGCCTTCCATATCGCCGGAGAACGGACCGTACTCGCGGAAGTGATGGAAGAGGATCGCCTCGCCGTGCGTTGCGTTGAGGATGCGCGTCTTGAGCCCCATGGTGCCGCGCGAAGGAATGGAGAACACGAGATGAGTCATGTTCTCGTCGGAAGCCATGTCCTCCATGATGCCGCCAGCAGTTCCCATAACCTCGATGGCCTTGCCGGAGTAATCGTTGGGCACGTCGACCGTCGCTTCCTCGATCGGCTCGAGCTTGTTGCCCGCTTCGTCAGTCTTGTACACGACCTGCGGACGACCAACCTGGAATTCGAAGCCCTCACGGCGCATGGTCTCCATCAGCACGGAAAGATGCAGAACGCCACGACCGGCGACCTTGACGCCCGACTTGTCCTCGGTCTCGTCGATGCGCATGGAGATATTGCTCTCCTTTTCGCGCATGAGACGTTCCTTGAGTTGACGCGCACCGACGATGTCGCCTTCACGGCCGACGATCGGGCTGGTGGAAGCCTCAAACACTACGGACATCGTGGGCTCTTCGACCTTGATGGCCTTCATCTCGACCGGATTCTCCGGGTCCGTGATCACGTCTCCGATGTCAGCGTCCTCAACGCCGATAACGGCAACGATATCGCCCGCATGAGCTTCGGGAACCTCGGTTTTGCCCAGATTCTCGAACGTGTACACCTTACGGATCTGCGCGTTGTAGGAGGTACCGTCGGCCTTGTTGACCACGACTTGCTCTTTTTCGTGCATGGTACCGCTATACAGACGGCCAACGCCGATACGACCCTCGTAGCTGCTGTGATCGACTGTGCACACCTGCAGGGCAACCGGACCGTCGACATCGACATCCGGGCAGGGAATTTCCTTCAGAATGGTGTCGAGCAGCGGAACCATATCCATGTTGCCGTCATCGTACTCGTAGCGAGCATAGCCGTTGACAGCCGATGCATACACGACCGGGAAGTCGAGCTGCTCGTCAGAAGCACCAAGTTCAACCATGAGGTCGAACACCTTGTCGACGGCAGCATCGGGGTCGGCGTTGGGACGATCGATTTTATTCACCACCACGACGATGCGCAAACCCTGTTCAAGCGCGTGGGAAAGCACGAAGCGAGTCTGAGGCTTAGGACCTTCGTAGGCGTCGACGATGAGCAGAGCGCCGTCAGCCATGTTCAGAACGCGCTCCACCTCGCCACCGAAGTCAGCATGACCCGGCGTGTCGATGACGTTGATCTTGACGTCTTTATAGTTGATGGAAATGTTCTTGGAAAGGATGGTGATGCCGCGCTCGCGCTCCTGATCGTTCGAGTCGAGCACGCGTTCCTGCACTTCCTGGTTGTCGCGGAACACGTGGGATGCGAACAACAGTCGGTCGACCAAGGTGGTTTTACCATGGTCAACGTGCGCGATGATGGCAACGTTTCGAAGATTCTCCTGCTTCATGAAACTGCTTTACTCCTTTTCCATTTCTCGAGCGATACGCCGCTCTTCCTTATTCAACTCGTTGATATGCTCGGTAAGCGTAGCTATGGAACGTTGCGATGATACCACCTGAACAATGCCCCAAACCGCTGCGGCCGACGCTATCGCTGCGACAACACCGAACAACCCGAAAGGCCTGCGTCCCGCCAATAAGGCGACGATGGCGCCGATGACAGCCATGCCGATGCCGTTGCGCCTCTCATCAAGGACAACATCACGTTGCTTGACAAGTTGCGTACGAGCGGCCGCAATCCCGGCAATGCGAGCATCTTCGCTCGATGAGTCTTGCGAGCGGGAACTCCCGTTTGTGCGCGATCCTTTGCCGCTTACCAGGAAGTCGTATGCCTCTTGAAGATTCTTGAACTGCTCGGTCGCTCTTTCCTGAAGCTTCTTGTTGGTGGCAAAGCGGTCAGGATGCAAGATCTGCGCGGTTTCCCGATAGGCAACCTTGATGTCCTCCGGGGTGGCATCTTCATCCAACCCAAGCGTTCTCAGCGCTTCGAGTCGATTCATGGAACCTCCTCATATCGGCCCTCGCCTGTACCAATAAAAAAATCGCAAGCGAAGCGCCCGCGATTTCACCTTTGCCGATATAAAAAAGCAGACCCGCTTGCGGGCCTGCCTCTCATTCATGGTGGAGGTTAGGGGGATCGAACCCCTGACCTCAGGCTTGCAAAGCCCGCGCTCTCCCAGCTGAGCTAAACCCCCAAAATGCACTAAACAATAATAAACGCTCCACCGGCAAACTCGGCTCACGGTGGAGCGTTTATCGCAAGTAAATGGTGGGCCCGAATGGATTTGAACCAGCGACCTCACGCTTATCAGGCGTGCGCTCTAACCAACTGAGCTACGGGCCCTTGCGAAGTGCTTGGCTATTATACCCAGACCTTTTTTAGATGGTCAAGAACTTTTTTCAACTTTTTTTCTTCGAGGGGAACCATGAGATTCAAAGCGACACTTACTCCGCTTTTGACCTTGTGTTATTCACCTGACCGGCCCGTTGATGACCTAGGTGATGACTTAACACGAACGTCTATAATCATGGAACAGGTTTGCTAAGAGCAGCACGGCTAGCATTCACTGCCCGACCTCCAATGGACGACGATAAGGAGATTCGAGATGATCCCAATTCAGATACTCTCCCTTATCGTGACATCGTCCCCCGGGCCGTCGGTTGTCGTTTTGCAACCTGTTGAAGATTGCGTAGCCGAAGGGAAAAGCCGGATCGTTCCCATTTGGATTGGGAACGCCGATGCAGTCCAGCTGAGTTTTGCTTTGAACAAAACAAAACTCAGCCGGCCCGCCACTCATGACCTGTTTCTTGACGCCATCACCAATCTCGACGCATGCGTTGACCATGTGGTCATAAATGATGCAAAGGGCGCCATGTTTTTCGCCCAGCTCACGCTTCGTCAGCATGGTCGCCTGATATCCCTCGATGCAAGGCCCAGCGATGCCCTTTCGCTGGCTATACGACAACATGCGCCGCTCTACATTGACGAATCCGTGCTAGAACGCTCCTCTTTCCCCTACATCAAGAAAGTCACCACCGACAAGGCTTCCGTCGAGAAGGAGCTCGAGGAGTTTCATTCGTTCATTACGAATCTGGCCCCAAGCGACTTCAAAGACGAATTTTGATTCGCAACATTTTACTGAAACCAACTCTATAGGCTTTTGACCTCGTGTTTCATAAAACGAAAAAGGGATGTTTCACGTGAAACATCCCTTTTATGCAATACTTTCAATGAATCAGCTACAGGCTAATTTTCCTCCACCTGTTCTTCACCTTCCATATCGGGCACGGCGTCGAGGTCAGCTTCACCGCTCTTGTCGTCGGTGGAGATTGCGACCGCGGTGACACGGTCATCGTCCGCCACGTTCATCACGCGAACGCCCTGCGTTGAACGGCCGAGTTCCGATATCCCTTCAACCGGCGTCCTCACAACAACGCCCTCTTCGGACATGATCATGATCTCGTCGTCTGCAGCAACGATCTTCATCGCCGCCAAAAGACCCTTCTTCTCAGTCATCGTGATGGTATACACACCCTGACCACCACGATGGTGCGAGGGATATTCGTTGATGGGAGTGCGCTTGCCATATCCCTTCTCGGTGATGACGAACAAATCCGTTTCCGGTCGAGCTATCTCCATTCCCAACACCTTCGTGTCCGCCGGGACGTTCATGCCTCGCACACCCATGGTTCCACGACCCATGGCGCGAACCTCGTCTTCGGGCCACATAATCGCCTTGCCGGCGCTCGACACCATGATGACGCTCTCGTCCTTCGCGACACGACGAACGCTGATCAGCCTATCGCTGTCTTTCAAATTGATGGCGATAAGGCCATCGCGGCGCGTTCGGTCATATTGATCCATCGAGGTTTTCTTCACCATGCCATGTTCGGTGGCGAACATCAGATATTCATCCTCGGGGAAATCTTTTGTTGCAATGACCGCGCTGATGGTCTCCCCCTGCTCAAGCGGGAGAAGGTTCACAATCGCGCTACCACGCGCCTGACGCGAGGCCTCAGGAAGCTCGTAAACCTTCAGGCGATACACCTTGCCTTTGGTGCTGAAGAAGAGCATGTACGAATGCGTTGAGGCAACGAACAGATGCTCAACGTAATCGTTGTCTTTCAAGTTCACGCCCTGCATGCCCTTGCCGCCGCGCTTCTGTTGACGATACGTCGCAACGGGGAGACGCTTGACATAGCCAGCTTTCGTCACGGTAACAACCATGCTTTCCTCGGCGATAAGATCCTCCACGTCGAGATCTTTCGCCGCCTCGGACAAGGTCGTCTTGCGAGGGGTACCGAACTTCTTCTTGATCTCCCCCAGCTCCTCTTTGATGATGTTGCGCACCAACTGAGGATCGGAAAGAACGCTCTTGAAGTAAGCGATCTTCTCACGAAGCTCCTGCAACTCCGCTTCGATCTTCTCACGCTCCAAGCCGGTCAGGCGACGCAGGCGCATCTCCAAGATGGCTGCCGTTTGCTTGTCGGTCAGCCCAAAACGCTCAGTTAAGCGGGATGCCGCCTCTTTGTCGGTCTGGGAGGAGCGAATGATATGGATGACCTCATCGATGTTGTCCAGCGCAACGACATAGCCTTCCAGTATATGAGCGCGCTCTTCGGCTTTCGCTAACTCGTAGCGTGTACGACGCACGATGACGTCTTCCTGGTGGGCGATGTAGTAATGCAGCATCTCCTTGAGCGACAAGACGCGCGGAACGCCATCTACCAGCGCAAGCATGATCACACCGAAACCAACCTGCAACTGCGTATGCTTGTACAGCTTGTTCAGCACCACTTGAGGAATGGCGTCTTTCTTCAGCTCGATGATGATGTCGATGCCATGGCGGTCGGCACCGTCATGGATGTTCGAGATCTCGGGAAGTTTCTTCTCTCGAACGAGCTCGCCAAGTTTCTCGAGAAGGCGCTGGCGATTCACCTGATAGGGAATTTCCGTGACGACAATGGAGCTCTTGCCGTTCTTGCCTTCCTCGATTTTGCATTTTGCACGAATCGTCAAGCTGCCGCGGCCTGTTTCATAAGCGTCGAGGATGCCCTTTTTGCCCATGATGATGCCACCGGTCGGGAAATCGGGACCGGGAAGCGCCGCCATCAGCTCAGCGGTGGTGACATCCGGGTTGTCGAGCATCAAACAGGTGGCATCAATGGTCTCACCAAGGTTATGGGGCGGAATATTCGTCGCCATACCAACAGCGATACCGTTGCTGCCGTTTACCAGCAGGTTAGGGAAGCGCGCCGGCAAAACCGTCGGCTCTTCGAGGCTTTCGTCGTAGTTGGGCTGGAAGTCGACCGTTTCCTTGTCAAGGTCGCGCAGCAGCTCCATAGCCGCTTTGTCCAGACGGGCCTCGGTGTAACGCATGGCGGCGGCGGAGTCGCCGTCGATGGAGCCGAAGTTGCCATGTCCGTCGACCAGAGGGACGCGCATGCTAAACGGCTGAGCCAAACGCACCATGGTGTCGTAAACCGCCGAATCGCCGTGGGGGTGATACTTGCCGATAACGTCGCCGACGGTACGAGCCGACTTCATATGCGGACGGTTCGGCGTATATCCCGATTCGTTCATGGCATACAGGATGCGCCGATGAACCGGCTTCAAGCCGTCGCGCACGTCAGGCAGCGCGCGGCTGACAATGACGCTCATGGAGTATTCCAAGAACGAAGCGGCCATCTCCTTGCCCAAATATGCCGCTTTTACGGTGGTGCCCTCACCGCCGTTGGCACCTTCGATTATCGACCCATGAGGGTTTGCAACCGTGGACATATCTATCAGCGAACGAGCCTTGTCCTCTTCGGAAACGAATGCACCGCCCGCTGCAGAGGAAGACGATTCCTCTGCAGCTAAATCAACTGCAGCTTCATCGCTTCCATCATCTTCGGCATCAGTTTGCGCGGCACCTACGAGTCGCTCAAGATCTTCCGGAAGCTCCTCGCCGCCCAAATCGTCGCGGTTGTCAGTGTTATCTGCCATTCAATTCTCCTAAATGTCCAAGAAGCGCACGTCGCGGGCGTGCTTCTGGATGAACTCCTTGCGCGGCTCCACCTGATCGCCCATAAGCTCGCTTACGGCGCGCTCGGCCTCGGCGGCGTCATCGATGCTCACTTGCAGAAGCGTCCTGGTCGCAGGCTCCATCGTGGTTTCCCAAAGCTGATCGGGATCCATTTCACCAAGGCCCTTATAACGCTGCACATCGAATTTCTCCGAGCCGCCCATTGCCGCAAGCTCTTGGCCAAGGCTGTTCTCGTCGTAGATATATCGCTCGATCTTCGTGGAGCGGGTGTTCTTCTTCTTCACGCCGTAAATCGGCGGGCACGCGATGTACACATAGCCGCGGTTGATAAGCTCGGGCATGTAGCGATAGAAGAACGTCAGCAGAAGGATGCGAATGTGAGCTCCGTCGACGTCGGCATCGGTCATGATGATGATGCGATGGTAACGAGCCTGATCGGCGTTGAAATCTTCGCCAATGTTCGTGCCTATGGCCGTGATCAGGGAGCTGATGGTGTCGCTGGAAAGCGCGCGATGCAAACCAGCGCGCTCGACATTGAGGATCTTGCCGCGCAGCGGCAGGATGGCCTGCGTCTTGCGGTCGCGAGCCTGCTTCGCGCTACCGCCTGCCGAATCGCCCTCTACGATGAAGATTTCCGACTCTTCAGGCTTTTTCGAGGAACAATCCGCCAGCTTTCCCGGCAGCGCAAAGGAATCGAGCACGTTCTTCCGACGCGTCATTTCGCGGGCTTTGCGGGCGGCCTCGCGCGCCTTGAGCGCCTGCGTCGCCTTGCCGATGATCTTCTTTGCGGGGGAAGGATTCTCCTCAAGGTACTCGGCAAGCCCCTTCGTCACAGCATTCTGCACCAGGGGGCGAATCTCGGTGTTTCCCAGCTTCGTCTTCGTCTGACCCTCGAACTGCGGATCGTGCAGCTTCACCGAAACGACTGCTGCCAAACCCTCGCGTGTATCGTCGCCGGAAAGGTTGCTGTCCTTCTCCTTCAGGATTCCCTTGCTGCGCGCATATTCGTTGATGGTGCGCGTCACGGCCTGCTTGAAGCCATCAAGGTGCGTGCCGCCTTCGTGGGTGTTGATGTTGTTCGCAAATGCCATGACCGAGTTCGAGGAATACGACGTCGACCACTGCATGGAAACCTCGACGGTTCCATCAGCGTTTTCCGCCTCAAAGTAAATGGGGTCGTTCAGCGCCTCGCGCCCCTTGTTGAGGAACTTGACGAAGTCGATGATGCCGCCTTGCGCTTCGAAAACCTCGGTGCGCGCGTCGGAAGCCACCTCACCTTCAACGCTGCTTGAATCGGCGCGCTCGTCATGAAGTGTTATTTTCAGCCCTTTGTTCAAAAACGCCATCTCGCGGAAGCGCGAAGCTAGGGTGTCATAATCATAAACGGTGGTCTCAGTGAAGATCTCAGGGTCTGGCCAGAAGGTCACTTTCGTGCCGGTTCCGTCGCAAGCGCCGATCTCGTGGAGCTTCGTCTTGGTTTTGCCGTGATCGAAATCGATCTCGTATTCCTTGCCATCTCGGCGCACATTCACCTGAACGCGAGTCGAGAGAGCATTCACCACGGAAACGCCCACACCATGCAAACCGCCGGACACCTTATACCCCTCGCCGCCGAACTTGCCGCCGGCGTGAAGGATGGTCAAAACGACCTCAACGGTGGGGATCTTCTCTTTCGGATGCAGGTCAACGGGAATACCGCGGCCGTCGTCGGCAACGGTAATGGAATTGTCGGGGTGAATCCACACCTCGATATGCTTGCAGTAACCGGCAAGCGCCTCGTCCACCGCGTTGTCGACCACCTCGTAGACCAGGTGATGCAAGCCGCGGGGACCGGTCGAGCCGATGTACATGCCAGGACGCTTCCGAACGGCCTCAAGACCTTCGAGAACTTGGATATCCGAGCCGTCGTAATGATCAGGTTTAGCTGCCACTGACACGCTCCTTCACGATCAATCATCCAATACATCTTTATGTATCAGTGTATCACACGGGATTCCGTATCATGCCGCTTCATAGCCTTTACAGGCTACCAGACGCCATCTAAGGCCTAGTTTTCAATTTCGACACTACTTTTATCGTATTGAAGTTACATTGGCTTTGAATTCGCGTCGAGAGCTTTTACTATCGATTCACGAAGGGAAGCGGGCTCGACCTTCGACGCTTGCTCTTTCAGTCGTTGCGCAGCGGAGAGGTCGATTTGCGGTTTCGCCGGCTTTGGCGTGGGTGGCACGAAGCCTTCGCCCACCCCCTCCCCGCGGTAAGGGTGGCGTTTAAGCATATCCCTGCGAGAGGCTTTTATCGAGAACACGTCGATGCGCTCCCCCTGCTCGTTAAGTTTGAGCTTCAAAAATTCCTGTCGCGCGTCGATATCCGACCTTACCGTCGCATCATCGGTATACACGACTAAAAGGGTATGACCTTGGCCGACCTTATCCGCAGCGGGATCCTTCGTTTTCTCGGGGCTTACGATATACACCGCGTTGGTGTGATCAAGCACCAGGCTGGCCGCATCCTTGTACACCTCCTCAACGGCGATTTTCCAACGAACATGCACCTCGGCCACTCTTTGCGCGCGAACCGTCTCGGGGTCGGAGCCGCCAAGGGCCTTAAGCATCGAGCGCAGGCCTTCCCCAAGCGACATTTGACACCCTTTTCTTTTGGTCGCTTTGTTCCCCTTTGCATTCATTTTCCCTCCTCATCCTTTTTGGGAGCAGAGTCCATCGGCAGATGCACGATACGCGCCCCGGCGAGCAGATCATCATCGAAATAGGCGAGATTCGCTGTGGTGATGAACGTTTGAATTCCTCCTGAAACGAACTGCACCAAGGCACGACGACGCCCCTCATCAAGCTCGCTCATCACATCATCGAGAAGCAGAACGGGATTTTGGCCGAGCATATCGCACAGCAGCGACACCTCCGCAAGTTTGAACGACAAGACCAACGACCGCTGCTGACCCTGGCTGCCGAACACTTCGGCGCTGCGCCCATCGATGAGAAATTCTATGCGGTCAGCATGAGGGCCGACGAGGCTGCGATGACGGGAGCGTTCCTGACAAAGCTTGTCGGAAAGCGCCGCCGATAGGGCGCAGCGGGCATCGTCGCGCGAAATCGTTTCACCCGCATCCAGATACGCGCCGTCCTCAAACCACGACGGCGCGTAACGCGCCGAAAGACACTCCCCTCTTCCGGCGATTTCCCCATAATAGCTTGACATGTACTGGGAAAGCTTTGCGAACAGCGCTGCTCGATAGCACACAAGCTGAGCCCCGCACGTCACCATCAAATCGTTGACGCTTTCCAGCAGCAGCTGATCCGCCTCTTCTTTGAGCAGCGCGTTTTTCTGCCGAAGCACCTTATCGAAATCACGGCGAATGAGGTAATGATTTCTCGAAAGCTGCGAACCCGTGGCATCGACAGCGTTGCGCCGAACGGTCATAGACCCCTTTGCGAGCATAAGGTCATCGGGGGTGAACGCGACGCAAGGAAGCAAACCCTTCAGATCAGCCGCACGCTTCGTTTTGCCGTTCAGGGAAAAGGTGCGCTTTCCCTCGGTGATGGAAGACAGGAAATCCAGTCGACGATTCTCGCCCTCCGCACGCATCCGGAGGTTTGCAACCCGCGCGCCCTCGCGTACAAGTTGCAGCCCCGTCGGATGCCTGAACGAGGTTTGGGCGGTCAGCAGCTGCACGCCTTCGACGATGTTGGTTTTCCCCACTGCGTTTGGGCCGACGAATAACGTCAGACCCCCAATACCGTCAAGCTCAAACCGTTCGTAATTGCGAAAGTCCGTGAATGCTATATGCGTAATGGACAAGCCCACTGGCTTACGCCGTCTTCTTTAGGAGATGCGCACAGGCATGACGAGATACAGGAAATTCTCGCCTTCCCCTGACTTGAAGATGCCCGGCTTCAAACCGGACTGGACCTCAAGATACACGTCGTCAGTCGCAACCGAACCCAAGCCGTCAAGCACGTAGGTATAGTTGAATGCAATCTCGACGCTCTCGCCTTCGCCTGAGCATGAAATGGTTTCCTGAGCCGATCCAACATCTTGAGCAGCAGCGGAAAGCTGGATGCTCTGGCTACCCGTATCGATGGAGAACTTAACCGGCGAACTTTGCTGGCCCAAAATGGACGTGCGTTTGACGCCCGAAACGAGATGATCAAGGTTGATTTTCACGCGCGTCGCATAGGAATCGGGCAGAAGTTGGCGATAGTTCGGGAAATTACCTTCAATACGACGGTTGATGAACACGGTGTCCTGGTAGGTCACGACGATTTGGTTTTCCGCCAACGCAATGGATATGTCGTTGTCGGTGCGCGCAAGCGAGGCAAGTTCCTGCAAGAACGAGCCGGCAATGACCGCCTGGAACCCTTCGGCAGCCGCCTCATCCAAAGTGGTCTCGGTAATGGCGAGGCGGTACGAATCGGTGGCGACCATCTTCAAGGTCTGACCCTCGAGGGTGATAAGGACGCCGGTCAATATGGCACGGCTCTCATCCTTCGACACGACACGGGCCACTCGTTTCACCATAGAAGAGAACTGGGAGAATGGAATGGAGATGCGCTGCTGCGTGTCGACATGGGGGAATCCGGGGAAATCCTCGGCGTCAAGCGTCTTGATAGAAAAAGACGAAGTGTCGCAGGTGATGATCGCCGAATCCTCGCCTGCATCAACATGCACTGCCGCGTCGGGGAGGTTCTTCACGATATCCGAAATAAGCTTGCCGGGAAATACCGACTTGCCTTCCTCTTCCACAAGAGCCGGGACGGTGTATTGAATGGACAGCTCCAAGTCGGTTGCCTGCATCGTAAGGTGATCTGAATGAGCTTCCATATAGATGCCGGAGAGGATGGGGAGCGTTGAGCGCGTTGCGATTCCCTTAAGCACTACCGCTATCGCATTCTGAAACTCACTTTGATTGATGCTGAACTTCATGGAGCCCTCTTTCTGTTGGGTTCGTTTTACTGATCTTCTTGTTCTTCTTTATATAGTACTTGTTTTAATAGTTGTAATAATAAGCACGGTTGAAATGTTAGGAACTACTGTTTTACCACGTCAAATATTAAAAATAGTTCCTATTTCACTGTGGGTATCATGTCCCGCCCTTCCACCGAGTTTATTGCTTTTGTTATCTTTCCTCCGCTTTCGCTAGGTTTCCCTCATTCGGTCAAGATGTTTTGCTCAGGTTTTCAGCAGTCTCCCTTCGCGGTGTTTCACGTGAAACATTCTGTGAAGCAGCCGCTACATTTCTCGGATTTGCTGCTTCAGCGCTTCGACCTCTTCTCGGAGAACCCGGTTCTCCTTCATCTTCGCCTCTACGTTCGTTACCGAATACATGGCTGTTGAATGGTCGCGATTGAACTTCTTTCCGATATCTTCGTAAGGGATGTCAAGCAGGTCTCGGCAGAGAAAGATGGTCACCTGACGTGCATGGGCGATGTTTCGCGTTCTCTTCGGTCCGACGATGTCCGCATGGCTGACTTTGAAGAAGTGTTCCGCTTCTTTTTGAATGTCTTCGACCGTAAGACGCTTGCTCGGGCCTCCTGAGAAATGGTTCTCCAGCAGCATCCGAGCATCCTCTACGGTGAAGCGTGGCTGGTTGGTGTGCTGCGTTTGCCAGATGACCTTCGTCACGGCGCTCTTAAGCTCCCTGATATTAGAACTTGAGTTTTCGGCTATGTACATTTGAATCTCAGAAGGGATATCAACGTTGGTTGCCCCGCTGGTTCTTCGGAACTCGTCTATGTAGCCCTTCACGATTCCAAGCTTCGTTTCTATCTCTGGCGGCTGTATGTCCATGGTGCACCCGGAGTTGAATCGGGTCTTGTAGCGCTCGTCGATGTCGATGTTGCTTGGCGCACGGTCGGCCGATAGAACGACTTGCTTTCCCTGGGTTGTAAGCTTGTTGAATATGTCGAATACTATGGTGAGCGTCGCTTTTTTACCTTGCAGGGATTGCACATCGTCGATAAGGAGAACGTCCGCGTCCTCGTACTTCTTCTGGAAGGTCCTGAAGCTGGCCTTGTCCTTATCGTGCTCCGCAACCGCGTTCGAGTAGTCGTTCGTGATTTCGTTTGCATCGACGTATACGACTTTGAGCGATGGGGTGTTCCGGCTGATGTAGTTTTGGATGGAGCGAAGAAGATGCGTTTTCCCCAAACCTGATTTCCCGTAGAGGAATAACGGATTGAGGGGGGTTTTCCCCGGCGCTTCCGCCACGTTTACCGCCATCGAATACGCCATCCTGTTCGAATCGCCTACCACGAAGTTCTCGAACGAGAAGGTTGGCAGGGCTCCTGCGCTCGCTGTATTTGCCGATTGGCGCTCTTCAACTTCGACTTCCGGCGTGTTATCGGGGGCTTGCTTTGTTTCCTCTGCTTCAAGGGGTGTCGCACCTGTGTCTTTGCCGGCTTCGTGTGCGGTAAGGTTGACGGGATCTTCTTGCCTGCTCTGAGTTCCGGCTGAATGGGTTTGGGTGGGCACTGTTTGCGCCGCCGCCGAAGTACCCCTTTCTTCCTTTGCGGCCGCCGGTGCTGCGGCCGGTCTCAGGGGGACTTGCTGTGCTTGTACGGGAGATGAGTACACCTCGATGCCAACCGTGAACGGCACCCCGCATATCTCTTCGAGCGCCATCTCGATGTAAGTGAGGTAATGGCGCTCGATCCAAGTTTTAATGAAGTCGGTGTCTGCGGTCAGCATGATGAATTCCATGTTGGCCGCTTGCGGATGCAGACGCGAAAAGAACGCGTCAACCTGGTTTTTGTCGATGTTGTCGTATTGCTTGATGCGCGCGCAAACGCTTGCCCATAGCTGCTCGGTCTCTTCGCTGTCCATCTTGGTCCTCCGCTGCCCTATCGCCTCTTGCGCGCGCCGCGCCTTTTAGTCGTCCGCATGTTTTCCACTATGGTATTCCACCGTTGAAGGCTTTTGTGGAAAACATTAAATCTGCTGCGCTACCCGCATTCCCGTTTCGGTCAAAACATACTTTTTATCAGCGCCTTTGATGACGAGGCCATCTGTCTCAAGCTTCTTTAGGCGCTGGTGAACAGTGGATATTGGCACGTTCGTCACGTGGTTCAGCTCGGTACCCCCTAAGGCTCCGTTCATAGCGATGGCTTTGATGATCTTTCTCTCTTTATCGCTGAGATTGGAAAGTATGGGTTGCAGGTTGATGCCCTGCTGATAAGCTCCTTGTCCCATCGGCTGCGGGTACGTCGCTTGCGGATACGTTTGCGGCATCTGAGTCATCTGGGGCGCTTGCACAGCGCCGATGCCCATCGGGTTTTGAGGCATGCCGATCATTTGCTGCGCCTGATACGCTTCTGCACCCCAGGCTTGCGGCACCTGGTTTCCCCAGGCTTGCATCTGAGGGTTTTGCTGCTGGTATGCGGGCCATGTTGATTGGGTTTGTCCCTGTATGCTCGGAAAACCCTGATTTTGGTATGCATTTGCCGGTTGTGCATAAGCGTACGGTGCTGCATTTTGTCCGGTCATGAACGATTGCGGGCTGATCTCCTCCTGTGTCGGGTTGCTTTCCGTTTCCTGATAGCCTCCGCCTTCTTCGCCGCGCGCGCTGATAGTGACGACCGATCCGGTTCCGAGGTTATCTTCTATCGTTATCGTTCCGTGCGTGAACTCGAGGTATTCCTTCACGATGGGAAGGCCCGATCCGACGCCCCTGATGTAGCTTTTCATCGGCTCGGTCGCGGAGCTGAATCCAGGAAGCTGCGCGCGATCTTTCCAGGGGATGCCTGGCCCTTGGTCCGCAAACCTCACCGTATTTCCCCCCTCGAGGATGGAAACGGTGGCTTCCCTGAATCGTGCGTGGATAAAGTTTTCCGACACTTCGCGAATCACCGTGTAGGGGATTGTCCCTCCGGCCTCCTTCGCCTGCTCGTATACGCGCGATGCGAGCGTCTCTATGAATTCGCCAGTCGGTGCTGGCTCGATGATAGTGACTCGGGGCGCGCTGAGCATGTCATCGTATAAGGCTATGCGTGCGACGTTGTTCACATGGGTGAAGTCATATTCATCTGCGTTCTCATAAGGTTGTTGACCGGGATTATTCGTATCCATCTGGTGTTTTGCAGCCTTTCCCGTTTCCTTTTCGCATGTTTTGCACAATTTCTGGAAAACTATCTGAAAAGTGTACCTTCTTTTCCCTCCGAGTTCCATTCATTCTGGGTAAATACCGTAGTTTGCGGTGGATTATTCACTTGTCGATACATACGCTTCTATATGGTTTTCCTCCCTCTTCTCAAAGTTTTCCACTTTCTATTCGTAAATTGTTGAAAACTATGAAAACAAGTATGAATTTAAGAATGTTGAAAGACGCATTCGTTCCGTATATCGTTGAGAACATCAACGGAAGAATATGCTTCTGATAGGTTTTTGCTCGAGCTCGTCTTTGCACGGTGGAAATAGTTGAAAGTCTTCGCTTTCGATGATTTCCGAAATTTTAAAAAATTTGTTTTCCACTGTACTGTACAAAAGACCAGTTCAAGTACTGTTTTTATTATCAGTTAAAACAAAAGTCGCAGGTAAAATGCCTGTTGATTGCCATCGATCTTGCCTTGACTTTTGACAATGCTTGGTGTTTTCCACACTACCTCATGCGTGAATTCCGAGTTTTCAACATTTTCCACAATGAAATTAACAATTAGTTTGTTCAGCTCTTCTTCTCAAGGTGAGCAGATCCGCTATTCCTCAATGCTCCTCTTTTTGCTCTACTGCTTGTGGCTGGAAGTCGAAAAACCCTATCTATAGTGGTTTACCTGCGAAAATGTGATAATCTTGTGCGTTACCCAAGAAAATACCGGTCAGTGGTATGCATCCGATTGCGACGCAGGATATACTCAGCAAGTTGCTCTAAACCACGAAAGGGAAACGATATGAAGCGCACCTATCAACCTAACACTCGCAAGCGTGCCAAGTGCCACGGCTTCCGTGCTCGCATGGCTACCAAGGGCGGCCGCAAGGTTCTCGCCGCTCGTCGTGCTAAGGGTCGTAAGCGTCTCTGCGTGTAAAGAGATTTGGATTGGAGACAATAAAGTCCCGCGAGGATATCTCCGATCTGTTCTCTAGCGGAAAACGCGTACGTACACCGTACCTTACGCTCATAGTGTTACCAGCGAAGCAGCACGACCGTTCAGGTCGTGTTGCTTTTATTGCGGGCAAGAAATCGGGCAACGCGGTATGGCGAAACAGCGCGAAGCGACGCATGAGGGCGATCTGCCGGGAATTACAAGGTCCTTACCAGGGCTTCGATATGATATTTCTTGCGAAGTCGGGTATCTGCGATACCAAGTATAGTAAAGTGCTCTCGTCGTGCGACGATGCCTTGAAACGTATTGGAGCTCGGTAGGATTTGGCTGGATTGAAGAAATGGTTGAAGGCACTCCCCTGTAAGATAGCGGTGTTCCTCATCCTATTCTATAAAGCAGCTATATCCCCTTTATTCCCTGCATGTTGCCGTTTCACACCGACATGCTCAGAATATGGGCTCATCGCATTGAGAAAGTACGGTTTCGTCAAAGGCTTGAAGCTGACGATCAAACGTATTCTACGATGTCGACCTGGGGGGCCGCACGGCTATGATCCCGTTCCTTAAGTGGTGGGGATAAGCCGGCGGCTTCCTTTAGCATAAGGAAGGATTCATACACCATGTGGGATGTATTCAAGAATTGGATCTTCGACGTCATCCAGTTCTTCTTCAACTTCTGCCAAGACTGGGGTTTGGCGATCATCATCGTTACCGTCATCTTCCGTCTGATCATCTCGCCGCTGATGCACAAGCAGACGAAGTCTTCGTATCAAATGCAGAAGGTTCAGCCTTTGATGCAGGAGATTCAGAAGAAGTATGCGGATGACCCCACTCGCATGCAGGAGGAGATGCAGAAGCTCTACGCCGAGGCGAAGTTCAATCCGCTTGCCGGCTGCCTGCCGATGCTGCTTCAGATGCCGATCTTCATCGCGCTGTTCCAGGTTCTTCGCGAGATGCCCAACTATCTGGGTGATGATGCGAACTATCAGTTCTACAACCTGGTTCCCAGCCTTGTTCTGACGCCTTCGGACTCGTTTGCCCAAGGCTTCGGCACCTTTGTTCCCTACCTTATCCTGATGATCGTGTTTGCGGGCGCAACGTTCTTGCCCATGGTTTTGATGCAGATGGGCCAGAAGGATAATCCTCAGCGCAACCAAACGCTCATGATGTCCGGCATCATGAGTTTGTTCATGCTCTGGATCAGCTGGGGTTCTCCCGCCGGCGTTCTTTTGTTCTGGGGCGTTTCCTCCCTTATCGGCGTTGCTCAGCAGCAGATTTCCATGCGCATCATGAAGAAGCGCGATGCTGAGAAAGAGGACGCTATCGAGATTAAGCCGATCGAGGTTGAAGTGACCCGCAAGGCGAAGAAGCCACGTCCTAAGAAAAAGGACACCACGAAGCGCAAGTAAGTCCATGGGCGATGTTTTCATGCATCGCCCATTGTTGTATTTCGTTCTAAGGAGCTGTTATGGCTGAAGAGGAAATTGTTGAGCAGACCGAGGAGAAACCGAAGGATGTTCAGGAATCCGGCGAGCTGACCGATGAGGATATCGATCGTATCGCGGATACCGCCATTGCCACCCTGCAGGATATCTTGAAGCACTTTGATGTGGGGGAAGTCACCATCGACGAGTATGAGGGTGACGAAGGGGAGCTGATCCTCGACATCACGGGAGACGACTTGGCAGTGTTAATCGGTCGTCATGGTAAGACGCTCGACGCGCTGCAGTTCCTCGTTTCCGCTATCACGGTGCGCACTATGGGATTCCGTTATCCCGTTGTTGTCGACGTTGAGGGTTACAAAGGCCGCCAGCGTGAGAAGCTGGAATCGATTGCTCACAATGCTGCGAACAAGGCGGCTCGTCAGAACCATAGCGTCAAGCTTCGCCCGATGACCCCCTATGAGCGCCGCATTGTTCACATCGCGCTGCGCGATGATGAGCGGGTTGAAACCGCTTCCGAGGGCGAGGGTTCTGCCCGTCACGTGGTGGTTCTTCCTCTGTAAGATCCTGCAGCTTTTCCCTAATGGCTGTGTTGGCTTTACCGCCGACACAGCCTTTTTGTTTTATCTGAATCTTCGCGAGCTGAATGCTGAGTTTGCCTAACTTAATCGGTAGAGTGTGTTTCACGTGAAACAGTGTGAGGAGCATTCAGCCTATGCATGACGAACTTCTTGAGAAACATCTCCAACTGGTGATAGAGGCGAATAAGGTTACGAACATCACCAGAATCGATTCATGGGAAGATGGAATCCTTCTGCATGTAAAGGATTCGCTTTTAGGTCTGAAAATTCTTCAGGCTTGTCCCGAGGGGAAGTATGCCGATATCGGTTCTGGGGCCGGTTACCCCGGCTTGCCGCTTGCTATCGAGTCTCAGCGTCAAACAACGCTTGTTGATTCCGTTGGGAAGAAGGTTCGAATTCTTGATGGCTTCATCGAGGAGCTTGGTCTCGAGAATGTTGAAACCTATGCCGGGCGCATCGAGGATTTCGGAAGAGAGCATCCTGAGGAATTCACTGCGGTATCGGCGCGCGCGCTTTCCAAGCTGTCTATCCTGCTTGAGCTCTCCTCCCCCCTTCTGAAAAAGGGAGGCCGCTTGATTTGTTTTAAGGCGAATGTTGAAGAAGACGAGTTCCAGCATGCTTTGGTGGTTGCTCAGCAAGTGGGTATGAGACTTGTTGACGATGAAACCTTTGAGATGGACGGATATCGTCGTCGCATTCTTTGCTATGAAAAGGTATCGAAGCCTTCGCTGAAGCTGCCAAGGCGTACAGGGTTAGCTCAGCGCAAGCCCCTGTGAGCGATGGTGCAGGAATAAGGGACGCTTGCCGCAAGGTATTCGCGAACAGTTCGCAAGGTTGAAGGTTCATCATGCTTGGTTGAAGGTGCTTTTCTGTCGGGAATACCTTATTCAAAACACGGTATACTAAAAACGATTATCTGAAAGGGGGTTCCCGTGGGATTCTTTGACGGTTTCCGCAAGGAGAAGAAGAACACCGAACCGATACAGCAGGAGCACGAGGCTGCTCAGGAAAACGAGATCGAAGATGAAATTGCCATAGACCATATCGAGGTTGTCGAGCGCGATGTCGAGCCGCAAGAGCCTGTTGAGGAAATGCCTGTCATAGAATCCGTTCCGCTGAAATCTTATAAAGATAAAGCGCCGGTGACCCATGTGATAGGACAAACGAAGATTTTGGCTATCATCAATCAGAAAGGTGGCGTCGGCAAATCAACCACCGCCATCAATCTTTCTGCGGCGCTCGGCGAGCTTGGTAAGCAGGTTCTTCTCGTCGACTTGGACCCACAGGGAAACTCCTCAAGCGGTCTTGGCATCGAGAAGAACCGAGTTGATAACTGCATCTACGATGTGCTGCTCAACGATGTTCCGATTGAAGACGTCATCATCCCGGATGTTTGCGAAGGGCTTGATGTGGTGCCTGCCACCATCAACCTTGCCGGTGCTGAAGTGGAGCTTGTTTCCGAAATGGCTCGCGAGAATCGTTTGAAGGACGCGGTTGGGAGTCTTCGAGGGAAATACGATTACATTTTCATCGACTGCCCTCCCTCGCTTGGATTGCTGACCATCAACGCTCTTGTGGCTGCCGATAAGCTTCTCATCCCTATCCAGTGCGAGTTTTACGCACTTGAAGGTGTGACAAAACTTCTTGATTCAATGAAACGTGTCAAAACGCGTTTGAATCCGACGTTGGATATCTTCGGTGTGTTGATGACCATGTACGACGGAAGGACGACGCTTTCTCGTCAGGTTGTGAACGAGGTTCGTGGGTATTTCAATCGGTTGGTGTTCGAGACGCTCATTCCTCGTACCGTGAAGCTGTCTGAGGCTCCCAGTTACGGACAGCCTATCAACTTGTACGATCCGACAGGAAAAGGCGCCCAGGCGTATATGGACCTTGCAAAGGAAGTGATCGCTCGTGGCTAAAAATGGACGAAGCGGCCTTGGCCGTGGTTTGAATTCCCTCCTCAGCGGCTCGTATGACGAGGCGATTCCGCCTGAGGAAACCCTGCAACGTGTAACGGTATCCGCTGATCCCTCCCCCGCTCCTGCGCGTTCTGTGGCAAAGGAAGAAAGCAAAGAGGGCGCGCCGAGAATCGTGCGCGAACAGGAGCCGGAGTCGATTGCAGACGATGGTGGTATGGTTACCATCAAGGGAGTTGTTGAGCGCGAGGCGCGTCCGGTTCAAGCGCCTGCAACGGTTGCTCCCGAACCTGTTGCGGTTCAAGTTGATCAAGTTTCGAACGAGGTTGCCATTGATCGCATTCTCCCGAATCCGGATCAACCGCGCACCAATTTCAAACGAGAGGAACTTGACGAGCTTGCTTCCTCTATCCGCAAAGATGGCTTGCTGCAACCTATTCTTGTTCGGGCCATGTCTGACGGAACCTATCAGATTATCGCCGGAGAGCGACGTTGGCAGGCTTCCAAGCTTGCTGGGTTGGAAAAGGTTCCTGTCACCGTTAAAGAGGCTGACGACGACAAGGCGCTCGAGCTCGCGTTGATCGAGAATATCCAGCGATCCGATTTGAATCCGATCGAAGAGGCGTATGGTTATCGTCGCATGATGGAGCGCCTGAACATGACTCAGGCAGAAGTGGCGCAAGCGATGTCCAAAGGACGCTCAACGGTGGCGAATGCTTTGCGTTTGCTTGAGCTTCCTGAAGAGGCTCAGCAATTGCTGTTCGAAGAGAAAATTACTGCTGGGCATGCACGAGCGATTCTTTCGATCCCAACAAAGGAAGGTCGAGATCGCTTGACGAAGAAGTTGATGGAGGAAAAACTCAGCGTGCGTGAGGCGGAATCCTTGGCTCGGCTTTTCTCCGGGAAAAAGAGCGATAACGCAAAACCGCGCACTTCTGTTCCGAAAGAGTATAAGAAGGTTGCGCGAACGCTAAAGGATGTGCTTGATACAAATGTTCGCGTGAAATCCCTGAACGGCAAGAATAAGATCGAGATCGAATTCAAGGATGAAGAGGATCTTGAGCGCCTATTTAAGGGTATCCTGGCATCCAATCTTGCTTAGATGACATAATATCTTTCGCGTAGGTAAAACGACCCACTAATGAGGATTTGGCGGGTCGTTTATTGTTCGGGATTAGGAAGAGGCCGGTCTTAGGCTTCTTGCTTTGAATAGGTATTCTTCAACTGTCCGCATGCGCCAGCTATATCCGATCCCCGTGAATCCCTGAGAGTGGCCTCGAGGCCTTCTTCGTTGATAGTTGCAATCCATTCGTTGATGGTCTGGTGATCGCTTGGTTTGAACGGCGACTCGGGGATGGAGTTGATGGGAATCAAATTGATGTGACACAGCAGGCCCTGACAGAACGAAAGCAAGGCTGCGAGGTCGCGATTGGTGTCATTGATTCCTTTGATCATGATGTATTCAAAGGTGACGCGGCGGTTCGTTTTCTCTATATAGCGTTCAAGGTGTTCTTTGAGACTATCAAGCGGAAAAGCAGCCGTTTTAGGCATGAGGTCAAGGCGCACATCTTGTCTTGCCGCATGCAAGGAAACAGCAAGGGTGAATTGTTCGGGTTCATGAGCGAAACTGTCTATCCCGGGAATGACTCCGCAGGTTGATACGCATATGTGACGAGCTCCGATGCCCAACCCTTTTGGATTATTGATAATACGAAGAGCAGCAACCACGTTGTGGTAATTAAGGAAAGGTTCCCCCTGCCCCATCCCGACAACGTTTGTAACTCGTTTTCCCATACGTTGTTGCACAACGAGAATTTGGTCAACGATTTCTCCAGGCGTAAGGTTTCTAGTAAGGCCTTCTTTGCCGGTGGCGCAAAAAGAGCAAGCCATCGGGCACCCAGCTTGCGTAGAGAAGCAAACCGTGAGTCTGTCGCCATTCCTGGAGGGAATCGCTACTGTTTCAACAACGACTCCATCATAATAAGAAAGCAGGTATTTACGAGTTCCGTCGTTTGATATAGCTTCCTCGAGGATGGACGGAACATATAGAGGGTGCTTCGAAGCAAGCTCTATACGAAGAGCAGCCGGAAGATTGGTCATCTCGTCATAGCTTTGCGCGAACTTTCCGTAAAGCCACTCAAATATCTGCTTGGAACGGAAAGCTGGCTGCCCAAGCTCTTTCAGGCGTGTAGCAAGCTCGTCATATGAGTATGTTTTAATTGGTTCATTCATAGCCGGCATTATACCTGTTTCACGTGAAACAATTGCTTGAGTGTGCTGATCGGAAAGGTGTATCTGCTGGTTTGTTATACTGCAAGCAACGTTATCTAAGAGAAAGAGGAAAGCATGGCGACTCTTGATCCTTCCCAATGTCGAGTTGCTCTTCTTGCTGGCGGGAAAAGCAACGAACGGGAGATTTCCCTTGCGTCGGGCAAGGGTGCGCGAGAGGCGCTTGAGGCTGCCGGTTTTCCAGTCACTATGATCGATCCTGCTGACAAGAACGATTTGAAGAAACTCATCGACGAGGATTTCGATGTCGCGTTTCTTTGCATGCATGGCAAATTTGGGGAGGATGGAACCATTCAAGGTTTGCTGGATGTTTTAAGCATTCCCTACACATGTTCCGGTGTTTGGTCAAGCGCGTTGGCGATGGATAAATCGAAGACGAAGGTTTTCTATGAGCGCAACAATGTTCCTACTCCGCCCTCTTTAACGGTGTTTAAAGACGATGCTGTCGATGTTGCTGAAGTGGTGAAAAAGCTCGGAAGCAGCGTTGTGGTCAAGCCGGCGACTGAGGGTAGCGCTATTGGCGTGTTTATCGTCAACGGTGAAGAAGAGATCGCCGGAGCTTTGAAGAAGGCCTTTGAGATCGATTCCGAAGTGCTGATAGAGCGTTACATCAGGGGTCGCGAGTTCACCGTTGCGGTTCTTGGGAACAAGGATGCAGTCGCGTTTCCGGTTATCGAAATTGTTCCCAAGAGCGATTTTTATGATTTCGAATCGAAATATGCGCCCGGCGGATCTCAGCATATTTGCCCCGCGAACATTCCTGATGACCTCGCAAGCCGCTTGAAGGATGCCGCTGTTGCCGCTCATGTTGCTCTTTCATGCAGCGGTACCTCTCGATCGGATTTCCTCATGGAAGAAGACGGGACGTTTTGGGTCTTGGAAACCAACACCATACCCGGCATGACGGCAACTTCTCTGCTTCCCGATGCTGCGAGCGCAGCTGGAATGACATTCCCTGAGCTTTGCACGAAGCTGATTGAATTCGCATTGGAAGAGCAGACGTATTAAAAACTGTGCAACAAAGACTGTGAAACAATGGAAAAGGAGGGGCATAAACCCCTCCTTTTTGTGTTTGAAACTTGATTAGAAAACTCCACAGGATTTTAGACTGAAGATGATGGCGGCAATCAATGCGAGAAGAAACGCCCAACTGACGGCGTAGCAGCCCTTGTTTCCAGCTCGACCCTGCTGAACCATGCCATCCATAAAACTGCACTGCTTTTTTAATATGACGGTGTGCTTGTCTTTCTCTGGCAAAGGTGAGCGATCGGAGGGTTCCCAGGTTCCTTTTGAATCGATTACGCTGCTGATTGCTTGAGCGGAAAGATCAATGCGTGGCCTGATCCCTCGTCCAAGCATTTTAGATACGGTGTCTGCAAAGAGGGAAAAGGAGTCGCCGTTGCTTGGGTCGAAGCATAGGATGGCAACTTGTCCCCAATAGTGCCCCGGTTCCGGTTCGTCGGTGTAGGCAACAAAAGCAAGCATGGCTTTGGTGGTCCATCCGCGTACCGTCAATACATTCAGCTTATTGGAAAGGGATTGGTCAAGGTAGCCGATATCGCCGCCGTAAGGATTGATCAGCCATGCCCGCGTTAACCCTTCATGGGGGCGGAACTCGATTTCAAGAAACTCCCCTACGATGCAGTCTGAACCCAACAGAATCGCAGCGTCTTTTTTGCTGGTCGTCTTAAATTGCGCATACGTGCCGAAATAGCAGTCTTCAGCCATTGCATCTCCTTTGCAGCCAATCGCAAGAGCAGCCTAACACAAACACGGAAAAGGTGAGGGGTTAAGGAAGCTTGAATCCAAGCTGACATACAATAACAAGGTTGCAAAAGAACATGTCGCAAACAACATGTTTGCGACACGGACAAATGGAGCGCGGCCGTGCAAAGTAACCTGCATTCATTCATCAGCGATGGAACTCCGGAAGAGATTGTCGAAAGATACAAGGCCTTGCCGTCAATTGCCGAACGGGAAGATTTCGGGGACTTAGACAGGAATATCGTAGTTATCGATACCGAAACTACGGGGTTCTCTTTCAACCATGATGAGCTGACTCAGATTGCTGCGGCGCGAATGGATTGCGGGAAAATCGTTGATTGGTACGTGACGTTTGTGAACCCCGGAAAACCCATTCCTGACGACGTCGCGCATCTTACCAACATCCATGATGAGGATGTTGCCGAGGCTCCGTCCCCGGGTGAAGCGCTCGCCGGTTTGGTGGCATTTGTCGGCGATGCGAAGGTGATTGCTCATAATGCCAATTTCGATCGTACCTTCACGACAAGGCACCCTGAGGGCTATCCCCTGCTGCAGAACAGATGGCTCGACTCTTTGGATATGGCAAGGATCGCCCTTCCTCGCTTGAAATCTCATCGCCTCATAGATCTCGTAAAGGCTTTTGGTGCGCCAGTGTCGACGCACAGGGCCGACGACGACGTGGCGGCAACGTGCGCGATATTCCGCATTTTGTTGGCAGCTGTATCACAGATGCCGTTGCCCCTTATTGCAAAGATCGCTTCTTCGGCTACTCCGGAGGAGTGGCCGACACAGGTTGTGTTCGATCATTTTGTCCAAGAGGGGCAAGAATCGCGATCGAAAGCGTGCGACATGATCGAGAGCCATGAAGCAAGCGATGGCAGCCTGTCCACCTATGAGGTTGGAGGTGGGCAGCTGGGGTTGGTGACTTCCCTGCTTGATTTGTTCTCGGTACGTAATCTTCGCCGCGAACGTCTCCGTAAAATTGAAAACAAACCGAAGCGTGATGCGAAGTCTATAAGCTGCGATTCGCTAGAGTGTTTGGTAACTCCCTCAAAAGAGTCGGTGGCTCAGGCTTTCACAGAAGAAGGTTTGGTCGGAAAGCTTTATGCCTCTTATGAGCCGAGGGAAGAGCAACGGCAGATGAGCCTTGCGGTAAGGGACGCGATAGATTCCGAGAAAAACCTTCTTGTTGAGGCAGGGACCGGAGTCGGGAAATCGATGGCATATTTGGTCCCTCTGTCGATGATGGCTCAGGCGAACAACATCAGCGTAGGCGTGGCGACGAAGACGAACGCTTTGCTTGATCAGCTTGTGTATAAGGAGATTCCCAGCCTATCGAAATCGCTACGCAAGGATAACCCGAACGTTTCGGAATTAACCTGTGCCCCTTTGAAGGGTTTCTCTCATTACCCGTGCCTGCACAAGATTGCGAATATCGTTCAGGATGGGGCGGAAATGAGGGAAGTGCAGGGTCGCGCGCAATCGCAGGCGCCTGCGATGGCTTCTCTGCTTTCCTTCATCGAGCAGACAGCTTATGACGATATGGACGGTTTGAAGATAGATTATCGCTTGCTTCCTCGCCCGCTGATCACCACTTCGAGCAGGGATTGCCTGCGTCGTAAGTGCCCGTATTTTGGTGCGTCTTGTTTTGTACATGGTGCGCGCAAGCGGGCAGAAGCAGCGGATATCATCGTCACGAACCACAGCCTGCTCTTTTGCGATTTGGCTGCCGATGGCGGTTTGTTGCCGCCAATTCGCTACTGGGCAGTCGACGAGGCGCATGGTGCGGAGCAGGAAGCTCGGCGGGCGTTTTCAATCGAGTTGAACGCCGAAGAGATAATGCGTATTGCACAGAAGGTTTCCATTGAGAACGCGCGCCGAAACGTGTTTCTGAAGGCGGAGCGCCGTGTAACGCTTAATGGCAGCAAAGAGGAGGATGAGAAAACCTTCTTTGCTCTTACAAATAACGGGAAGACTGCGGGCGAGTCGTATCGCCTAGCTGCGGAAGAGCTTTGCGCGAGCATGAAAGGTTTGCTGTTCTTCGATGGGAGCAGAAAAGGCCGCGGGTATGAGTCAGTAGAGCTATGGATCAACGATGATATTCGCTCCTCGGCAACGTTTGGCGACGTGAGGCAGAAGGCGGTTGCCTTGCGTGAGGTGGCGGAAAGGTTGGTGGAGACTGCTCAGGGTCTTGTTTCCTATCTGGAAGGAATCGAGGGTGCGGCGGCAGCCTCATCGCAGGCCGAGATCTCGTCAGTTGCCCTGAGCTTGAAAGATCAGATCAATGCGATCGACGTGATTTTCGAGAGACCTTCCGAGGCCTATGCGTATGCGGCGACTTTGAACAAAAAGAAAGACAAGGTTGCTGAAAAGCTCTCGGCTCTTCCGGTGAGCGTCGGAGAGAAATTGAACGATACGTTGTTTGCGAATACGCATTCTGTAACCTTCGCTTCAGCCACTCTTTCGGTGAATGGAACCTTCGATAGCTATGTGAATGCAATGGGGTTGGGCTCGTCTGAGTATTCCAGCTTCGAAAGTTTGCAGCTCGATTCAAGCTACGACTTCGATAAGAACATGACGGTGTATGTTGCAAGCGATATGCCGGAGCCGAACGAGCCGGGGTATCTTGCGGCGTTGCAGAAGCTGCTCATCGCAACCCATCGTGCGCAGTCTGGCTCAATGCTCACCCTGTTCACCAACAGGCGCGAAATGGAGACGTGCTTTGATGTGGTGCAACCCGAGCTGAAGAAAGATGACTTGAGGCTGGTATGTCAGAAGTGGGGCGTGTCGGTAAAGGGCTTGAAGGACGATTTCCTAAAGGACGAGCATCTGTCGTTGTTTGCTTTGAAGAGCTTTTGGGAAGGTTTCGATGCGCCAGGTGCAACGCTGCGCGGCGTAATCATTCCAAAGCTACCGTTTTCGAAGCCCTCCGATCCCCTTTCATGTGAGCGCGCTGCCCGAGATAGCCAGGCCTGGCGGCATTATGTACTTCCGGCAGCGGTTCTTGAGGTTAAACAGGCGGCGGGAAGGCTTATCCGAAAGGCCGACGATAGCGGCGTGCTGATACTGGCGGATCATCGCTTGGTGTCAAAGGGATACGGAAAAGCTTTCTTGAACTCGCTTCCAAGCAAAACGATTCGAATCGTGCCATGCGCAGAGATTGTCAAGGAGCTTGAGAGGGCGCATGAAGACACGCTGGTATAAGTGTGCCGCAAATCAAAATACCGAATCATAAAGAGGATGTTTCACGTGAAACATCCTCTGTTCCGTGAAGGGTATGGCGTTCGAGATTCCGAGTTCTCTTCGGTACGTGAATCCCAGAGATTGCAGGTGAGTACGCGTGATGCCTCTATACGGGAGTTTTTGGGCGCCGAGGGCAAATGGCGTATACTTCAATCCAAATATGCCTTTGTAGGGCAGAGGAGTGAAAGGCAAGCATATGCCGGATATGAAAGAACATATTGCGTACTTGTCGCAGGAAGTCGGTCCCCGCCCGGCGGGCACCGAGGAAGAGCAGCAAGCGGCGCTCTATATTACCGAGCAGTTTCAGAAAGATGCAGGTCTTCCTGCGGCAATCGAGGACTTTAACGGCGTGGGCGATGCGGATCTGCCGCGTATGATCTGCGGCGGCGCAGCGGCTGTGTTTGCCTTGCTGTCGCTGATTGTTCCGGTGCTTGGAATCGTTGGCGTGCTGGTGTCGCTGGCGGCCGCTGTCTTGCTTGTTTGCGAGGAACTGGACAAACCTATTCTGTCGAAATTCCTCGGTCGAGGCGTAAGCCAGAATGTGGTTGCGAAGTATGATCCCGGTGCGCCGAGTGAAGGGTCGGGCTCTCGTCGCCGAAAGATAGTTATCGTTGCGCGCTACGACAGCGGTAAGGTTCGACAGGAGCTTCAGGGACCGCTTCCTCAGATGCTTCCTTTGATTATCAAGGCTTCGATTGCCGGTACTGCGGCGCTGCCGATCTTGCTTCTCATTCGGTGCGTTGCTCTGCGCAATGCTGAAGGATTTTTCCCGCTCCTTTTCACCATTTTGACGGTGGTTGCACTGCTTTTGGCGGCAGTTCCCTGCGTGATTGGTGCCCTGCATAAGGCCGCTCCTTACAACGAGGGTGCTAACAATAACGCTTCCGGCGTTGCAGCTGTGCTTGAGCTCGCCCGTCGTGTGGGTGCTGGGCGTGTGAGCGAGGCCGAACTTGCTGAGCGCGAAGACGCGATCATGCACGGTGAAGCGGCGGCGTGGGAGAACGATCTGATTCCCGAAGGCGCTGAGTTCATTTACTCGGCCAGCGCCGATGCTTCGCGCGATTCTTCCGGCGATCTGGCCACTGCCAAAGCTGCTATTGCCGCGCTGTCCGGCAAGCCGGTGAGCGGTATGAGCGCAGAGGAAGTCGAGCGAAATCTTGAGAAGCTTGAAGCTCAGAATCGTGCTGATCAGGAAAAGGAGCTTCGTTCCCGCGAAATCGAACAGCAGGCTATTGAGCAGATGCGCGCAGATGCGGGTTATTCAGACGAGGTCGTGCCTTCCTATGCGGAGGAAGACTTCGTTGCCCAGGAGCCGCCCGCTGTCGTTGATCAACCTGAAAAGCTTGATGCAGGTGATCAGGTTGAGACCGCTTATGCGCCGGTGGAGGAACCTGTCGAGGAACGTGCACCTTCTTCGAGTGTTCCTGCATGGTTCGTGAAGGCGCAGGCTAAGGCCAAGAAGAATGCCGCTGAGGAGAAGCCGGTTCAGCGTTCTCGCTATGCTTCGGCCCTTGATGCCGCCGTTGCGGAGAGCACTGGGCATTTTGCCCAGGCGAACAACATCGTCGAATCCGAGCTCGAGCAGACGATGGAGGCCGGTCGCGAGGTTATCCATGAGGTGAAGGCTCCCCAGTGGGCGACGATTCACCCGACCGCGCCGGAAAAAGCCAACAACGATGAGTTGAAGAGCTCTTCAGTGGAGGAACCTTCCAAACAGGAAGCTGCTCCCGCAACTGACCAAGCTGTCGCGGGTCAGGTGGTTGCCGAGTCGGCACCCGCTGCGAGCACGCAGGCTCTCGAGCCGCTCGCCGATACCGAAGAACCCCAGAAGACCATAGAGCCCGTTTCTCAGCCTGCTCAGGTTTCCCCCGCAATCGGAAACATCCCTGAGCAGTTTGCAGACCCGTTTGCTACTGTCCAAGCTAATCCGATTGATGTCGCCAAGCTTGATTTGGGTGAAGTACCGCCGATGGGCGATGTTCCCATGCCGTCGTTCCTGAACCCCCGTAAGGTTCAGGAGGAGACTGCCGCGAAGCAGCCCGACATTCAGCGTTCGCCGAATCGATTGAACGTCACCGATGCGAGTATCGCGTCGAACGGTGTTGTTGAAACTGCGGGTTTGGAAGCCTTTTCGGCACCGGTGCCCGACCCCGCACCGTCTCAGGCTGAGCCGTTTGCATTCGCGCCCGCTGTGCAGGCCGATCGTGCTGCGCAGACTGATGCGAAAGCCCCCGCAAACCTTACGTTGCCCGCTGTCTCCCCTCTTGATCCGGTGACGCTTCCCGAAATCGGCGTTTCCGCGGCCAATCCGGCTCCAGTTGCCGGCCTTTCGAAGCAGCGCGCTCCCCTCGCTGATGTTGAGTCGGCAGGGAAAACCGCCGCGAAGAGCCTGTTGAACATGCTTCCGACCATCGGTACGTCCGACATTGAATCTGCCGCCGAGGGCAAGAGCGAGGAAGAGGGCGCATCGAACGCGAAAGCGAACTTGCTCGCTTCTCTGCCGTCGCTTTCTGGTGCCATCAAGATGGCGGACAGCGTTGAGAACCCGTCGGTTTCAGGTCCTATCGCGTTTGCCGGCACTCCTGGCGCCACGGGAGCGTTCGCTCCGGTTACGGAGGATTTGGTGAGGGATATGGCACCTGAGGCCGATCCAGATGACCTGTACGTCGACGATGCGGACGATTCCGATTACGATGAGCATTTCACCGAGTCCGGTGCCTTTGCCGGTCCGGGCTATATGGAGATGCCGAAGTCTCGCTTCCGTCGCTTCCTCGATCGCTTCCGTCGTTCGGACGATGTTGAAGAGGATACGCCGCAGGAATGGCTCGACGTCGATGATCAGTTCGAAGCTCGAGCTGTTGGTAAGGCACGTGGCGGCTGGGAAAGCTTCCAGAATGAAAGCTATGTCGAAGACGGCTATGCCGACACCGATTACCCTGCCGAAAACGGATATCAGGGCGATGATGCGGCATATGCGCAGCCTGAAGCTGCGGATGGCGCCACGCAGGCGTTTGCGCCCTACGATGCCTCTTCTATCGACGTGGCGGACATCGCTGCCGCTCAAGGGGGCTCTCAGGCGAACGCGGTTGGCGGCGAGCAGGCTTCTCAGCAAGGCCACGATGGCGCTCAACCTACCCGCCCATGGTACGGTGGTGCTTTCTCCACGCGACGCATGGAGCAAAGCAACCTGGATTCCGAGACAATTTCCGAAGAGGCTGCGGAAGCCGCCGCCGCGACCGTTTCCCAGGATGTTGACGACGAGCTCAATCAGATTTACCAGTTCCGCAATCCCGACATCAAGACCGAGGTTTGGTTTGTGGCCCTTGGCTCAGAACTGGTGCGGAACGCTGGCATGAAGGCGTTCGTTGAAGCTCATGCGAACGAGTTGCGAGGGGCTTTCATCGTGGAAGTTGACGCATTGGGTGCGGGCGAGCTGAGCATCATCGAGCGTGAAGGCACGCTCAAGCCCTCGCGCACGTCCTCTCGTATGAAGCGCTATATTCGCAAGGCCTCTCAGGCCAGTGGTGTCAAGCTTGGCAACGCTTCCATCCTTTGGGAGGAAAGTGCTGCCTCATACGCGACGAAACACGGCTTACAGGCTATGCATTTGGCTGGAATGAAGGACGGAAAACCTGCTTATCTGGGTCAGCAGGACGATGTTGCCGAGAACATTGAAGATGCGAAGATGGAGAGCAGTCTGCGATTCCTTATGGAGTTGTTAAAGAATATCTAGCGGCCGAAATAGGCATGTAACCGTCTGACGTGGGAATTAGCCTATAATATCCACGCTACAGAACGAATAGCGCATGGGTCTTAAAGTGAGAGCCATGCGCTTCCTATTAGCAAGGAGAGGTTTTACCATGGCAATTGAGGCATACTGCGTAAAGTGCAAGGCCAAGAAAATCATGAAGGATCCTGTTGAGGGCCTCACTAAGAACGGTAAGCCGATCACGAAGGGCAAATGCCCTGATTGCGGCACGACCATCTGTCGGATCGGTGCTACCAAATAGCATATTGTTCGCATGACATTCGATTGATGCCCGCCCTGCGCGGGCATCGCTTGTTTTCAAGCGGGAAATTTTCGTCAGCAATCAAGGGAAAGGATGCGTTATGAATTCCGATAAGATCGACCTGTATGAGAATTTCAGGAAAGTCAACGCCATCGATTCGTCGAAATACAAGCAGTACGACGTAAAGCGCGGTCTGCGTAACGCTGATGGCACTGGAGTTCTGGCGGGATTGACCGGCATTTCGAACGTTCACGGTTATGTGATGTCGGATGGGGAAAAGAAGGCCGATAAGGGCGAGTTGCGCTTGCGTGGATACGACCTGTATGACCTGCTGGGGGTAGATGCGGCGGACAAACGCCTCAACTATGAGGAAGTTTCTTATTTGCTGCTTATGGGCGAACTTCCCACGCAAGAGCAGCTTGATGGTTATGTCGCGGCCATCGATGCGCAACGTGAGCTGCCGGACGGCTTCACGGCGTCGATGATCATGCGAGACACGCCGCCCGATATCATGAACGTGATCGCGCGCACGATCCTTTTGCTTTACGCCTACGACACTAACGCCGAAGACCGTTCGATTGAGCACGAGATCAACACCGCTATCTCTCTCATCTCGAGGCTTCCCCGCATTACCGTGTTGACGTACTATGCCATTCGCTCGCGCTACAACAACGATTCAATGATCATGCATCGTTTTATCCCGGGTCAATCGACCGCGGAAACCATCCTGTCCATGCTGCGCCCTGACCGCCAGTTCACGCCTGAAGAGGCGCGCATGCTCGATATTATGTTGTGTTTGCACGCCGAGCATGGCGGCGGCAACAATTCTTCGTTCACAACTCATGTGCTGACCTCTGCGGACACCGACCCATATTCCGTTTATGCGGCTGCGGTGAGCTCCCTGAAGGGTCGCAAACACGGCGGGGCGAACCATCAGGTGCTGGCAATGCAGAAGGAGATCAAGGAGAACGTCGGAAACTGGGAAAACGATGACGAAGTTGCCGACTATCTTGCGAAGATCGTGAACAAGCAGGCGTATGACCATACGGGCTTGGTATACGGTATGGGCCATGCGGTCTACACGCTTTCCGACCCCCGTGCGGTGATTTGCAAGCAGTTTGCCGAGAAGCTTGCGGCCGGAACCGAATTTGAGGCGGAGCTCAACCTGCTGAAATCCATCGAGCGCCTTGCTCCAGAGGTCATCCTGCGCGAGAAGGGCACTAAGAAGGATATGTGCGCGAACGTAGACATGTATTCCGGTTTTGTGTATTCGATGCTGGGCATCCCCGAGGACCTGTTCACTCCCCTGTTCGCTTGCGGGCGTATTTCCGGTTGGGCTGCACATCGCTTTGAGGAAATCGCCTCAGGTAAGCGCATTATCCGGCCTGCATACAAGTCCATCTACAGCGAGAAGCGCGAATATGTCCCGATGGAGAAGCGTTAGCTTCCATATTGTTCTGAGGGGTTGAAAGCGATGCTACGAGCCGAGGAACGCCTCGGCTCGCTTGGTTTTAAGGGCTTTGAGAGCGAAAAAGAAAAACGCCCTGAAGCGGGCGTGTGATTTGTGGCGGAGGAAGTAGGATTCGAACCCACGGAACCTTGCGGCTCAACAGTTTTCAAGACTGCCGCCTTCAACCACTCGGCCATTCCTCCTTGAACGTAGGTAGGATACCATATAATGGAAATTATGGATGATGAAGAATACATGCGGATGGCGCTTGAAGAGGCGCATCGCGCTTATCAGCTTGGAGAAGTCCCTATCGGGGCTGTCGTGGTGTATCACCCTATCGATCCTGCTACGCGTCGTTATCTTGCTGAACCGCGGGTGATAGCGAGGGCTTGCAATGTTCGCGAGACCCAGCAAGATCCAGCGGGTCATGCCGAGTTCGTTGCTATGAAAATGGCAGCGTGTGAGCTTGGGGTGTGGAGGCTTACGGGCTGCACGGTGTATGTGACGCTCGAACCATGCGTGATGTGCGCCGGATTGATGCACCAGGCTCGTATAAGCCGTTGCGTGTATGGGGCCTCGGATCCTAAAGCGGGCGCGCTGGGCACGCTGTACAGCATCAACGAAGACTCTCGTTTGAACCATACGTTCGAGGTAACCTCCGGGGTGCATGAAGAGGAATGCGCTTCGCTTCTCAAACAGTTCTTTTCTGAACGAAGAAAGAAAGGGCGAAAGAATAATGCCTGATCAGAACAAAATATTGCAGGATGTTTCACGTGAAACATCGCCGTGGAACAATATCGACATGCTTGATGTTGCACGCGTTGCTCAAAAGGTTGACGAGCGAGATTTTCTTGGTGGTGGCTCTTTGAAGCTTATAGCACCAGCTAAGGTGAACCTGCTTTTGCATGTGAAGGGTCGCCGAGCTGATGGATACCATCTCGTGGATACCACCATGCATGCTCTGATGTTGCATGACGTGCTTCGAATGAAGACCGAACATGTTGATGGTTTGCCAGTCCATTTGACAACAAGGGCATTCGAAGGCCTGCCGGATTTGGATGTTCCGCCGGAGAAGAATATCGTTTATAAAGCCATTACGAGACTTGCGGATGCTGTTGGCCACACGCTTGGAGAAGGCGAGACGGTACGCGTGCACATCGAGAAGCATATTCCTGCACAAGCTGGCTTGGGCGGGGGCTCATCAGATGCTGCGGCAGCGCTGGTGGGTGCTGCAAGATTATGGGGCATAGACAAGGATGATGCGCGTATCGAAGAGGTAGCAGCGACGCTCGGTGCCGATGTACCCTTCTTCTTGCGGGGCGGCTGTGCGGAATACGATGGTGTTGGCGAGCATTTTGTTCGCGAGTTACAGCCTATGGGAAACTATATCGTATTGGCGAAGCCGGAAGGCGGCGTTTCCACTGCGCAATCTTATCGTCTGTTCGACGAAAACCCCGTCACGATACCGGCTCAGGACTGCGAGGATGCGTGCAAAGCGAATCGGGCGCAAGATGTTCCCTTGCGAAACAATATGGCAGCCGCATCAGAAAAGCTGTTGCCAGCGATTGCGGACGTTCGTACGTTCCTTTCGGCGCAAGAAGACGTTCAGGCTGCAATGATGTCGGGAAGCGGAGCGGCGGTGTTTGCGCTTTGCGACTCGCTTGATGTCGCCACGGCCGTTGCAAGCAAGGCTCAAGCTAAGGGATGGTGGGCGCGTACGACAACCTTCAGCCCTATTCGTGCGGCAATTGCTCCGAATCGATAGAAAGCGGCAGCTATGATCGTCCGTCTTGTTCGTGCTCTACCTCTCGTTGTCGCTCTGGCTCTCATTGCGGGCGTGGTATATATCGTTGCTTCCTGGCGCTCTTCACCGGCGCGAGCAAAAGAGTTGCTTATCAAGATATTCACGGTACTGAATGGAGCGCTGTGCGTCTTCTTTGGCATCGCGACGTTATATGCGTTGGGAGAGGCGAACACGGACGTCATGGACTTGACGCTCACGTTTTTGGTTGCTGCGGCCATCGCGCTTATCATCACGCGCATCTGCCGTAGGGTGTTCCTGAAGCATAATCCCGCGTACAAGGTAAAGCCGGTAAAGGCAAAGAAGATTCGTCGTTGGCCCTGGGAGCGAAAGTAACGAAGGCAAAAGAAAACCCCTGCCGAAGCAGGGGTTGAAGCGCCGTGGCGGAGAAGTAGGGATTCGAACCCTAGATACGCTTGTGGCGTATACTCACTTAGCAGGCGAGCACCTTCGGCCTCTCGGTCACTTCTCCACGAAATAATTGGTGCGGTTTGCTATGATACCGTGACTGGCCTTAAGTTGCAAGGAGCATTTCGCCATGCTGCCTATGACATCACAAATCGACAACTCCTGCCGCTCGGTAAAGGGTTTGAATCGACGTTATCTGCTTTATGTTGTCCAGCTGACGATGATTGCCATCATCGTAAGTTTAGCGGCATCTCCACTGCGTGCTGACGCGAAATCTTACACGATGCCCAACGTTGAAATCGACGCACAGCTTGAAACGGATGGTTCGCTGCATGTGGTCGAGCAGCGCACGTTCGAGTTCGAGGGATCGTATTCCGCGGTTTGGTGGACATTCGGCCTTCTGCCGACGAATGCCGAGGTTGCCATCAACGGCGTCCGAACTGTCTCCCTTGATGATGACGGCGACGCGGCGCCAGGGGAAATGAAGCTGTTGGAAAGCGTTCCCTTCGACTTGAAATGGCGCGAAGAAGGCAGCCCTGGCAAGGATTCCTATTCGATGGACTCCCCTTCCAACACCGTGTACGTGTTCTTCGGAAGCGAACCGCATTGCATTGTCGTGGAGCTTGACTACACCATCACGAATATGGCTCAGGTATACGACGACGTGACCGAGGTGTACTGGCAGTACCTTGGCTCGCAATGGTCGTCCGACTCCTGCAACGTGACGGCGACCCTTCAGCTCCCCCTGCCCCAAGGTGCGGTGGTGGAGCCGGCGAAGAACGTGTACGCATGGGGTCACGGTCCGTTGGATGGCACCGTTGCGATACATGACGACGCGTCGGTGGTATGCGACGTAGCGAAGGTGAAATCCGGGGAGTATGCCGAGATGCGCGTGCTTATTCCCTCGACATGGCTGACGAACCTGTCGCTGAAATCGCTGCGCCTTCATGATGGCGAGCAGCGGCTCGATACCGTGCTTTCCGAAGAAAAGGTTTGGGCTGACAAGGCAAACTCGCAGCGAATGATGTCGCTGGCTTTCATGATCGCCTGTGCTGCGGTGTGCGTGATCGCCATCGTGGTTGCACTGGTGCTCTACTTCAAATACGGCAAGGAATACACCCCTGAATTCAAGAATAAGTATCTCGACGAGGTTCCGGAAAAGGGAATCCATCCGGCGGTTGCTGGGCGTCTGTGGCGTTGGAACCGGGAAAACGCAAGCGATTTGACGGCAACCATCATGCATCTGTGCCAGCTTGGGGCCGTGCGGGTTGAAGCTGGATCGTATCGGGCTTCCAATAAAGACGGGTCAACGGAAGAAAGGGAAGATTACTGCATCACGCGCTTGGTGCAGCCGTCGTCTCTCGAAGATCCGATCGATCGCGCTGCTATGAGGCTTTTATTCGATCGCGTTGCCAACGGACAGGAATCGTTCTGGTTCGGCGGCATCGAAAAGTACGCGAAAACGCACTCGAAGGAAATGGTAACCGCCATGACCGATTGGCAAACTGCTATCTCCGCCGAGGTTGCGCGTCGCGGCTTCTTCGAGGAGAAAGGCGAGCGCTTCCAGAAGGTTCTCTGGGTGGTGGCGGGCGTTTTGTTTGTGGCAAGCTGCATCATTTGGCTCGACATGGATAACGCCTTGGTTTTCGCGTTCTCCATTCCCACGTCTTTGGCGCTTGCGGTTATCGGTAACTACATGCCGCGCCGCAGCCGGGAAGGAAACGAGCTTGTTGCGCGTTGCAAAGCGTTGCGCAACTGGTTGCGGGATTTCGGCTCGCTCGAGAATCGACAACAGCTCGAAGAGCTGCACTGGGATGAGCTGATGGTGCTTGCCTATGTGTTCGGCGTGTCGAAGAACGCCATGGAGCAGCTTCGCTATGCGGCGCCGCAGGCGCTGGGTGGGTCCACCTCGTCGCGCCATGCGGGCATCCCCTGGTGGGCTTGGTATATGGAAGATTCGATTTGCATGGACTCGGGCAAGAAGAGCCTTTTGCAGCCGAGCGCATTCTTGACGAAGTCGATCGACGCCGCCTACAACACCGCATACGAGGCGCAGCAGGCGGCCAGCGGCGGCTCGTCAAGCGGCAGCGGCGCGGGCGGCAGTTTCTCGAGCGGCGGTGGCGGCGGATTCGGTGGCGGTGGCGGCGGCGCCCGCTAAACAGCCCGCTAAACGAAGCCCGTTGGGCAAAACCCGATGGAAAGGATGCGCATGGGCAAGGAACTTCCCGCAGCGTTCTATAAAGCCGCAATAGTGTTTGCGACTGTTATCTGGGGATATTCGTTCGTGGCGATGAAGGATATGGTGGCCGTGCTGCCGCCATCCTGGTTGCTGGGCTTTCGATTCCTGATAGCCGGAGTCGTGCTGGGCGTTGCGCTGCAAAGGCGCGTGCGGAGGTTCTTCTCGCGCAAGGTGCTCGTCATGGGCTTTGCGCTTGCCGTTGCGGACTTCAGCGCGTTCTGGACGCAAACCGTCGGGCTTCAGCACACCACACCCGGCATCAACGCGTTTTTGACGGCAACGTACTGCGTCATCGTTCCCTTCCTGTGGTGGATCGTTGCACGCCGCCGGCCGACGGTTTTCAATATCGGCGCTGCGGTGCTTGCGCTGGTGGGCATTTGGCTGGTGTCGGTGACGAGCGGAGGCCTGACCATAGGCTTCGGCGAGGGCATGACACTGGTGTGTGCGGTGCTGTTCGCGACTCACTTGGTGCTGGTGTCGAAGTTCACGAACTTCGCCGATGCGCTGACCTTGACCGTCGTGCAGTTTTTGTTCGAGGGCGTGCTGGGCTGCGCGCTCGGCGCGGCAACGGAAACGTTCCCCGGCTTTTCCGTCTTCACGCCCGCAGTCACAGGACAACTTCTGTTCTTGGCAATCTTCTCAACGGTGATCGCGTTCGGCATCCAGAACGTCTCGCTCGCCCATGTGCCGCCCGCACAAGCGTCGCTGTTCTTGAGCTTGGAGTCGGTGTTCGGCGTGGTGTTCAGCGTCGTCCTGTACGGCGAGCAGCTGACCTGCCGCCTTCTGATAGGATTCGCGCTCATCTTCTGCGCTATCGTGATCAGCGAAACGTTTCCGCTGAAGAAGAGCGGAAAAGGTGATGGAAACAGGACCGACGCCGCTGCGTGATACAATGCCTGCGAACAAGAGAAACCCAGTGGGAGGAGCCATCATGGCGGAAAAGAACAACGTCGTTTTGATCGGTATGCCCGGTTCGGGAAAGTCGACGTTGGGTATCGTGCTGGCGAAGATCCTGAACAAGGACTTCATCGACGCGGACATCGTGATCCAGAACCAGTGCGATAAGACGCTGCAGAAAATCATCGACGCGCTCGGCCCCGAGGGCTTCATTCAGGTGGAGAACCAGATCCTCGGCGACCTGAAGGCCACGAACAGCATCGTTGCCACCGGCGGTTCCGCGGTGTATTCCGACGAGGCGATGAAGCACCTTTCCGAGATCGGCACGGTGGTGTACCTGAAGATCTCCTACGATCAGCTGGTGGATCGCCTGAGCGACCTGCAGGAGCGCGGCGTGGTGCTCAAGGGCGGCATCGGCATGAGCCTGCGCGAGCTGTTCGACGAGCGCAAGCCGCTGTACGAGAAGTACGCCGAGATCACGGTGGACGTGAACGACCTGTCTATCACGGCGGCGGCACGCAAGGTGGCCGATGCGCTGGTGAAGTCGGGCGTCGCGGAAGCAGAGGCTCTCTAAACCATTTGCCGTTTGATTCGCCGCTTAATTTAGCTGCATGAGCGAAGAAGCCCCCGGAACGTCCCGGGGGCTTCTTCGCGTTTGGCTTGCTTGTAGGCAGCGTCAGTGCGTCTTACGCGTTCGCTTTCGCGCCCAAGCTGTCGGTGAGGCCGTCGATCGGGGGCACGGCCTCATGGTCGACGTGCGGCTCCATCTTGGTTTCGTCGCCGTCGGCATCCTTCAGGCGGCGGAAGAAGTCCTTCGTCTCGCGGGCAACCACGCCGGACAGCACGATCAGGGCGATCATGTTCGGGATGGCCATGCACGCGTTGAAGATGTCGGCGATGGTCCACACGGCGGAAACGGTCATGTAAGGGCCGATGAAAACGGCGGCAATGTAGAGCCAGCGGTACACCATGACGGCCTTCTGCGAACCGTTGCTGAAGTACTCAAGGCAACGCTCGCCGTAGTAGTCCCAGCCCAGGATGGTGGTGAAGCCGAACAGCGCCAGGCAGGCCATCACGACGAAGGCCACAACCTGCGACGGGATGAACGGCAGACCGGCCTGGAATGCGGCCGTGGTCACCGCGGCGCCCTCCAGCCCGGGGATTTGGTAGGCGCCGGTCATGACGAGCGCCAGGCCGGTCATGGAGCACACGATGATGGTGTCCAGGAACGTGCCGGTCATGGACACGAGACCCTGGCGAACCGGTTCCTTCGTCTGTGCAGCAGCGGCGGCGATAGGCGCGGAGCCGAGGCCGGCCTCGTTGGAGAAGATGCCGCGGGCGATGCCCTTCTGCATGGCGATGATGATGGCGCCGAGCGCTCCACCGGCGGCAGCGCGCAGGCCGAAGGCGCTTTCAACGATGACGACGAACGCGCCGGGGATCTTGTCGAAGTTCGTCACCACCAAGATGAGCGAGAAGCCGACGTAGAGCACCACCATGGCGGGAATGACGCGCTCGGAAACCTTGGCGATGCGCTGGATGCCACCGATGACCACGAGGCCCACCAGCACGGCAACTACCAGGCCGCCGATGACCGTCGCCCAGGAGTAATCCATGCCCAAGATGCTCACCGTGGCGGCCTTATCGGGGTCGAAGAAGCCCGTTACCGCCGAAGAGATGGAATTGACCTGGGTAAACGTTCCGATGCCGAACAGGCCGACGCACATTCCGAAGAACGCGAAGATCTTTGCCAGCCACCTCCAGCTGATCTTCGGCAGGCGCTTGCCCATGCCGCGCTCGATGTAGTAGAACGGACCGCCGAGCACGTGCCCTGTCTTCTCGTCGACGCTGCGGTACTTCACGGCAAGAAGACCCTCGGAGTATTTGGTGGCCATGCCGAACAGCGCTGCCACCCACATCCAGAACATGGCGCCAGGGCCGCCGGCCACGATAGCGGTGGCCACGCCGACGATGTTGCCCGTTCCGATGGTGGCTGAAAGCGCGGTGCACAGCGCGCCGAAGCTGGAAACCTCGCCGGTGCCGTCTTCCTCGTTCTTCACCATGTAGCGCAGTGCGCGCGGGAGCTGCCTGAACTGCAGGCCCGCCAGGCGCACCGTCAGCAAGATGCCGCCGGCGAGGATCAGCGCCATCAGGGGCACGCCCCACATAAAGTCGTCGATTGCCGTCAACAAGGTGTTGAAGGCGTCGAAAAATCCTTCCACAGATAACTCCTTTGATATTGTCTCTCTCCCAAGCAATTTACAAGGCGAAACCCCGGGTGAGCGCGAATGGCAGCCGCGCGTTACTGCCGTGCGCATCAAGCGGGGCTTTGGGGATATGAGGTTGTGGAAAGGATTAGTGAAACACAAGCTTGAAGCTGCGGTCTCGCGACAAGCCCGGAGGCTTTTCTCTGTCCTTTTGCCTGAGAGTTTCAACGGTACGGTTCGCCGCAAAAGCGGCTCGGCATTGCTGCCTGCGTACGTCTTGCCCCTTCGGCACCCATAACCTGGGATTCTCCAGAGGCCCCTACATGCCCTGTTCCGAAGGTTCAGGCCATGTCAACGGGGTGACGCTATGAAATTGTGGGAAGAACAGTAACAGCAGGGAAACGGATTGTAAACACCCTATTTACCTAGGAACACTATTTTATGGGACAGATGGCTGGTTTTGGGGCGTAAGGTGTTTCGACGCTGTTTCGAGCTGCGGGTTTGCCGTTACAATGATGGCTTGCTGGTTGTGGCGTGCGAGGCGCCTCGCCAGGGCGTTTCGAGTGCTCCGAGTGCTTCGATCGGGTGGTTCCGAGGGAAAGGGATGGCGTATGAGGTTCACCGTGGTGGCTGTGGGGAAGCTGAAAGAACGCTTCTGGGCGGACGCGTGCGCTGAATATCTCAAGCGCCTGCAGCCGTATGCGAAAACCGAAGTGCGCGAAATCGCCGACATCGATCCGCGCAAGGCCGGTGGTGTCGACCAGGCGCGCACCAAGGAAGGCGAGCATATTTGCGCCGAGCTGGCCAAACTGGGAGCCGACACGCATGTGGTGCTGCTTGCCATCGACGGCAAGCAGCGGTCGAGCGAAGGGCTGTCCAAGCGCCTTGATAACCTGATGCTGCAAGGCGTGAGCTCCTTCGCGTTCGTCATCGGCGGGTCGGATGGCGTCAGCGACGCGGTTCGTGCCCGTGCCGACGAGCTGCTTTCGTTCGGCGAAATCACCCTCCCCCACAATCTTGCACGCGTGGTTTTGCTGGAGCAGCTGTATCGCGCGCAGAAGATATCGAAGGGTGAGCCGTACCACAAGTAGGCGTTGCGCGTGCGGAATGCGCTTCTCATCTGCAATTATCCTAAAAACAGAATAGTTAGCGATCGGTCACATTTGAGAATCGCGTTATGCAACAGATGAAAAGCAATCTATGGCTAACTTTGTGTGCAAAGAGTGTTTTCTGAGGCAAACATCATTAGGTTCACAAAACTGGGACGTGACATTTGTTACCTCACCCATACAATGCTCTACGTGTTAATGCCGCCTTACTTGGCCTCCGGGCCGGTGGCGGAATGGCGAAGTGCGGAGGGCGTGATATTGCGCCGCTCTCATCGACAAGAAAGAGAAAGGAATGCGGATGATCGAACGCAATGCAGTTCGTCTGCAGCTGCAGCATGCCGGCAACGTTGCCTCCAAGAGCATGCTTGCCGCAGCGCTGACGCTGTCGCTGAGCCCGGCGATTGCCCTGGCGCAGCAAAACGAAGGGGCAGCCGGCTTAGATGCTACCAACACTGAAACGGCTGCCCCCCAAACGAGTGAAGGTGCGGAAACCTCCAGCTCAGCTGTTGAGTATACGCTTTCCGGCGCAAGCGCGGAAAGCCTTGCGGCCGCTTCTTCATACGACCTGGCGAAGATCGCCGACGGCACGTATGAGGGCAGCTGCGTCATCGCTGACAACGGCGATGCGCAAAACGACGACGAATGGGCCGGCTACACCACCATCGTCAAGGTGACGGTTGCCAACCATAAGATCACCGCCGTTGACGTGACGCGCAACGAGCCTTCCGAGAGCGCCCCGTACGTGAAGAAGGCCATCGAAGGCACGAAGAAGCAGGCCACGGGCGTTCCGGGCCAGATCGTCGCCGCTAACAGCACGGATAGCATCGAGGTCATTTCCGGCGCCACCTACAGCAGCAACGCCATCAAGTCGGCTGTCGACGACGCGCTGGCCAAGGCCGCCACGGCAACGCCTTCCGATGAGTACACGTATGGCTTCGCCGCGCTCACCTGGACCGAATACTGGCAAGGCGAGGGTGTTTACAACGCCGACGACACCGCATCGAGCACCATCAAGGACTCCCATAACGAGCTTGACAAGGGCGGCTACGACGTGGTGACGCGCGCGACCACGAATCACGGCATGCATCGCGGCAGCTACCAGTGCTCCACCACGGTTGAAACCGAAGAGGGCCAGACGTTCGAGATCTCCTATTGGCCGGCCGAAGGCAAGGGCGCCACGTTCGTGACCACCGACGGCAAGACCGTCACCAAGGCAACCAACAAGGAAACCAAGGTTACGACGCTGACCTGCGACGGGAAGACCTACACGTTCAAGGATTACGACGTCACGGGCATCAAGTACGTGCCGGTGAAGGTGAAGACCTCCGACCTGGATGCGTTCAAGGAGAAGTACAGCTTCGTTGCCAACGGTGAGACGCTGCAGGGTGGTTACGGTGAGGGCAAGCTTTCCTCCTACACCGGGCTTGTGGCCGACGTGGACGCCGACACGAACAACCTGAAGACGGCGACGAAGACCGCCGACGGCTTCGAGTTTTCCGCTAACGCCTCCGGCAAGGATTCCGGCATCAAGGACCAGGAGCTGAAGACCGTCGATCTGTCCACGAAGGGCTTCACGCTGAAGTCGGGCGATGACATCGGAAGCTACGGCGAGTTCATCCGCGTCGACTTCACCGAGGATTTCGGTGATCTGGGCGCAAATATGCAGGCTGTGACCTGGACTTACTACGGTAACGACACCACGGCGACCACGCCGCTTGCCACCTACGGCACCAAGTTCGCGGCCGACAACTGGATGCATAAGGCCATGGGCATCCAGCTTGGCCTGACCGAATCGTATCGCTGTCAGCTGCCCGAGGGCACCGACGGCACCGGCACGTGGAAGGTGACCGTGCATGCGTTGGGCTACGAGGACGCTTCGATCACGTTCAACGCCACGGCCGATAACGTCAAGTTCGAGGTCTCCCCGGTAACCGACGAGACGAAGGCGAACCTTCAGATCGTCTACGACAAGGCTGCCGAAAAGGTTGAGTCCGACTACACCGCTGACTCCTGGAAGGAATTCGTCGTCGAGCGCGATGAGACCAAGGAGCTGCTTGCTAAGGAATCCCTGGGTGAGGCCGAAGCTGCTGAGCAGGTGAAGCATCTGCAGCAGGCGATGGACAACCTGGTTGAATACGTGCCGAGCTTCCCCGATGTGAACCCCGATGACCCGAGCGCCTGGTATGCCGAAGCCGTGCAGTTCATCGCCAAGAAGGGCCTGATGATCGGCTACGAAAACGGCAACTTCGGCGTGGGCGATTCCATGAAGCGCGCCCAGCTGGTCACGTCGCTGTGGCGCTACAGCGACCCCACCGCCGAGGCCGCCTACGACATGACCGACGCGAAGAGCGACAACGGATACAACGACGTCGCAGACAATCAGTACTTCACCGGGGCTGCCAACTGGGCGTATGCCAAGGGCGTTGTTGCTGGTTGGGAAAACGCCGACGGCACGCGCAGCTTCCTTCCCGCTAAGGAGCTTTCCTTCGAAGAGGCTGTTTGCATGATGGTGAACATGCTGGCCGATGACAAGGAAGTCGAAGCTATCGATGCCGATAAGGTGCTGTCGAAGTTCGCGGACGCCGATACCGTGAGCACCTGGGCGAAGCAGAGCGTCGCGTGGGCCGTTGAGCACGGCCTGGTGAACGGCTACGGCAAGGGCGACGAACCGCGCACCATCGCTGCTGACGAAGTGGTGAGCCGCGAGCGCGGCGCTGCGGTGCTGTTCAACGCCTACGAGAACGGTTTCTTCAAGTAGGAAGCTGTTTGCGCAGGTAAGACGCGCGATCGAAAGATAACGGAGGTGGGCGCTGCGATGGTGCTCGCCTCCGAAAGCATGGGGAGGAGGCGCCGGGGCGCCCCTTCCCCATGCGGCGTTTTAAAGGATGCATGATTGAGGACGGGTATGACTGAAGAGAAGAACGGAGCTGACGTGGTCGAGCAGGCGGCTGCGGGCGAGGCTTCCTCGAGGATGCGCGACGTTGCGAAGAAGGCGGCATCGGCCGGTTTCCTCATGCCGTCGGTGCTGGTGGGGGCTGTTGTCGCCTTGGTGGTGGCGCAGTATCAGCCGCTCGTGTTCGACGCTTCGGCATATCCCGCGGCCGAGCAGGCAAGCGCGACGGAGATGAAGCCGGTCGAGGTGACCTCCGAGCGCCAGAGCGATCAGCCTGCGACGGGCGTAAGCTACAACGCCTCCGATTACGGTGTGGATGCGACGAACCTCAAAGACGGCACCTATACCGGTTCGGGCCAGGGTTACAAGTCCACCATCACGGTGGAGGTGACCATCGCAGGCGGCAAGATCACGGCTATCGAGGTTGTGTCGCAGGACGATGACGAGCCGTACTTCAGCAACGCGAAGACGCTCATTTCCCAGGTCATCGCCAAGCAGTCCACGTCGGTGGACACGGTGTCGGGTGCCACGTATTCATCGAAGGGCATTTTAGTGGCTATCAAGAATGCGCTCGATAAGGCGGCCGGTGGCTTGGGAAGCGAGACCAACGCTGGCGGGCAGGCGGCCTCGGCGGGGACGTCGACGGATTCCGCGAAGCAGCATGCGACTTTGAATCCGACCGCGGTGCCTGCTAGTGGCTACCTTGACGGAACCTATACAGGTTCGGGCGAGGGCTACAAATCCACCATCGCGGTGGCGGTGACCATCGCGGGCGGCAAGATTTCCCAGATAGATGTGGTGTCGCAAGATGACGATGCTGAGTATTTCTCACGTGCGAAGGGCTTGATTTCGCAGGTGGTTGCCCAGCAGTCGACCGCAGTGGACGTGGTGTCGGGCGCGACGTTTTCTTCGGAGGGCATCTTGTCGGCCATCGAGGACGCGCTTTCCAAGGCGGTGCGCGACGGCGGCAGCAGCGATAGCGGCAACGATGGCGGTTCCGAAAACGGCGCTTCCGCGGGCGACGACGGAAAAGCGGACGGCAACAACGGGAGCGCCGACGGGAAAGACGATGGCGGCAAAAAGGATGATTCCGGTGACGAGGATTCTGCGACCGGGTACCTTGACGGCGACTATCCCGTGTTCGTGAAGTGCTTCAACGAGGAAGACGAAGAGGAATTCGAGCCGTATTACCTTGCCATGACCGTGACGGTGAGCGGCGGCAAGGCGACAGCCATTTCCAGCCTTCATGGCAGTGAAACCGGTGCGGCAGGCGATGCGGTGCTCGGAGAATACGATACCGCTAACGATCTGTATCTGAATTGGGCGGCCAACGGGCGCACCATCAAGGGCGTGCAACATGCCGGCGTGGTGACGCAGCTGATCGACCAGCACAAAAGCCCCGCGAACATCGACGTGGTGAGCCGCGCGACCTACTCCTCGCGCGCTATCGCCAACGCGTACGCCAAGGCGATGGAGCTGGCGAAGCAGGCTTACGAGCGCGCTCATGCGGCGAAGGTTGACGGGAGCGCCGAAGCGGTGACGCCGGTTGAAGGGGAAGACACCGCGGCCCCGACGGATGCCGAAGAGGCGAAGCCGGCAGACGACGGTGCTGCCAGCCCGACAGGCGAGCCCGAGGGGTCTGTTGCCGCGCCTTCGGCCGACCTCAAGGATGTGAGCGGCCGTGGGTAGTTTTCTGCTGCGTAAGCGCAATTTCATCCTGAAGGCCGCCAACGTAGCTGTCGTCGTCGCACTCGTTGCATGGTTCAGCACCTGGGCTGCCGAGACGAACCAAGCCGACGCGCAGGTGCAGCAGCAAATCCTCGAAGCGCAGAAGGCCGCAAGTCGCGGACCCTTCCCCGTTGACGGAACGTTCACGGGCAGCGCCCAGGGCTACGGCGGCCCGGTAACCACGCAGGTGACCATTGAGGGCGGCTACCTAGAGAACGTGCAGGTCATCGCCGCGCCGAACGAGGACGGGCCGTATCTGGAGCAGGCGGTGAAGCTCATCGACGACATGCTCATGAAGCAAACGCCGAACGTCGATGTGGTGTCGGGCGCGACGTTCAGCTCCGCAGGCATCATCAACGGCGTTATCCAGGCTATCGACTCTGCTGGTTCGGATGAGGGCTCGGGCGCTGGCGCGGCAACGGTCGGCTCGGCGTCGGCGAGCGCTGCGCCCGCCGGCGATGCATCCGCTTCCGCCACGCAAGGCGGTGCATAGCATGGCGAAGATCACCTCGAAGGCGGCCCTTCGCCAGCGCCGCTTGACCGTGAACCGCGGCGTGCGCTGGGCCGTGCAAATCGCGTTCTTCATCGCGTTTCCCGCAGTGTTCAGCGCTGCGTTCAACGGCGTGAAGTACCTGTTCACGCAAATGGGAGGGCGGCAGCCGGTGGAGTTCGGCGCGTTTTTGGCGCTGCTTTGCGCCATGCTCGCGGCCACCGCGGTGCTCGGACGCTTCTTCTGCGGCTACGCCTGTGCGTTCGGAACGCTTGGGGATGCGCTGTTCGCCCTGTTCACGCCCGTGCGCAAGAAGATCAAGCCGAAAGGATCGCTGCTGAACCCGAAGGTGCAGCGCGGCTTGCAGGCTCTGAAATACGTGGTGCTGGTGGCCATCTGCCTGCTGTGCTTCACGGGTGCCTGGTCGCAGGTTTCCGGCTATAGCCCCTGGACGGCTTTTGCGGGAATCACCGGCGGAAACGTCGAGGGAATCGCTGTCGGCGCTTTTGTCGTGCTGGGTTGCGTCGCAGTGGGCATGCTGTTCGTCGAGCGGTTCTTCTGCCAGTTCCTCTGCCCGCTCGGCGCGCTGTTCAGCTTGATACCGGTGCTCCCCTTTTCCGCATTTCGACGCGATACGCAGCATTGCGCGCGCAGCTGCAACCTGTGCAAGCGCAACTGCCCGGTGTCGGTCCACCCCGACCCCGACGCCTTCGCCGCGGGAGAGTGCATCGCGTGTTCTCGCTGCGCCGACGGCTGCCCGCTGGACAACGTGACGTTGCTGCGCACCCCGAAGGTGCGCGGAAGCGAGATCGCCTTGGTGCTGGTGAAGGCCGCGGCGCTGTTCGCGCTGTGTTGGTGGCTTATGTAGAATGATGGCGCGGCGAACGTGCGCCCGCGCCCGCCGATAGGAAGGTTGGCTTGCCCTATGAGAGAATCTCTGTCCCGCCGAAGGTTTTTGTCGCTGTCGCTGTGCTCGATGGCGGCGCTCGCCGCGCCTGCGTGGCTTGCGGGTTGCGCGGGGTCGAGCTCGAACTCGAACGGCGCGACGGAATCTTCAAGCGCCTCGTCAAGCGCGGCATCCCAGCAGGAGGTGCGCTCGATCACGCTGTTCAACTTCGATACGGTCATCCAGATCAGCGCGCGCACGTCGGACGAGGTCATGCAGCAGCTTTCCGATCGCTGCGAGTATTTCGAGAACAAGTTCTCCCGCACCATCGAGGGTACCGACATTTGGAATATCAACCACGCCGCCGGCTCCCCGGTGGAGGTCGCGCCCGAAACCTCGCAATGCATTTCCGCTGCGCTTGAGTATTCGAAAGCATCCGATGGCCTGTTCGACATCACCATCGGCGCGGTGTCGAGCTTGTGGGACTTCGTGACCGGCGTGAAGCCCGACGACGCGGCCATCCAGGAAGCGGTCAAGCATGTTGACTATCGCTGCGTGCAGGTGGATGGCAACACGGTGACGCTGAGCGATCCTGCGGCGATGCTCGATTTGGGCGGCATCGCGAAGGGCTTCATCACCGACGACTTGGTGAGCATTCTGCGCGATGCGGGCTGCGAAAGCGCCATGCTTTCCTTGGGCGGCAACGTCTACGTGCTGGGCGAAAGCTTCCGCGGGGATAACTGGAACGTGGGCGTGCAGGATCCCAACGGAGCCACCGACGACGTGATCGCGAGCGTTCCGGCGCAGAACAAGTCCGTGGTCACGAGTGGCCTCTATGAGCGCAGCTTCACGCAGGACGGCGTCCTGTACTACCATATCTTGGACCCGAAAACGGGCTACCCTGCGCAAACCGATCTGGCGAGCGCGTCGATCATGTCGGAGGCGTCGACCGACGGCGATGCCTATTCCACTATCCTGTTCCTGCTTGGACACGACCGGGCCATCGAGCTTTTGAATTCCGATGCGCGCTTCAGCGGCGTGGTGGTGGACATGAACGACACGGCGACTGCTTCGGCGGGGTCGGATTTCACGATTTTGGATAAGGAGCGCTCATGACGGCGGCGCAACAGCGGGCATTCGGTCGCATGAAAAAGAACGTCCTGATCATCGGCGTGCTTGTCGCCGTGGTGGTGATATCGTTCGTGGTGATGCAGGTGGTGGGCGCCACGACGCCGGCGCGCACCGTGGTGGTCACTGACGGCGAGGGCAATACCCACGCCCTTTCCCTGTCGTCGAATGCCGAGCAGACCATCACCACGAGCTTGGGCACCAACGTGGTGAAGGTCTCTGGCGGCAAGGTGTGCGTCGAGGAGGCGGATTGCCCCAATCAGGACTGCGTGAACCAGGGGTGGATATCCGAGGTTGGGCAGCAGATTGTGTGCCTGCCGCATAAGCTTATCGTCGAGATAACCGACGGCGACGGATCGAACGCGAGCAAACGCTACGACGTCGTGGGTTCGTAGGGACCGTCGCGTCGCATGCCCGAGCAGTCTCGCATAGCCTCCACCCGGCGTTTGGCGCGCGTCTCTTTGCTTGCCGCGCTGGCTTTGGTGCTCAGCTATATCGAAACCATGATCCCGCTTCCCGTGGCGCTGCCCGGCGTGAAGCTGGGACTTTCCAACGTTGCCGTGGTGGTGGCGCTGCTTTCGCTCGACATGCGCGCGGGCGTATCGGTTGCCTTGGTGAAGGTGGTGGCCTCGGGATTTCTGTTCGGCTCCCCCATGATGTTTGCGTACAGCTTAGGCGGCACGGTGCTGGCGTTTTCGGGCGCGGCGGCGCTGTCGCGCGTTCCGGACATGGGGGCGGTTGCCGTGAGCATGGTTGCCGCCGTGTTGCACAACGCCGGTCAGCTGGCGGTGGCGGCGCTGATGCTCGGCACGGCTTCGGTGTTCGTGAACCTGCCGCCGCTGGCCTTGGCGGCGTGCGTGACCGGCGCTGTGACCGGCGCGGTGGCGGCCGGTGTGCTGGCGGCGCAGCCGAGGGAGGGAACGTTTCACGTGAAACGTTCTGATGGGCGCGGTGTTGTGCCTGATGGGAAGCACTTCTTGAGGAGAGATTCCAGAAGTTCGGCCTCATCTGAGTTGTTTTCCCGCCCTGCCGCATCCGGTGGGTTCGGCGTCTACGCTCCCGGGTGCTCCTTCGCTCATCGTCTTGATCCTCGCGCGAAAATCGCGTTCGTCATCCTGTTCTTCGTTGCGGCGTTCTGTGCGCAGGGGCTGGC
>CAVHFC010000005.1:53191-58523 GCA_963635025.1 Eubacterium sp. CAG:786
GGGCGTGGTGCTCGTGGTGCTGACGATCGTTGTGTAAGGAGCGGAAATGCGATTCGTATCGTGGAACGTCAACGGTCTGCGCGCCGTTATGAAAAAGGGCTTCGAGGACATCGTGCAGCAGTTCAATGCCGATGTGTTCGCACTGCAGGAAACGAAGCTGCAGGCGGGTCAGGCTGAACCCGACTTGCCCGGGTATCACGAATTCTGGAGCTATGCCGAGCGCAAGGGCTATTCCGGCACCGCGGTGTTCGCGAAGGATATGCCGCTGCAGGTGCTGCATGGCCTGGGCTTTCCGCATCTGGACGACGAGGGGCGCATCGTGGCGTGCGAGTTCGCCGACTTCTGGTTCGTGTGCGTGTACACGCCGAATGCCCAGAACGAGCTGGCGCGCATCGATCATCGCATGGAATGGGACGACGCCTTTCGCGAGTTTTGCAAAGGGCTCGAAGAAGGTGTGCTGCCCGAAGGCGTGCCGGTCGAACGCGCGGATGCGGAAGGGTTCGTGGCGCTGTCTCCCAACGCGGGCGCAGGCGAAGGAAAAGGCGGAGCGGATATCGAAGTTGCCCCGTTCAAGATGGGCTCGGGACACGTACCCGGAAGCTGGTTGCCGAAAACATCCGCCGGCGAGAAGACTCAGCCGAAGCCGGTGGTGATGTGCGGCGACTTCAACGTGGCGCACAACGAGATCGACCTGAAGAATCCCGGACCGAACCGCGGCAACGCCGGCTTTTCCGACGAGGAGCGCGGCAAGTTCGACGCGCTTTTGGACGCCGGATTCGCCGACACGTTCCGAGACCTGCATCCCGATTTGGAAGGCGCCTACTCCTGGTGGAGCTACCGCTTCAACGCGCGGAAGAACAATGCCGGATGGCGTATCGACTATTTCTTGGTCAGCGAGGACCTTTCGCCGCGAGTGCGAGCGGCGAGCATCTATAACGAGGTGTTCGGCTCAGACCACTGCCCCGTCGGCCTCGAACTGGAAGGCTAGGCGCAACGTTGCGCGAAAACGGTGGCATGTGATTGCGACCGGTCCGCCCTCGCGTTAAAAAATCTGACGCGCCTTCGGCGCTGGCTATTACGGTGCGAGACGTGTCTCGCACCCACGAAATTCTTGTCGCTCCGTTGTCTCAACAACAAGAATTCGTGGGGTCGAGCGACAGCTCGACCATTACTAGAGAGCGCCATAGGCGCGACACTCGATTCAAGGTGGGCCTGTCGATTCGATGCGACAGCGGGATTGGTTGTGGTTACCTGCGCAGATTCACCAATCGCCGCTCTCTACCCGATCTCATCTCGCCGCTACCATACACAAAACGGCGGAGGGGATTTCCCTTCCGCCGTTTCGTTGGAGTGTTGGAGAGTGTTCGTCCCTTAGAGCTTCTTCATGGCAAAGCCGAGGCCGCCAGTGAAAAGGACGAGACCAGCAACGTAGATAGCAGTGGCAATCATGGTATTTCTCCTTTGATCGGGCTTCGCAGTCTACCGAAGCGATGAGTTCAGTATGCACGGCAATTGTTTCGCGTGGCGGGCGGGCTTGTTTCGCGCGGATTAAATGCCAAAAGCGTCGGTAAACGGTACCTGAGAGGTAACATATGAACGGTTTCGCCTGGAAAGAAAGCATGGTAAACTCGTCCCCTGCATCAAGTGAGAGCCGAAACGGGCGGTAAAACCGCTGCCGGGCACGAAAAAAGCCCATGGACAGCAACCCGTTCGGACGAAAGACCATAAGGAAGAACACAGCACCATGGATACAGCGAAAATCGAAGCCGGCGTCCGCATGATTCTCGAAGGCGTGGGGGAAGATCCCGACCGCGAAGGACTGCTGGAAACGCCCGCTCGCGTGGCGCGCATGTACGAAGAGGTGTTCGCCGGCCTTGAGCAGGACCCGGCCGTGCACTTCGAGAAAACCTTCGATGAGCACTGCAATGAAATGGTCTTGGTGCGCGACATCTCTTTCTACTCCATGTGTGAGCATCATCTGGTGCCGTTCTTCGGCAAAGCGCATATCGGCTACATTCCCTCGGCCGATGGTCGCGTATGCGGCCTGTCGAAACTTGCGCGCCTGGTGGAGGTGTTCGCGAAGCGCCCGCAGGTGCAGGAGCGTCTGACCGGCCAAATTGCCGACACGCTGGTGGAGCAGCTGAACCCGCAGGGCGTCATCGTGGTGCTTGAGGCCGAACATATGTGCATGAGCATGCGCGGCGTGAAGAAGCCCGGCAGCCGCACGGTCACCTCTGCGGTGCGCGGCGTGTTCGCCGGCAGCACCGATGCTGCTCGCGCATCGCGCAGCGAGGCTATGTCGCTGATCCTTCGCGACGCGCGCTAGTTCGAGCGGGGCAAGAAACGAACGTGGAAGCTTTGATCGATGGCTGCCAGGCCCTGTTCGGCATGGCGCCATGGTGGCTGGCGCTGCTGTGCGCATTTGTGTTCCTCGCGGGTTATGTTGACTCCATCGCCGGCGGCGGCGGGCTGGTGTCTCTTCCCGCATATCTCATCGTCGGCCTTCCCACACATGCGGCCATCGCCACCAACAAGCTGAGCTCGACGATGGGAACCGCGGTCGCCACCTGGCATTTCGCGAAATCGGGCTACATCAAATGGAAGCTGGCCGCAGGATGCGTCGTGCTGGCCATGTTCGGTTCGGTTGCCGGATCGAACCTGGTGATGGTGACCAGCGACGCGTTCCTTCGGGTGTTTCTGCTGGTGGTGCTTCCCGTGACGGCGGTGTACGTCATGCGCTCGAAAAGCTTCGGCAAGGTTGACAAAGAACCGCTTCCTACAGGCAAAACGCTAGCGCTTTGCCTGGTCATCGCGTTTTTAGTGGGAATGTACGACGGATTTTACGGCCCGGGGACGGGCACGTTTCTGATGCTGCTGCTCACCGGCGTGGCGCATCTGAAGCTGGTGAGCGCAGCCGGCATCACGAAAGCCATCAACCTGACCACCAACATGTCGGCGCTGGTGGTTTTCCTGCTGCACGGGCAGGTTTTGCTGTTGTTGGGCCTGGTCGCAGGCGTGTTCGGCATCGCGGGCAACTACATCGGCTCGCACAGCTTCACGAAGAACGGTGGCGCGGTGGCGCGCCCCATCACCATCGTGGTGCTGGTCATCTTCTTCGCGAAGGTCATCTGGGACTTCGTGGTGTAACGGGATGAGCGGGCCGTAGCGGGGCAGCCTCGGCCCTGCGGCTTCACGGTCTCCTTCGCGGCGCACCTCGCTCTTTCGCCAACGCCCCCTGCCCGGCCTCGTCGCTTTCCGCCAACGCTATTCGTAAAACAGAAAGCCCTCAGCCGGCTGCGGGCGGCAGTAGTAATACCCCTGCGCGTAATGGCAGTCCATCGAGGTCAGAACCTCTTCCTGGTCTTTGGTTTCCACGCCCTCGGCGATGACCTTCATGTTCAGGCTTCGCGCCAGCTGGATGACGAAGCGAACCACTTCCACGCGCCGCTTGTCCGACAGCCCCGACTTCAGGAAGTTGCGGTCGAGCTTGATGAGGTCGACCGGCAAGTCGGCCAGCATGGAAAGCGACGACTCACCGGTGCCGAAGTCGTCCATTTCGATGAAGAAGCCCCGCTGGCGAAGATCCTCAAGCACCGTTTTGATCCGGCCGGTGTCCTTGACGTAGGCGCGCTCGAGGATTTCCAGGTGCAGCAAATCGGGTGTCAGGCCATGGTCGCGAATCAAGCCGGTCAGCGTGTCCACCAGGTCGTCTTCGTAAAGGTCAGAGCGCGCGATGTTCACTGAAATGGGCAGGCACGTAAGGCCCGACTCTTTGCGCTGCTGCAGAAATTCGCAGGTCTTTCGCCATACGAACTTGTCAACGGCGTAAATGGCGCCGTTTTCCTCCAAGAGTGGGACAAATCTGTCAGGAGGCAGAAATCCCAGGTCAGGATGTTCCCAACGAATAAGCGCCTCGGCTCCGATGGTGGTTTGGAGCATCATGTCGACTTTCGGCTGCAGATACAGCTTGAACTCCTCGTTGCGAATGGCGACGGAGAGGTGGTCGAGGATCTGGTGCCGCGTCAGCATGTCTTCGCGCAGGTTGTCGTCGAAAAAAACGATGCCCGATCCGTTGAGGTCGGGCAGGCGCGTGAGCGCCAGACGCGCGCGGTTGCACAGCTCGTCTGCGGCAAGGTCTTCGTCGATGGCCGCATACACGCCAATCTGCAGATTCAGCTGGATCGGAAGCGGGTAATCGGCCAAAAACGTTCCGAGTTCGCGGTTGATGGCTTCATGGAAGTGCATCGCCGAAGGGGCGAACGCGTAGAACGTTGACGAATAGACGCGCGCGAACAGAACGTCATCGGCGCCCTCTATCCCGGTGAGCATGGTAGCCATGTCGCGCAGCGCCCGATCGCCGGCTTCTCGCCCATACACCTCGTTGATCAGGCGGAATCCTTTTACGTCGATGGCAATCATGTCGTAGCGGCCCTCAAGGCCCCCATCTACCATGTTTTGCACGTGTCGGCAGAAGCCGCCCGAATCGTAGAGGTTCGTCACGTTGTCGCGTTCGAGCACCGTGACCGTGTCGTGCGCGCGTCGCACCTCTTCGATCAGGCGCTCGAGCCGGCGATTCTTCTTGGTCAGGGCCCGCTCGGAGTTCAGCAGGCGGTTGTTCAGAAGCTCGATTTGGAAATAACCGTCCTGGTAAGGCGGCTGCACGTTTTCGTCGGCCCAGCTGAGGTGCTTTACCAGCGATTGCGTGAGCGCCTGAAGGTCCTCCATCTTGTCGATGACGGAGGCGAACACCATGAACCTGCGCGGGTAGGCGAAGATGAGCGCGGGGATTTCCGTGTCAAGCCCTTCGAAGCGGAGATTCGCCATATCGTGTTTGGCCGACTCTTGACGCCCAATCATGTTGGCTTCTTCGAGCGACTCAGCGCCTTCAGCGATGTCCGCCAGATTGGCGCCTTCGGGAATGTCGATGGGCAAAGTGTTTTCCAGGACGCGAACGATGTTCCATTCACCGTCGCACATAAGCACAGCCAGCTTCATGGGCTACACCCCCACCAGCTTGTGGTTCATCCGAAGCAGCGACATTTCTGTCTCCCATCGTTTTTCGCGTCGGGTTTCCAAGCCCGAGCGGTATCGTTCCTGCGCGGCAGAGAGCGCGTTCGTGGCTCTTTTCGCTGCGCTGGTTCCAGTTCGCCCAAATAGTAACATGTTCGCGATCGAACCGAAGGTTAACCTCTTCCGTAATTTCTTGTTTGGCCGGTCAGCGTTTTGGCCGTGGGCGCTCGCACGTCACTTGCCAAACAGTGCCCAGCAACAAACTCCGCTTGAAAAATGTTATGATTCACAAAAAGTCGTCCCAGAAAATGTAACGAATCAC
>CAVHFC010000006.1:0-45369 GCA_963635025.1 Eubacterium sp. CAG:786
CGTCCGATGGTGGCGCTTTACGGGCTGGATGCGGAAAGCGAGCGGGGGCAGGCGGTGCGCGCCGTCATGGACAAGCTGGGCGTCGCCGTGCGCACGATCACGCCTGCGAATCTTGGTGACCCCGTCGGATCGGTTGCCGGCATGGTTGGCCTGCATCCAGTGCGCACGCCGTATGAGGGGCCGGCTTTCGAAGAGGAGTTCATGTTGGTGTGCAATTGCTCGAGCGCGCAACTTGATGACATGCTTGCCGCGATGCGCGAGGCGAATGCGAGCGTTGCCTGCAAGGCTCAGGTCACGCCGTATAACCGCCTGTGGCCCCTGCGTAAGCTGATGGAAGAGGTTGCTCGCGAGCATGCCGCACTGAACGGTTAACGCCTCAGCGGTTTGGTTCGCCGTCTGCGACCCTTAGTATCTCGCGGCAACATAGGCGTCCATCACTTTCTGGCCATGGGTGGTTGTGCCGCCGGGCTGCATACTTTGATAGGTTGCCGAAGCTTCGTAAGTCCAAGTGGTTATGCCGTTTCGCTGGCAGTACGCCGACCATCCGGCGCATCCGTAGTTGTAACCCTGCGCGATCAGCCCTATCTTGCCCACGTCGTCGGGGTCAATCGGCCCAAGCCAGCTTTCCAGGTGCTCGATGTTCTCCTTTATCTCGATCACGCCGGCGTAGATAGACGCTGTGGCGCAATTGGCGGGCACGGCGATGGAGGGCACGGCGTTCCATCCGGCCAGACCGTTCGCACCGAGCAGGGTGACGCTTCTGCTTCCCGCGTTGACGCCGGCGCAGCCTTCTCCGGCTTGCATGATGTCCTGGCTGCAGCCGACGACCGAGGACACGTTCACATTGCCGCCCGATTCGGCCTCCATGATGGCGAGCGCGGTGTCCTCCCATTCCGTGCCAAGGTCGAGGTCCTTGCAGGCGGCTGCGACGGTGGGGCGCCAATATTCAACAGCATCGGGGAACAGGCTCATCGTGGTGGACGAGCCCTCCGATGCATCCGAGCTTGCCGTCTCGTCCGAGTTCGTTGCCGCGAACGAGTTTCCCACCACGTAGTACTGAAATTCCGCGGTTTGCGTCGTTAAGAGGGAGACGGCGATGATGGCGATGGCGATTCCGAGGACGATATAATACGCGGGCTTGTTGGGGGCGAGGCTGGCGACGGTGCCGGTAGGTTGATTCAGGTCGACCAGGCCGATCGATGCGCGGTCGCCCCATTGTCTCTGCGCGTTCGATCGAAGGTTCACCAGGGGCTGCTGGGCCGGGGTTCTGCCTTGCAGGCAGGCGGGCGTCTTGCCGGGTTTTCTCCTCGTGGGTTTTTTCCTGCTTGCGCTCCTGCGTCTTGTTGGACGCTCAGTCTTGTTGTCGGTGTTTTGTGCGCGCACGCAGAGGCCTTTCGTTGCGAGAGAGATGGTTTGACGGGATTTTCGGGGGATGCGCTTGCGCTATCCGTACGTCGTGTACTCGTAGACCGTCAGCACGATCATACCCAACGCAATGGCGACCGTCAGCGCGATGTGCACTTTGTCGGTGAGTTTGTCGAGTGCCTTGCTGCCAATGGGATAGGCCAGCCAAACGAAGAAGGTGAGCAGCGCGGCGATCAGCACGTCGTTGACGATCCATGCCTGCCCTAAGATATTGCCCGGGAGCTGCGAGTTGTCCCAGAGGGGATAGTTTCCGTATTCGTTGGGCTGATTCTGCAGGAAGCCCTGGGTAAGCTCGGCGCCCATGGCCACGAAAATGCTGACGATGAAGAAGTGGATGCCGGCCCTGATGTCCGATCTGCGCCACTTGATGAGCATTTCCCGATAGGGCACCAAGATGATCGAGGCGACGATGACGCCGAAACCGTAGACGAAAAACGGGTAGTTGATGTCGTTCCAAACGCCTGAATTCGGATCGACGATCCCAAAGAAGTAATCGTTGAACAGGCAGTATACCCATTCGCACCAATGGCCCACCACGCTGAAGATGCAGAAGAAGACAACCATGTTGCACCAGAAGCGCCAATGACGCAGGCGCAGCAGGCTTTTGCGCCAGATGTCGGCCACGCCCGAAGGCCGGCGACGAGAAGTGCTGTCTGTCATGGGTGTCCTTTCGCAAGGGGGTTTGCTCAGCGTTATTGTATCGGTTGCGCAGGTGAATAGGGCGCGATCTGGGCGGACTACATCGTACAAGCTGAAGATGCGGCTGGGACGCTCCTTTTGCGGGCGCTGCTTGGTCGTGTGCGGCGGGGCCATTTGATCGCGCAGCCCGCCGGACGCGCGGCCGTTTCCGCTTGCGGGGCTTTTCCCTACAGTTTTGCGATTCTTCCGCATCGAAAAGCTCCCTGGCAGATCCGTTCGGTATCGTGTGCATTCGACTGAAGGGAAAGGAATTGCCGTGATACCGTACGTGCCCCAAATCGTTCCGAACATCCTGCAGGCGCTCGTCTTCGTTTGCGCCTTCGTTTTGGTGCTCGCGCCTGTTCTGCGAAAGCATCCGGTGCCCTTTTATGTGCTGTTCATCGTTGCGTGCGTGCTTTCGTTCGCGTCCTTCCTTATGTCCATGCCGACGCTGTACTACGTTGACCAGCTCTTCTCCAGCTGCTACACCGGCGTGGCCTTTTACGTGCTAGTCATGTTCGCCGGTGCGCTGCCGAAGTCATGGGCGCTGACGAAACGCCTGCTGTCGGTGCGTTCGGAGATGTCCATCGCGGGTGGCTTCATCATCGCTTTCCATGTGCTGAAGGTGCTGCCCATGGTGCCGCTGGCGTTCACGTCGGCCTATTCGAGGATTTGGGGAGATGCCCTGCCGTGGATGTTCGCCGCCTCGGTCGTGGTGGGCGTGCCGCTGCTCATTTGCTTTTTGGTGCCGTGGATCACGTCGTTTCGGTTCATTCGCAATCGCATGGAGCATAAGCGATGGAAGCGGGTGCAGCGTTTGGCGTACCCCTTCATGGCGTTGCTGATTGCTCAGGGCATGCTGCTCGCGGTTGGTCACGCCGTTTACGTCGGGGCTGGTGACGCGCGTTTTTCGGGGTACGTGGCCACCGCGATCACCTATGCGGTCATCGGCGTTGCGTACCTTATCTTGAAGATGGCGAATCGTCGCAAGAAGGCTGCGCGCGCATAGCCGGGGGAGTCGAGCCCGCAAGCGGCGTGCGTTGCCGTTGCATTCGCTTCGGATTGCTCCCTCCCTGCCGATGCGTGGCGGACGAACGTGTGGCGGGCGGTGTAGAATCGATGCCACGAAACACCTTCCTTTGGGAATGCGCGCTGCCGGTCGTTTCGCCTTGGCGTGCGCTGCAGCGCTCATGTCCGCTGACGAGATTGGAGCGCAACCATGTACGAAGACCAGATTGCGAGCATCGTTTCCCTGAAAAAGCTTTCCGCCTACGAAGGTCCTTACAACCTCTACGAGGTGTCCATCGACTACGACTACGACCTCGATGCCCTCACCGGTGAACCGTGCCGCACCGACCAGGGGTACTTGGACGCCGCGGTGGCGCAGGTGCTGCCCGGCATCCCCGTCACCGTTAGCGCCCCCACCTTCGCATGCAGCGCGTTTCGCGCGGTTGGGCCCGATGGGGTGCTCATGGGCCGTAACTACGATTTCAAGGACGACACGTCGGCGCTTTTGGTTCGCGCGAATCCGAAGGACGGGTACGCATCCATCGCGTTTTGCGCGTTGAACAACCTGCGCGCCAACGTTGCCGATGAGGGGCTGAAAAGCCGTGCCGCTGCGATTGTGGCGCCGTTTGCCTGCCTGGATGGCGTCAACGAGAAGGGCGTTTCCATCGCGGTTCTCACGCTTGACAGCGAACCGGTTGACCAGAAGACGGAAAAGCCAGCCATCAGCACCTCGCTGGCGATTCGTTTGGTTTTGGATCGGGCGGCATCGACGCAAGAGGCGGTTTCGCTGCTGAGCTCCTACGACATGCATGCCTCGGCGGGGCGCGACTACCATTTCTTCATCAACGATGCGACGGGGGACAGCCGCGTGGTCGAGTATGATCCGACCGATCCTGCGCGCCGCCTGGTGGCAACCCCTGCTCGCGAGATAACCAACTACTATGCGCTCAACGCTGACAAGGTTGAGCCGAGCCGTCACAACGGCATTTGGGGCCACGGCAAGGAACGCGCGCTGGCCATCGCGCAGGTGCTCGATGCCTGCGAGGGGAAGCAGGATGTCGCGGCTGCTTGGAAGGCGCTCGTCGCGTCGGCGCAAGAGCCGAATCCTGAGGACATCACGAGCAACACGCAGTGGTCCATCGTGTACAGCAACACCAAGGCGACGGCGGCTTTTGCTCTGAGGCGCCATTGGGGTGATGTGTTCGAATTCAGCGTGAAATAGCGCGTGCGCTTGCCGGCAAGGAGTCTTGAGGCTGTCGTGCTGCGCCAAGAGACGAGCACCATACGTCCGAACGATTAGCGAACGTTTGTCCGATGTTTTTGCCGTGAGTTCTCCGACGCTCCAAATAGGGTGTGATAAAGTCTCGATTTCGAATGAACGCCCTCGTTCAAGGTTCGCGCCTTGGGGATAGGCCTTGTGACGAGGGTGGGGATACTGCGTCTGAAAACCTGTGACGCGCACGAAACACGATCAGCGGAAGAGCAAGTATGGCAAAAAACACCGCCGCCTACGGCAACGACAGCATACGCCAGTTGAAGGACGAGGAGCGCGTCCGCCTGCGCCCTGCGGTCATTTTCGGCTCCGATGGCCTTGATGGCTGCGCCCATGCGGCCTTCGAGATCCTGTCGAACGCGGTGGACGAAGCTCGCCAGGGATTCGGCAACCTCATCACGCTCACCGCTTTCGCCGACGGCTCCATCCAGGTGGAGGACAACGGCCGTGGCTGCCCGCTCGATTGGAATTCATCGGAAAAGCGCTTCAACTGGGAACTGGTGTTCTGCGAGTTGTACGCCGGCGGCAAGTACGACAACAACGAAGGCGGCGACTACGATTTCTCGCTCGGCACCAACGGCCTGGGTTCGTGCGCCACGCAGTACGCCTCCGAATACATGGACGTCACCGTTTGGCGCGACGGCAACAAATACCAGCTGCACTTCAATAAGGGCAAGGTCATCGGCGCCAAGAAGAAGGCCTTGCAGATTGAGCCGACGGACGAGACCCGAACGGGAACCACCATCAAATGGCGCCCCGACCTTGAGGTTTTCACGTCCATCGACATTCCTGACGAATGGTATCGCGAAACCATGCGCCGCCAGGCCGTCGTCAACGCCAACGTCACGTTCCGTCTGCGCATCGAGGGTGAAGAGGGCTTTTCCGAAGAGGATTTCTGCTACCCCAAGGGCATCGAGGACTACGTGCTTGAGAAGGTGGGCACCGAATATCTGACCGAGCCCTTCTTCATCCAGGCCGACCGCCGCGGCCGCGATCGCGACGACCTGCCCGATTACAACGTGAAGATCACCGCGTGTTTGTGCTTCTCGCGCACGTTCCAGATGCAAGAGTACTACCACAATTCCTCGTGGCTGGAAAACGGCGGATCGCCCGAAAAGGCGGCACGCAGCGCGCTCACGAGCGCCATCGACGCCTACATCAAAGGCCAGGGCAAGTACAACAAAAACGAGAGCTCCATCAAATGGCAGGACGTGCAGGACTGCCTGGTGTTGGTGACCAACTGCTTCTCGACGCAAACCTCCTACGAGAACCAGACGAAGAAGGCCATCAACAACCGCTTCATCCAGCAGGCCATGACGGCGTTTTTCAAGGAGCGTCTGGAAACTTACCTGATCGAGAACAAGGCTTCGGCTGACAAGATCATGGAGCAGGTGCTCATCAACAAGCGTTCGCGCGAGAACGCCGAAAAGACGCGCCAGTCCATCAAAACCAATCTGCAGCAGAAGACCGACATGGCCAACCGCGTGCAGAAGTTCATCGACTGCCGTTCGAAGGACAAGGCCCGCCGCGAGATCTACATCGTGGAGGGCGACTCGGCTGCCGGCGCCATCCGCACCTCGCGCGACGCTGAGTTCCAGGGCGTTATGCCCGTGCGCGGCAAGATTCTGAACTGCCTGAAGGAAGATTACCCGCGCATTTTCAAGTCGGACATCATCATGGATTTGCTGCGCGTGCTCGGCTGCGGCGTGGAGGTCAATGACCGTCGCATGAAGAATCTCGGCACGTTCGATTTGGATAACCTGAACTGGAGCAAGGTCATCATCTGCACCGACGCCGACGTCGACGGCTACCATATCCGCACGCTCATCCTCACCATGCTCTACCGGCTGGTGCCCACGCTCATCAACGAGGGCTACGTTTACATCGCCGAGTCGCCGCTGTACGAGATCAACTGCAAGGAAAAGACCTACTTCGCCTACACCGATTTTGAGAAGAACAACATCCTGAAGGAAATCGGCGACCAGAAGTGCTCCATCAACCGCTCGAAGGGTCTTGGTGAGAACGATCCGGACATGATGTGGCTGACCACTATGAATCCGGAAACGCGCCGGCTCATCAAAGTGGAGCCCGAGGATGTCACCACCATGGAAGCCATGTTCAACCTGCTGCTCGGCAACGACGAGGCGGGACGCAAGCGGCATATTGCCGAGCATGGCAAGGAATATCTCGACCAGCTCGACTTGCAGTAGAGCGTGCGACGCTGGTAGGGCCGCTTCGAGCGTGGCAACTAGCAAGGCTTCGCTGAACATATCAAGCATCAAGGGGAAACCGTGGCAACGAAGAAGACGAAAAAAGCAACGAAGAAAAAGCACGTTGACAACCCCAACGTGATCGGCCTGCACTCCGAGGTGATGGAGCAGCCCATCACGCAGACGCTCGAGTCGAACTACATGCCTTATGCCATGAGCACCAACGTCTCGCGCGCATTCCCGGAAATCGACGGGTTCAAGCCCTCGCATCGCAAGTTGCTTTACACCATGTATAAGATGGGGCTGTTAAACGGTGCGCGCCAGAAGAGCGCGAACATCGTCGGGCAGACCATGAAGCTCAACCCGCACGGCGATGCCGCCATCTATGAGACCATGGTGCGCCTTGCCACGGGCAACGAGGCGTTGCTGGCGCCGTTCGTGGAGTCGAAGGGCAACTTCGGCAAGTATTACTCCGGAGACTTGAGTTACGCGGCCTCGCGTTACACCGAGGCGAAGCTCTCTCCCATCTGCGCGGAAATCTTCAAGGACATCGACAAAGACCCGGTCGACTTCATGGACAGCTACGACGGCGCCATGAAGGAGCCGCGTCTTTTGCCCACGACGTTCCCGAACATCTTGGTGTCGGCGAACAAGGGCATCGGCGTGGCCATGGCGTCGGACATCTGCGGCTTCAACCTTAACGAGGTGTGCACGGCAACCATGCATTTCCTCGACGACCCCGACTGCGACCTGCTCGAATACCTGCCTGCGCCAGACTTCTCCACCGGCGGCGAGATCATCTATCGCCGCGAGGAGATGGAAAAGATTTACGAGACGGGCCTCGGCGGCTTCCAGATTCGCTCGCGCTGGCGTTACCTGCCCGACGAGCGCATCATCGAGGTGTACGAGATTCCCTACACCACCAAAACGGACGTCATCATCGACCGCATCGTCAAGCTTTCCAAGGAAGGCAAGGTGCGCGAGATCGCCGACATCCGCGACGAGACCGACCTTTCCGGCCTGCGCATCGCCATCGACCTGAAGCGCGGCGTCGACCCCGAGCAGTTGATGGCGAAGCTGTTCCGCTCCACCACGCTGCAGGACACGTTCTCGTGCAACTTCAACGTGCTGGTGGACGGCTATCCGCGCGTCATGGGCGTGCGGCAGATCTTGGAAGAATGGGTTTCCTGGCGTGTGGAGTCGACGCGCCGGCGCACGGAGTTCGACCTGCAGAAGAAGACCGACCGGTTGCACCTGCTGCACGGCCTTGAGGCCATCCTGCTCGACATCGACAAGGCGATCGCCATCATCCGCAACACCAAGCTGGAGGTCGAGGTCGTGCCCAACCTCATGAAGGGCTTCGGGATCGACCAGGTGCAGGCCGAGTTCGTGGCCGAGATCAAGCTGCGCAACATCAACGAGGAGTACATCCTCAACCGCACGAAGGACATCGCCAAGCTCACCGACGACATCGCCGAGCTCAACGCCATCCTGGCCAGCGAAAAGAAGATCAAGAAGGTGATTCGCGACGAGCTTGCCGCGGTGAACAAGAAATACGTCATGCCGCGCCGCACCGGCATGGTGTCTCCCGCCGACGTCGTTGAGGTGAACCTTGAACCCGAGGTGGAGGAATACCCCGTCACCATCATGCTGTCACGCCAGGGCTATCTGAAGAAGATGACCGACCGCGTGCTGCGCAAGGCTGCCACGTTGAAATACAAGGACGGAGACGAGCCCTTCATCGAGTTCCCGTCCTCGAACACCCACGAGCTTCTGGTGTTCACCGACCAGTGCCAGGTGTACAAGTGCAAGGTTGCCTCGTTCGAGGACACGAAGTCGGCTCAGCTGGGGTCGTTCTTGGCAACCGACTTGGAAATGGGCCCCGATGAAAACGTGACCTGGGTGATTGATCCGGGCGATTACAAGGCCGATGTGCTCTTCGTCTTCGAAAACGGTCGCGTCGCGCGCGTGGCCTTGTCGGGCTATGCAACCAAGACCAACCGCAAGAAGCTGAAGAACGCCATCTACGGCGGCAGCAAGCTTCTGTTCGCGACGGTGCTCGACCAAGATCGCGACATCGCGCTGGTGTCGAGCGACTATCGCCTGGTCAACTTCAACACGTCGTTGCTGAAGACGAAGACCACCAACTCCACGCAAGGCGTTTTGGCGTTTACCGCCAAGGGAAGCCGCGTGGTGACGTCGGTCGGTTGCGTGGAGGACTTCATCGGCGGGGAAGCGTCGCCAGATAAATTCCGCGCGACAAGCCTGCCGTCGAGCGGCGCTCCCCTGAAGGAAAACGACATGAAAACCCTCTTCGACCTGGAAGATTAGCGAGCTTTTATAGCATTCATCTGTCGGTCGGCTGGTAATGAAGAGCTGGCTCTACGAGCGGTGGGTGCGGTGTGCGCGGCGGCTGAGGAATGCGGCCGCGCACACCGCACCCTGCGGGTAAGACGCCATAACGGCGTCGCGGTACTTGTTTAGCGAAAACCGCTTCAATCATGCAAACTTGCGCATACGCTTGGATCGGCCCTTAGTTGGCTATCCTTCCAAGAACTCAACCTTGCCGGAATCGGTGTGATAGAGCGCGCCCACCACGCGCAGGCCGTGCTCCTGCTCGTCGCGGCGTACCTGGCGGCTTTCCTCGATGCGCTGCACGCTGTGGGCGACGTTGGCTAGGCAGGCGGCGGCCTCGTCGCGCTCATCTCCGATGGCGGCTGCTATTTCGTCAGTGATGAACTTCACAGTGCCATAGGGCTCGTGGTGCATGGCGGCGTCCACTGCGCCGCAGCAGGTATGCCCGAGCACCACCACCAAGTTGCAGCCTAGGTGGCCCTCGGCGTATTCGATGCTGCCCAGCTGATGGTTGTCGACCACGTTGCCCGCCACGCGGATCACGAACAGCTCGCCGATGCCCGCCGAGAAAATGGCTTCGGGAATCACGCGGGAGTCGGAACACGCAAGCACGATGGCGTAAGGGGCTTGCCCGTGCTGGAACGTCGATTCGCGCAGGTCGGGCGATATGTCACCGAGAGCCTGCTTTGCTGTGAGGTATCGTTCGTTGCCCTGTTTGAGGCGTTGCAGCGCCGCTTCGGCGGAAAGATTGCTTGCTTGGTGGGACAAAAGAGGGCTCCTTTCCGATAAAAAGAAAAAGGTCAGGTGATAAAGAACACCTGACCTGCGGTTTCAATGGTGGCCGGTACAGGATTTGAACCTGTGACCTTGTGCTTGTAAGGCACCTGCGCTCCCGCTGCGCCAACCGGCCGTATGCCCGTTTAGAGCAAACGTATTTTCGCATAAGAAGTGCCCGTTCGCAAAAATTGCACACCAGCGGAGCGTCTTGGGCCCAGGCCCAAGGATGCCGCGAAGCCCCTCGCGTGAGGTATCGGATAGATGCGAGGAAGCTGTGTGGCGTATCGGCGTGGCGAATGCGGGGGATTTCAGGAGCGATTCCGGTGCGTCGGTGGCAAGGATCTTGCATCCGCGGCGCAACTTGTGCGCAAAGTGCGCGCAAGTTCGTCCGTCCATACTGCACTTCAACGAGCGAGGGGCGAGGAGGCACCATGAAGCGGAAAAGGGCGTTGGCGGCATCGGTGGCATGCGGCATCGCATGCGCGGTATGCGTGTTCGCTTATACGCAGGGCGTACGCGGGGAGGCTGAGCAGGCGCGCGCCGATGCGTTAGCGCGATACGGCGGTGATCAAGTGGAGGTGTGCGTCGCCAAGAGGGACATTGCGGCGGGCGAAACCGTTGACGCCGCTTCGGTGGAGACGAAGCTGTGGGTGTCGGATTTGCTTCCTCCCGATGCGGTGCGGCTGTCAAGCGAAGTGGTGGGGTCGAAGGCTTCGTCGGTGATCTTGTCGGGAGAGGTTCTTTCCACGCGGCGCTTTCGTGCTGACGCGTCGTCCATCGACGTTCCGGCGAACATGACGGCGATCAGCGTGCCGGCGAAAGACGTCCAGGCTGTTGGCGGGGCGGTGAGTGCCGGCGTGCGCGTCGACGTGTACGCGACCGGATCGTCGTCGACACAGGCGCTCGTGAGAGGGGTTCAGGTGCTTGCGACCAGCGCCAAATCATCGTCTTCGGCATCCAGCAGCGACGCGAAGGTCTCGTGGGTGACCGTTGCGGTGCCCGATGAGCAGGTGCAGGAGCTGGTGGCGGCCGCTCAGAAAACCGATCTGTATTTCACGATTCCGGCCGTGGGCGCGGCGGGGGAATAAACGTTGTCGATGAAGGGGGAATGGGGCATGACCATGCCGTTGGTCGCGTTGTGCGCAGATGAGGAAAGCGTACGGCATCCGGAGTTGTTGGGGCTTGTGGGGGAGAGCTTGTCGGCGCAGGGTTGGTTGCGCTTGTTCACATCTGCCGATATGGCGCGCCGATCGCTTGCCTGCGATGCGCGGATCCGCGAGGCGTGGGTTGCGTCGAGCGATCCGGTTGCGCCCATCAATCTGGCCGCTGCGCTCAAGCATGATAGGCCCGATTTGCGCGTATGCATGCTTGCGGCGAATGATTCCGGGTCGTTGCGCAGCCGGGCGTCGGCTGCCGGCATCGACGCGACTTTGACGCCGAAGCTGTTTTCGCAGCGCTATGCGCAGTACAAGCAGCTTTCCGCCCAGCAATCGCCGTCACTTGGCAGCGCCGCGGCGCCAACCTCATCATATCCCGCCGCTGCGGATGGGTCGGTATCGAACTTTGCGGCGGGGGCATCCGATGCCGGCTTCGGTGCTGCAGGTGCTGCTCGAGAAGCAAGTTGTGCGGGAACCTCGGGCGCCTTTCCGCAGGCTGCAACAGGTTTCGCGGCGGCTGGACCTGCGGGTTTCGGCATGGGCTGCGGCGTTGGGTCGCCGGTGGCTCCGTTTGGGGGTGCTGCCGAGCAATCATGCGTTCGCGATTCCCGGTCGTCGCAGCTCGCAGGCGCTGATGGGCGGGAAGCGCTGCTGCCCTCATCCGGGTTCGGGCAAGCGGCCGGCCCTGATGCTTCGCGATTACCGGCGCAGATGGGTTCGACTTGTGGGGAACCATCCGGCTACGGAGGGCCGAGAGGGGTCGATTCGCCCTCGGATAAGGCCGTCGCGACTCAGGCGCCCCGTCCTGGGCAAGCAACTGCTTCGCGCGGGTTTTTGCTGCCGGTGATCAGCGGCAGCGGCGGATGCGGGAAGAGCAGCGTCGCGGTTCTGAGCGCATTGCTGCTCAAGGCGGCGGGATTGAATACGCTGCTGCTCGATTTCGATCTGCAATTTGGCGACATGGCGGAGATGCTCGGCGTTGAGCGGCCGCTTCGCATCGACGAAGCGCTGGCCCAACCGTCGAGGATCGACTCGCTTCAGGCGCAGGGCAACCTTCCGGCGCTTTTGGCGGCTCCGCTTCGGGTTGAGCTCGCCGAGTCCATCGCGAATCGGGCCGGCGGGCTCATAGATGAGCTTCGAGGGCGGTTCGACGTCGTGGTCGCGAACACGGGATCGGCCTGGGCCGAGCAGCATGCCGTGCTTTTGGAGCGCAGCTCAAAGGCGTTGTTCCTCATCGATCAGCGGCAAACGTCGCTTCGGGCGAGCGTGCGAGCGTTGGAGCTTTGCTCGCGCTGCGGGATAGCGGTCAACCCCTTCGTGTTCGCCCTCAATGGGTGCGGCAAGGGGGCGCCGATATCGGTTCTCGATGCTTCGAACGCCTTGCGGGGAGCCCACGTGCACGAGCTTGCCGATGGCGGTTTGGAAGTGGAGGAACTGCTGGCGGGCGCGTGCGGGCTTGAGCTTATCGAGTCGGGAAACGACCTGGTAGAAGGGCTTTCCGGATTGCTGGCGGAGATACTTCCCGCCGAAATGGGGGCGAAGCTGCACGCGGAAGACGAGCAGGCAAGTGGGCTTGGCCTGTTCCGCGGCAACAAGAAACCGCGTCGAAGGAAGAGGTGAGCGTCGTGTCCTTGGAGCAGAGGGCCTGCGCGGCAGGCCTCTCGGAGCCGGTGGTGGTGCGCGATGCGGCGACGCTGAGCCGGTTGAAGAGCGATGTGCGTCGTTATGTGTCCATCGAGGAGATCGCGCAGCTTTTGTCGCGCCAACCGCAACGTGCGAGAAGCGAGCTGCTTGGAGCCTGCCGGCAGGCGTATCAGCTGCAAACGTGGGCGGCCGTGCCTGAAAAGCGCCGCAGCGCCCTGGCCGGTCAGCTTGTCGACGAAGTGCTGGGGTTCGGGCCGATCGAACCGCTTTTGGAGGACGTCGCCGTCAGCGAGATCATGGTGAACGGACCTGAAAACGTGTTCGTCGAACGTGCGGGCACCCTTGAGCGCGCCGATGCGTCGTTTGCGGACGAATCGCAGCTGAGAGCGTTGATCGACCGGGTGCTCGGCCCGCTCGGGCGCCGCGTGGACGAGTCGTCGCCGATGGTGAACGCCCGTCTTCCGCAGGGGCATCGCGTGAACGTGGTCATGCCGCCGCTTGCGCCCGATGGGCCGATCGTCACCATTCGCAAGTTCACGAGCCGGGTGATCACCCTGGCGGATATGGAATCCTCCGGGTCCGTTGATGCCAGCTTGCGCAGGTTTTTGGAATGGGCGGTGCTCGCGCGCAAGAACATCGTGGTTTCGGGCGGGACGGGAAGCGGCAAGACGACGCTGCTCAACGCGCTGTCGTGTTGCATCCGTCCCGGCGAGCGCATCGTGACGATCGAGGACACGGCGGAGCTTCGTTTCTTGGAACACCCGCACGTCGTTCGTCTGGAGGCGCGCCCCCGCAACGCCGAAGGGGCTGGCGAGGTGACCATCCGCGATCTGGTTGTCAACGCCTTGCGCATGAGGCCCGATCGCATCGTGGTGGGAGAGTGCCGCGGCGCGGAGGCGGTGGACATGCTGACCGCCATGAACACGGGTCATGACGGGTCGCTGACCACGCTGCATGCGAACTCTCCGGCAGATGTGCTTCCGCGTATCACGACGATGGTGCGCTACGGGATAGATTTGCCGGTCGATGTGATAGAGGCGAACGCGGCAAGCGCGTTCGACGTCGTGGTTCAGACGGCGCGCGCCCTCGATGGGCGGCGCTACGTGAACCAGGTGGCGGAGTTTTTGCGGCAAGACGGCGGCAAAAGGTGCGGGATTCGGACGATATTCGCGCGTGATGGACCCGATGAACAGGGGCTTTGGCACGAGTTGCCCGATTGGGTCGGCGCACTTGCCGCGACATCGGAAATTGATGGGGAAGAGGTTCGGCAATGGATGGAAAGCTTGCGCTATGCGGCATAGGGATGCTCGCAGCCTTCTTCTTCGGGCATTTCCTAATAGATGCCGCATCGGGTCGCGTGGCCCGGGCGGTGCGGATTGTGAGGGGCAAGGGCTTTGGAGCCTATGCGGCTAGCGGAGTGGGCTGGGCGATTCCTTTGGCGAGGCTGGCTTGCCGCATTTCGGCTCCCCGGCGCTTCGCGGCCGCGGCGGCCCGTGCCTTCGGGCAGCGCTTCGGCGTCGAGCCTGCTGCCGAGGCGGCTTTGTCGTTGGTTCTTGCCCTGGCGACCGTTGCCGGCGCCGGTGCGGGGGTTGTGACCCTCTCGCCCCTTGCCGCCCTCGCGACGTTTCTGCTCGCGTGCATCGTGGCGGCGGTTCGCGTGGGAGCCGACGGAGATGCTGAACGCGAAGCGATGCGAGCGGCGGTTCCGGACGTGTTGCACTCGATGGGGGCGTGCTTTCAAGCGGGTTTTTCGCTGCAGCAGACGTTTCGGCATCTTGCGCAGGAAACCGAAGGACCCTTAGGGGCGCGCTTCGGCCAAGCTGCGGGTCGGCTTGAGGCTGGTCAGGGTGTCGAGGGTGCCTTGCAGGCATTGATGCAGGACGCGACGGTTCCCGAGCTTCGATTCGTAGCCGTGGCCCTTGATGTGCAGCATCAGTCCGGCGGCAGCCTTCGCCCGGTCCTCGAGGCGGCTCGCGACGCGGTCGAGGGGCAGCTTGCCCTGCGACGCAGCTTGCGCGTGCAAACCGCGCAGGCGCGCCTTTCGGCCCGCGTGGTGACGGTGATGCCCTTCGCGCTCATCGCGGCGTTGTCGGTGGTGAGCCAAGGATTTCTGGAGCCGTTCTTCGCGAGTGCGGCCGGGCTCGTCTTGCTTGGCGTTGCGTTGGCCATGCAACTGGCGGGCGTGCTTGCGGTCAGGCGGATGCTGGAGGTCGAGGTGGTGTGATGGCGGGGCAAGGTGTTGCGGCGATTGCGGGGGTTCTGCTCGCTTTCGGTGCAGGGGCGCTCGCTGCTCAAACGGTTCCTTCCCTTGTGGGAAAGAGCCCCCGACGCCCTCGCGAGCCATCGCGAACGGTAGGGGCGGCGCAGTGCCAGGGTCCTTCGGGGCGGGTGATTCGCTACCTTGTGCGCCTAAGCGCCCTCATCGCGTTGCGGAAAGCGAGGCCTGGTCCTTGGGTAAGCGCGCTTGCTCGTCTTGGGCGCTTCGAGGATGTCGTTGCTCGATCCGGTTTCGCTGAAGAGGTTTCGCGGGAGGCGTTTGGCGAGGCCATGGCGCGCCTTGCCTTCTTTGCGGGCGCCGCGGGCGGTCTGATCGGTTTGGTCATGTCGAACGAGCTGGGCTTGCTCGGCGCCGTCTTGGGCGTCGGATGGGGACTTTTCGCTCCGCGACGCGCCCTTCGCGCGAGCTGTGCGGCCCGACTTGCCGGCTTGGAAAGGGATTTGCCGGAGATGCTGGAGGTCGTCGCGCTCGGTGTGCGCAGCGGCTTGTCCTTCGATCGCAGTTTCGAGCTGTACGTGGAGCACTTCGACACGACCCTCTCGCGCGAATGCGCTTCGGCGATGCGCTCCTGGACGCTTGGGCTGGCCAGGCGCGAGGAGGCTTTGAAGGCGCTTGCCGATTCGTACGGGTCCGCTCTCTTCACGCGGGTGGTGTCGTCCGTTGTTCGCTCCTTGCGGTTCGGGACGGCGTTGGGGGAGAGCTTGGAGCAGGCTGCTGCCGAAGCGCGATCGGTGCACCGCTCGCATGTGGAGGAGCGCGTTGCGAAGGCCCCGGTCAAGATGATGATCCCAACGGGAACGCTCATCTTGCCGGCGATGCTGCTGTTGGTGCTGGGACCGGTTTTGTTGGAGCTGATGGGAGGCTACTGAACATGATTGAAAGAATAGCTTGCGCATATCGTTGCGCGCTGGCTCGGATGGCCTGCAGGTTTGCTCGCCTGCGTGCGAGGGAGGAGGGGCAGGGAACGACCGAGTACGCCATCTTGGTAGGCGTCCTGGTGGTAATTGCCATCATCGCGATCACGCTGTTCCGCGGCAAATTGCAGGAGCTGTGGGATGCCATCTCGGACGGTATCAACAGCCTGTAGGGGCGCAAAGCGGCTTGCAAGGTGTCGCGCATGCGCGCAATCGGGTCAGTCGACGGTTGAGTTCGCATTGGTGACCGCCGCGTTTTTGACGGTGGTTATCGGCCTGGGAGCCTTGTGGCGGCTCGCGTCGGGCGGCGCGCTCGTCGAGCACGCCCTGGCCACGGCGTCGCATTGCGTCGAACAGGCCTCTCCCCAGGCCATGGCTGACGTGCTGCTGTATTGATGGCGATTTGCGCTTGGGGTTGGCGGATGGTTCGCGCTTGAAGGGTTTGCCTAGGCGCGTTCGCGTGATCGCGGGTGATTTGGCGGGTCATCGCATTCGAGAGCATTAAGGAGGTGATGGAGGTGGCACGTTTGCCGCATGCAGAGGAGGGGCAGGCCACGGTGGAGGCTGCCGTGCTGATTCCCGTGCTGTTCGTGGTGTTGCTTGCGTTGGTTCAGCCGGCGCTCCTGCTTTACGATCGCGTGGTCATGAAGGCCGCCGCCGCAGATGCGTGCCGCTTGCTTGCCACCAAAACCGATGCGCTCGGGTCGATGGATGAGTCGGTCGATGCCTATGTGAGACATCGCCTGGGAGCCGTGCCGCCCGCGTCGTGCTTCCATGTGCATGAGGGTGGCTGCACGTGGGAAGTGGAGGCGGAAGGGAGCGAATCGTGGGAGCAGGTGTCGGTGACCATTCGCACGAAGGTTCGTCCGCTGCCGCTTTTCGATGCGGCGGGAACGCTTGCGGGCGCGCTCGATGGCGAGGGGCTTTTAACCGTCGAGGTGCACGACAGCCGCCCGACGCAGCCTTCCTGGGTAGGAGGCACGGCGTTGGGGCTGAATCCGTCGGGATGGATCGGAGCGTGGTCGTGATGGCGCCCTTGCGCATGCGCGACGAGTCCGGGATGACCACGGCGGGAATGGTGCTGTCCCTGTTGGTGACGCTGTCGCTGGTGTTCTCAACTGCCCAGGTGTATCGCGTGCAGTCGCTTTCCTCGCGCACCCAGTCCGTCGCCGATGCGTCGGCGCTTGCGGCTCAGAACATCGTCGCGGAGTTCATGATCGCCGTGCGCACCTGCGATGCGGTGGTGCTGTCGCTGACGCTTGCGGGCGGGGCCTGCGCCGGTCTTGGCGTCGTTGCTTTGTGCGTGCCCGGCGGGCAGGCGATAGGCGGCGAGCTTCTCAGTGTCGCAGGGCGCGTGAGCGATGCGCGCGATTCGTTCTCGCAGCGTGCATCTGCTGGGCTCAATCGCGTGCAGAAAGCCCTGCCGTTCCTCTCGGCTGCCGCCGCCGCTGCAGTTGCGAAGGCGAACGCGCACGGCGATTCGTCGTACGTGGCGCTTGCCGTGTCCGTGCCCGCGAAGGCCAACGATATCACGCTTCCCGGTGATGGTGGGGCGGGTCGGCGCGCGCTTGATTCCGCAAATGGGCAGGCTGACGCCATCCGCGAGGCGGCGCAGCAAGCTGATGAGGCCGCACAGGAGGCGAACGCCGCGAAAGAGCGAGCTTTCGAGCATGATTGCGGCGCGCGCCCGGCGTACTGCATGGCGCAGCGAGCCGAGTCGCTCGCCGGGCTTTCCGGGGCCGACAACCCGCTGTACTCCAGCGTGGATACGTGGTCGTTCTCGGTGGCGCTTGAACGAGCGAGAAGCTATTACGCGGCGCGGTTGGCCGGCGAGCGGGCGCAAGGAGACTCCATCGAGGAGCAGGTTCGCTCGGAGATGCGAGGGCGCCTGTACGCCTTTGCTTGCGAGGAGCTTTCGCAGGGGTACGTGTACGAGAACGCGGGTTCCTTCGAAGCGTACTTCCCCAGCCTTCCTCGCAATACTCAGGAAATGAGGGAGACCTCGCTTTACACCGACCAGGTGTATCCCTGCACGCAAGACGAAGAGGGGCGGATCGTCATGCATGCTTGGTCGGGGTGCCCCCGTGTCGATGAGATCGCCTGGGTGGGCTCCATCGCCGAGATGGAAGGAGGGTCGTACGTCGAATGCGAGGCGTGTCATTTCTCGGCATCGACGTTGGGCGGGGTCGCTCAAGCCTCTTCGGTTATCGAAAACGGCTTCGAGTATCACTACGCGATCGTTGCCGATGCCGCGCGCGACTACGAGCAGGCCCTTGATCGCGCCCGCCCCGCCTCGCAGGAGGTGCGTGATCGCGCGTCATCGGTTTTCGACGAGGTGATCGGTGCGTTGAAGGCGGCGGGCGGGATGCGCATAGAGGCCCATCCGCCCGGAAGCAAGGGGGTGGTGGTGCTCGTGTCGAGCGTCGGCGCCTCCGCGCCGGCGGCCGGTTTCGAGTCGACGTTCGTGCAGGCGACGGGCGCGTTGGGCACGCGGGTGGCGGTTTCGGCCGCAACGTTGGTCGCCGATCCTTCAGGGGAAGGCGAAAGCGTGCTCACCTCGATGCTCGATGGCCTGAAACCTCAAGGAGGAGCTCTCATTGGGGCGGCGGGCATGGCGCTGGAGTGCTGGTCGGGGCTTTTGGGAGCCTATGCGCAGGGTCAAGATGCCCTACGCGGAGCTATTCGCTCGGCGCTTGGCGGCCTTCCTCTCATCGGCGCGAGCGGTCTGGGGGATTGGGCGGCCGATGCGTTCGAGTCGGCGATCGATGCGGTCGGTCTTGAGCCTGCCAACCTTGATGCCTTGCGTCCGGTGCTGGTGAATTCGGCTCATGTGGCCGCTGCGGATGAGGATCAGGCGGCCTGCGCGCGCCTGCTTGAGCTGAAGCGCGTGGCCGTTGAGCACCCGCTTGCCTCGAACGATGCCTTCACGGCCGTTGTCGGCGCGACCGAGCGCTCCCTGTTCGCGCAGGTTGATGGCCTTGGGGATACGGTCGAGGTGGCGACGGTGGATATCGAGGGGACGGCGATTCCGGTGACGGTGGCGCTCCCGCCTTGCGTGAAGGAGTTTTCGAAAGGGGCTATCGAGCGCATAGCCGACACGCTGCTTGCCGTGCGCGCAAGCGTCACGGGGGTGCGGCCATGGGATTGATAGGCGCTTCAACGCTCGATGCCGGGTTGCGAGGGGACGATCGAGGCCAGATGACGATTGAGTTCGTGGTGGCCTTGCCCGCAATGATCATCGTCGCGGTCATCGCGGTCAACGCGCTGTCGTTTTTCGCCAGCTGTGCTGCGTTCGACAGGGATTTTTGCGACTTGGTCCGCGTCTATGCCACCTCGCCGGGCTACGGCGAGGATAGCGCGGCGAGCGCCGGTGCGGTTGAGGAGGCCCTGGCGGCGACGTTTTCGCAGGAAAACCTGCATGCTTCTGTGCAGGTGCGTTCGGTTTCCGGGGGTCATATGGCCTATGAGGGAACCTTGCGGTACGCTCCAACGCTTTTCGGCCTCGGGCTGAAAGACGAGGTGCTCGGCGTTTCGCTGCCCGAGCTTTCGCATAGCGAGGAGTTGGTGGTGGATAGCTATAAACCGGGGGTGCTGTTCTGATGGCTCGAAGGATGTCGGCCAGGCCGCGTGCAGGTGGAGGCGATGCCGCAGGGGTGCAGCGACGCCGTCTGATCGCGGCCTGCTTATCGGTCGCTTGCTTGCTGGTGGTGCTGGGTGTGAGCGGGGTCGTTCAGCGAGGCGTGTCCGGCGGCGCGGCGAGGGATGGTCCGAACGCGGCGCAGCAGGCGGGTTTTCCCGCCGTCATGGGCGTGGCGAATGGCGTGACCTACGCAGCGCAGCCCGAAGCCGTCGCGTCGGCGTTTTCCGACGAGCTTCCGCCGTTTTTCGGTAGGGAGGATGTGCTGTTGGATGAGTCGTCGTCGCTTGCCGCCTATCTGGTTGCCGGTAACGCGGCCGATGCGGCATCCGATCTGGCGGGGCGCATGGAGGCGTGCGGCTGGATTCGGGTGCAAAGCGGCAGCGAGGCGTTTGAGACGTTTCGGAAGGATGGAGGTACGTATCGATGGGCTTTCGCATCGTACGCCGAAATAGAGGATCAGGTGCGTGTGACCATCCAGTGCGCGTAACGCCAGGTCGGGAAAGGGGTGTCGCGTGCGATGAGGAAGCGCAAGGCGCCTTAAGCTCGCGGGTGATGCTCGCCGGTCGTTTTCGCGATCGCGTTCGAGGCTTGCTCGCCACGAAGGCCGGCGATGCGACGCTGATGCTCATGCCCTGCAACGACGTGCATACCTGGGGGATGTCCTATTCGATAGACGTGGCGTTCCTGTCGAAGGAGGGAAAGGTTATCGCGGCGTATGAGGATGTCGGACCGGGGAGGCGGATGAGGTGCGCCTCGGCGGTCGCGGTTTTGGAGAGGTGTTCGAGATGCGCAGGGGCGTGGTTCGCCGTGGGCGATCGCGTGTCCGTCGTGCGCGATGGAGGTGAATGGTAATGAAGGAATGTCCGGTTTGCAGAGCGGTTTCGTTCGACGACGCGCAGGTGTGCTACGGCTGCCTGCATCGATTCGCGCCGGGGGAGGGAGCGCGCCAGGATCCCAAAGCCAAGGCGATGGGGTCTGCGATGGACGGCGAAAGCGGCATGAATCGGGGTGACGCCGCTTGCCCGGCGCCTGCGGCTCAGGCGGCTTCGCTTGCGGCTCCGGTTGCGCCTGCCGCGACCCAGATGGCTCAGGCGGCGGTGCAGGAGCCGGCAGCGGTGCCGCAGACGGTTTCCGTGAACGTGCCCGCATCCGACATCGTTGTGCGCATCGAGGTGGTTGGCGCTGCAGCGAGCGTTGATGGCGCCGGGGCCTCTTCGACATCCTCGGGCATCACCACCGAACAGGCCCTTGCCCTTCTTCGTCGATCGGGTTCGCAACGCCTATCGGCCACGTCTTGCCCGGCCGAGGAGCAGCGAGGGGCCTCGGCCGGGCGCAAGACGCAAGGGGCGGCCGCACCCGCCCGGGAGAGGGCGCGTCATGCGGCGCGGGGCGAGCGTGAGGTTGTGGTCGCGTGAGCGGCTTTGCGGTCGTAGTCGCGGCGCTTTTGGCCCTTGCGGGTTTTCTTGCGGGCGCCCTTGCCGTGCCGAAGGCGGCAAACATGCTCCTAGCCAGGTCGTATAGACGCTCGCGTGCGTGGTGGTGGGAGTCGCGTGCCGCCTACGAGGAATTCCTGCGGGCGCATCCGGGTCAGAGCGTGTCGGCGAAAGATCCCGGTCGCGCCGGGGCGCTGGGTGCTTGGCTTTCCGACGTGCGTGCCGCGTGCCGCCGCCGTTCCATCACCAGGGAACGCGCGGAGTCCCTGCCGCAGGTGGGAATCGACCCGGGGGTGCTTGACGACCTGATGTCCGAGGACGAGCAGGAGAAGCGCTGCACGTTTTGCGCGACGCCTGCTTGGCGAGTGGGCCTTGGGGCTCTTGTGGTGGCATGGTTTGCGGGCGTGCTGTTTTCCGGTCTTGCCGTCCCCGAGGCGGTGCTGCTCGACCTTGGCGGTGCCGTGATGGCAACGGCGGTCGTGTGCGACATGCGCTCGCGCATCATCCCGCTGGAATGCTGCTCGGCCTTGGCCGTTGTCGGTGTGGCGTTTCAAGCGCTTCTTGCAGGCGTCGAAGGCGTGGCCGCGGGTGCGGTGGCGGCCGGTGTGGTGCTTGCGCTGGCCATTGCGGCGAACCGCTTCGCCTTCAAAGGGTCGTGCCCTATCGGATTCGGCGACATCCGTTGCATGGCGGCGTTGTCTTTGGCCAGCGCGGGCGGCGTTTTCGCGGGGGCGGTGGCGTGCTACGCGGTTGCCGCCGTGGTGTCGGCGGCAGGAGTGGCCTCTCGCAAGCTCGGTCTTAAGGATGGCCTGCCCATGGCGCCGTTTCTGACGCTGTGGTTCGCGGTCGGCACGCTGTCTTGCCGCTAGGCGGGGCTTGTCGGAAAGGAGGTGGTGCCTGCCATTAGAGGGAGTATTGCGAAGCAGATACACGGAAATTTGGAAAAAGGGACATAAGGAGGAACACATGGATAATCGCATGAATGAGATGGGCAATATGGTTCGCGCATGGGCACTGGCCGGCGAGGAGGACGGCGGTTCCGAGATCGTGCAGGTCGTTATCGTGCTCGGATTCGCAGTTGGTCTCGGTGCCGCGCTTTTGGCGCTGCAGGGTCAGATCAACGAGGCGATCAAGAGCGCCGGAGCGTCCATCACCGCGACGTTCAAGAGCGTGACGGCGAATTCCGTGCCGAGGTAGACGGTGCGCCGCATAGGTGCGGCGTTTCGCGGATGCGATGAAGCGGGGAGCAGCGTCATCGTGTTCGTGATGACGCTGCCTCTCCTTCTTCTATTCTTGTGCGCTCTCGTCGACTTCGGCCGGGTGGTGTTCGTGCAGATGGCGATCGACGATGCGGTCCAGGATGCGTGCCGTTTGGCGGCCGATGACATCACTGCGGGAAGCAGCGCCTCGTCTGTCCAGATGAGCGCTGAAAAAGCCGTCTCGGAAGCGCTGCGCGCCGATTCCGCTGCTCTTTCCATGCAGGTTCGTGCAGACATCGGGGCCATCGAGAACGTCCGGTACGACCGCCAGCGCTACAGCGCGCAGGCGCGGGGGTTCGTCGGGACTGCCTGCAGCGTTGATTCCCGGAAAATCGAGGTGTCCGTGAAGGCGGGGATCGCTTGTTTGACGCCGGTCGGTGCTGCTTGCGCCCGGCTGAGCGGAAACGATGACGGGAAGTTTCAAGTGGAAGCTCGGGCGGCCAACATCGCTTGGATTGCGCGGAAGGAGTGATCGGGATGCGCGAATCGGAGCGCGGCGGGGAGGTTGTTCAGTTCGTCATCGTCACACCTCTCTTTTTGGCCCTGCTTTTCTCGTGCGTGCAAGTTGCTTGCACGGTGTTCTCGACGCAACTTGTCTCGTCGGAGATCGTGCAGGCGTGCCTGCAGATGGATACGGGAGGGCTTGTTGCCGCGCCGAACAAGGAGGCGTTCGTGAAATCGCAGATCATAGGTTCGTCAACGCAGCTCGTCGCTGAAAACCTCAGCGTGGAGGGCGTGAAGGTCGCCGCAAGGAGAACGCATGCGACTCGTCAGGCGGAAGAAGGGGAGACGCTCTTGTCGAAAACGGCCGGCAGCGATTTTTCCTGCGAGGTTTCTTATCGGGTACCAAGCGTTTTCGCGTGCATCGGCATGCCGCAAACGCTGTCCCGCCATGTGGTATGGACGAGCGTGGACGAGCGTGTGATCGAAGCGAGGGCATCATGAGGCGGATTCGTTTCGACGAGGTGGGAACCATGGCGCCTTTGGCCGTGGTTGCCGCCATCATCTTGATATCCGTTTTGTCGTTCGGGATAGACCAGAGCATCGCTTACACCGCCAAAGACCGTCAGGTTCAGGCGCTCGATGCGGCCAGGCGCGCCTGCATGGACCCTACGGGTGCCTTGCCGGCGAAATTTTCCGAGGAACCTGGTCGGGCGATCACGCAGCTTGTGGCGGATACGGTTGTCAAGCAGGGATTTTCAGGCGATGTCGCGGTGTGGTTCTACGAGGCCCCGACTTCGGCGATGCCGGATGACGAGCGGCTGTGGATCGTGGGGATGCAGGTGAGCGAGGAGGTTCCCACCGCGTTCGGTCATGCGCTGGGGGTGAAGACGATTCCCGTATCGACCTGCTTGATCATCGAGGCGAAACCCTATGCCTCCGAGAAGGTTTGGAGGCCGCAGCGGCGCATCTGCGGATGCTATCGCGTGAGCGGTGGGGCGGATTCGTCGTCTGCCGCCTTCACGTCGATAGGGGCCGTTGAGGATTTCCCCGATGAGATGGCCGCTCGGATACGCAAAGCGCTTGGAGAAGGTTGATTCGAGGAGCTGCCGTGCGTCGGCAGCGGTGTATAGGAGGTGCTTGCAATGGCATTGGGAAGGGTTGTTGCGCGTCCGGGCACGCGCCATGGAAGCGAGAGTGCGCGTCGTGGGAGCCGGCCGCCTCGCGAGGGCGCGGCGGCCTCATCGGATGACGCGCGCGGCTTTCGCCAGCGTTTCAAGCAGATGTCCGCCGTGGCGGCGGCGTCGGTTGCCATCGCCTCGATGGCGATTTGCTTCGGTTTGTGGCAGGCGGGTGCTTCGCATTCCGCTGTTGCCGCCGCTACCGACGGGGCTGTTGATGTGGTGGTGGCTGCGGCCGACGTGAAAGCCGGGGAAGTGTTGGACGCGCAGTCTTTCGAGGTCCGCTCGGTCCCTGCGGCGTGGCGCAGCAGCGGCGCGGTGGCTGCGGATGGGCAGTCGAGCAGCCTTGTCGGCGCGCGTGCGCTGGTGGATATTTCCGCAGGCACGCAGCTGTGCTCGTCGTTCCTCGTGAACGGAGGGGCCGATGGTCGCCTTGCGGGCATGATCGGGCAGGGAATGGAAGCGGTATCGCTGTCGGTGGACGACCAGACGGGGATCGCCGGGCAAGTGAGGGCGTTCGACAAGGTGCGCGTGGTGTCGGTCAATACCGTATCGACCGGCGAGGCGGCTTGTGAGGTTTTGTGCGAGAGCGCCCGCGTGCTTTCGGTCGGCGGCGACGGGGCGGGCGAGGGCTCGGCTTACAGCGCCGTGACGATCGAGGTCGATTCCGCGCAGGCCGATTCGATTCGGACGGCGCAGGCGACCGGAACGGTAAGCCTGCAGCTTTTGCCGCTCGACGCCCTTACGCAGGCAGGTGGAGCTCGTGGATAGGGACACCCAGCTTGCGTTGAAGCGCGTCGTTCGCGATGAACTGGCCGTTCGGCTGCGGGATTCGGTTTCCGACCCCGCGCGCGTTGAGGAGACGATACGCTTCGTCGTCGGAGATACGGCGCGTGCCTGGGGCTTGGCGCCGACGCTTTCCGAGCTTGACGAGCTGTGCCGCAACGTGGCGGACGATTTCATGCGTTACGGGCCCTTGCAGCCGCTTTTGGAAGACTCTTCCGTGACCGAGATCATGGTCAACGGCGGCGGGGTTGATTTCAACGACCCTTTGATGCCGTTTCTGCCCCCGCACGTGTTCGTCGAAAGGTCGGGGCGCATCGAGGCCTGCCCCGAGGTGCGTTTCGACGACGCGGATCACGTCCGGCGCATCATCAACAAGATAGCCGAGCAGGCGGGGCTGCGCTGCGACGAGTCCCATGCGAAAGGGTGCGCGATGCTTCCCGGCGGTCGGGCGCGCGCAACCTACGTGGTACCGCCGGTGGCTCCGGATGGTCCCGCATTGAACCTGCGCCTGTTCAGCGCGAACGTCATGAGCATGGACGATTTGGTCGACCGGGGCTCGATGAGTCCCGTCATGGCGGAGTTTTTAGGGTCGGCCGTTCGCGCCCGCTGCCCGGTGGTGATCTCCGGCGGCACGGGAAGCGGCAAGACGACGCTGCTCGGCGCCCTGTCGGGATTCATCCCCGATGACGAGCGCGTCATCACCATCGAGGACACGCCCGAGCTTCGCCTGCGCGCCTCCCACGTGGAGCGCATGCAAACCAGGGAGGCGAACACCGAAGGCGAGGGCGCGGTGACGATGCGCGAGCTGGTGGCGCTTTCCCTGCGCCGCCGCCCCGATCGGATCATCGTGGGCGAGTGCCGTGGGGCGGAAGCCTACGAGATGCTGCAGGCCATGCAGACCGATCATCCTGGGTCGATGACCACCGTTCACGCCAACGATCCGGCCAATGCCATCAGCCGCCTGCGCACCATGGTCGGCTATGCGAACGCCGATTTGGGCCGGGAGGTCATCGTTCAGCAGATCGCGGAGTCGTTGCAAGGCGGGCTTGTCGTGCATGTCGACCGCATGATAGACGGCTGCCGTCGCGTGGTGAGCGTCGTGGCCATCGACCAGCTGCCCGAGGGAAGCTCGGTCATCCCCCGCGCTGAATTGTTTCGCTTCAACGTGAACGGCGTCGATTCGTTCGGTCGCGTGATGGGGGATTGGGAAGCTTGCGGCGTGCAGCCGCAGCGCATCAAGGAGCGCATGGCCCAAGCTGGCGTTTGGTACGAGCCTTCGTGGTTCTTCGGCGGACGTTAGGGGGCGTCGGGCATGGGAGTGATAACGACATTCATGGCGTTTACCTCGATCGTTTCCCTCGTCGCGGTGTGCTTGGCCACCTATTCGATAAACGCAAGGAATCGAGCGGCCGTGCGCAACGGCGCGCTTTCGGGGAAGGAGCTTTACGAGCGCGGAAGCCGCTCCGAAGACGGGGGGCAGGTGCGCTCATCCGGGCCGATCGCTGTTGCTCTGAAGGAGGCCGGGGTTGAAACGTCGCCGGCTCTGTGGGTGGCTGGCGTGGCGGCGTCGTGCATTGTCGGTGCGGCCTTCGGCTTCATGGCGGGTGGCGCCGGCTTGGCGGTGGTGTTCGGCGCGGCGGTTGTCGGCGGAGCCGTCGCGTGGCTTGCGCGGGCGCGGGGGCGTCGTCGCAAGGAAATCGCTGAGCAGTTCGTGCGACTTTTGCCGCAGCTATCCGCGAGCGTGAAAAGCTCGCTGACGTTTGAGCGGGCCATTCGCGTTGCGTGCGAAAGCGCGCCCGATCCGGTGTATGGCGAGCTCGTGGTGCTTTTGGCGCAGGCATCGTATGGGACGCCTTTGGACCGCGCCATGCAGGCCATGGCCGAGCGAACGGGCAGCGTTGACGCCGCGGCGCTCGCGTCGGCCATGCGCATACAGCAACGCTTCGGTGGATCGATGGCCTCGGTGCTCGATCTGGTGGCCGATCACGCCAATGCGCGCATGCGCATGGAGCGGGAGCTTAAGACCGAGTTGGCGGGGACGCGGCTGGCCACGTGGTTCGTTTCGTGCTCGATGCCGGCGATCTTCGCGCTTTCCTGGGTGACGAACGGGGATTTCGCCAGCTTTTATTCCGAGGAGCCCTTGGGCTGGGCCGTCGCCGGGGGCGCGGCGCTTATGGAGGTTGTGGGAATCATCGCCTGCAGGCGCGTCACGGCTTTCAAAAAGGCGTCGCTGTCGGGTGCGTAGAAAGGAGGAGGAATGGATCAGGCAATCGGCTTGCTGATCGTGCTGGGGTCGCTGGCGGCGGGTTTGCTCGCTTACGAGCTTTTGGCTGCGTGGTCCGGGGCCAAGAAGCTCTCTCTGCAAGTCCTTGGCGCGCAGGGGGTTGCCGGCGGCACCTCGGGATACGGTTCGGATAAGGCGCAGGGGCCGTCTGCCCCAACCGATCGCGTCGGACGCGTTTTGCGATGCGCGATTGCGCGCATGTCCGATCTTGTCGAGGAGATCGCCCCGCTTTCCGAGGGCGATTCCAGGCAGACGCGCGAACGTCTGCGTGCGGCGGGGATGAACATGGAGGCGGAAACGTGGCGATGCTTGCGCATCCTTGTGTGCGCAGGTGCGGCAGCAGTCGGTTTCGTACTGGCTTCGTTGCTTGGGCTCGGCGCGCTCGGCGCGATCATCTTGTGCGCAGCGGGCGTAGCGGGCGGTTGGGGCGTCATGGATTGGAAGCTCACGTGCGGACGTCGCGCCAGAAGGGAAGCCATAGAGGCGAGCCTCCCCGATGCCATGGAGCTTTTAGGGGTGGCGCTCGCGGCGGGTTCTCCGGTCGAGCAATGCTTCCGCGAGGTGGCCGGCAGCCTTTCCGGGCCCATTTCCGAGGAATTCCGCATCGTCGATCAGGACGTCAATCTGCTGGGAAGATCGCGCGACGACGCGCTCAAGCGCTTGGCGCAGCGCTGCTCAAGCCAAGAGGTCGGGGCGTTCGTCGCGCAGATCACGCAGGCCATCAATCAAGGCGCATCGGTTGCCGAGGGCCTGAAGGTGCAGGCGGCGCTTTCTCGCGAGAGGGCGCAGGCCGATGCGCTCGAGCGCATCAGGAAGATGCCCACGAAGCTTGACGTGGTGCTGTCGGTTTGCTTTTTGCCGCCGACGACGATCGTCGTTTTGGTTCCGACCGTGGTGAAGCTGCTCTCGTTTCTGCAAGAGAGCATGGGGTAGCGCCGTTTCGGTGCGTTGAGGTTGCAAGGAGAGGTTGTTGATGGCAAAGCGTGGCGTTGCCCGACGCAGGGCAAGATCGAGAAGGGGATTTCGGCGCGGGCGCGGCCGTGATGGGGCGTTGGGCGCGTCTCGACGCGTGTCCGGCACTGGCGCGAGCCGGCGGTGGGGACGCGGTGGCGATGCCGTGCCGGGCGCCAATCGTCGGGAAGGGTCGGATAAGCGGGCGATGACCCGGCGTTCGTTCGTCGTGGGCGCGGCGTGCATTGCGGGATTGCTGCTTTGGAATCCGCGCAGCGCCTTCGCCGCCGAGCCGGTATGGGACGGGCGTTACGTTTTCCGCGGCTATGGGACGCACTACCCGAATCAGTTTTGGTCCGAAATCGGCAAGCTCGAGGGGCACGGCGCCGCCCTGGGCGAGGTGATGTACACCGATAGATCGATCGAGGCCTACACTCCGTGGGTTGAGTGGGACATATCTTCGAATCAGTACATCCGTGTTGCCACGAGGATAGAGATGAAGTGCGATTTCACGACGGAGCTTTACTACCATCTCACCGGGGTGCTTCAAATCGCGTGCGGGAGCTACAACGCCCGGAACAAGAACTATAACCTTTGGCACACCTGGTCGGGCGACGATACCCGTTTCAGCCTCTATCATCGCGCAGACGGGCAGCCATCCGATGGCGAGCTTGAGGAGTCGAAGGTCGTGGTCATCGACAACGAGCAGGGAGAAGGTCTTCACAAAACGGAATGGCATATCTGGACCGATTATCGCGAGTATGCGGACCCTTACTATGACGTATGGGTGCGTCGGCGCGATGTGACCTCCATACATGCCTACCAGCTGCGTTCGTGGTTCTGGAACTATTACTACTACGGGAAAAATTGGTACGGCAAGGCGTGTCGAGATGATCCGCCTATGGGTTTCTCGACAAAATGGATCGAGATGCAGGCTGATCGCATCTACATCAACAGCAGTCCCGTGTGGTGTGGCCGCGTGGTCCGCATCTCTCCTGCGCAACGCCGCGATGCTTTTCTTGACGTGGGCTCCGCAAATCAATCAAGCGGTGCGGAGGTGGTGATCTGGGGTGACACGGAGACAACGAACCAGAACTGGATCATCGAGCCAACTTCGTGCGCCGAGGCGAAAGGAACGGTGAAGCTGGTGCCGGTTCATACCGGCCATGGCAACTTGGTGCTCGACCAGGCGGGAGGGGGGCCGACAAGGAATCCCTCTCAAGCTCAGTTATGGGAGGGCCTGTCCAATCGCGCGCAATCGTTTTGGCTGCACGAATCAGGGGGCGTGTGGTGGATGTTCGCCGACTGCTCGGGGATGCCGCTTGAATGCTTGGACGGGTTGTATGACAACGGCGTGCGAGCGTGGTTCAATTCCAACGGCTATCCCGGCGAGGAATGGGGGCTTGCGCATCGTCAATGGAAGATAGAGGACGTTAGGTTCGGAACCAACGACGGATCGTATCTTGCCTTGTCGGGATCCATTCGCAACAGCAGGGGCGTCCTTGGCGGTACCGTTGGCATTCCCGATTTGCAGGAGGTTTGTCGCCCGCACGAGCACACGGGCTCCTCCGGTGCGACGCAGGGGATGATCAGGACATGCGAATGGCTGGTGACCGCTGTTGACGAGCCCTGGGTTCGCGAGGCTCCCGAAGTGGTGGGAGTCGCGACCTTCACCGACGGCACGGTGCTTGGCGAGCAGCCGGGGGAGAGCCTTATCGGGGCGATCGGTATCGGAAAGGAATTGTCGAGCATTTCCCTGAGCGTTACGGGGACGAGCCTTTCCGGCGCCGTTGAGCTGCAGCGTTGGGGATCGGGCGCGCAAAAGAGGATTCAGCTGAGATTGACCGGCGATTTGCAGTGCCATTACCACATTACCTATCGCGTCTACAACGATGATATTGGCTGGAGCGATACGGTTGCCGATGGGAAGTGGGCCGGTTGGCTCAACCGCGAGACAAGTGCTCTGCAGGTGACCTTGCGTCACAAAGACATCGTGGCAAGCGGGGAGGATCTGCGCAGCTTCACGCTCGACAAGGACTATAACGAGAAATTCGTCACCTGCATAGTTCGTGCGCGTACGCGCTATTCGAACGTTCCGTATCGGGGGCATGCTGCCACAAGGACGCTTGCGGTGGGGGAGCCGAAGGCGACGATTCGCTATTACGTTGACGGCTCGTCTTCGCCGTGTTGGGAGGACAAGGCTTCAAGGGGCGAGGCGTATTACGTTGCCTCGGATGCGCAAAGTGCGGCACGCAACTCCTCGTGCTCGTCGTTTCGCGGGTGGTACACCGATGCGTCTTGTACCCGCCCGTTTACCTCCGGCACCATCGTCGACAACGATATTTCGCTTTACGGTCGCAACGTGGCGAAGGTCCACTTCGCCTACACCACGCCGACGCTTGCGCTGTTCGCGCAGAAGGAGCGCTTCTTTGATGAGGACATGCTCGTTGTCGCGTCGGATATCGATTTTTTGGGAGGCGATCAGTCGATCGACTTTGGGAAACGCTTGAACATCGGAGTGTGCCCGAGCGTGTGGTATCAGGATTTCGGTGAGCCAAGGGAAGCGAGGAGCGTGCGGGGTGCCTTCACGAATGCGGACGAGGATGGTGCTGCTATCTATTCCATGACCGTTACCGGTGACGTTACCCTCTATCGCGCCTGGCGCGCGCCGGATTTCGATGGGATCGAGGTTTCGTGATTCCCGTCTGTTCGAAGCATGCCGTTTCGGGCGTATAAGAAAGAAGCCCCAAGCGCACCCTGTTGGTGGATGCTTGGGGCTTCGCGGAACGGACCGCGGGCAAGGGCAATCCTCATTGAACCGCGCTATTTGCTAGCGGGCCAGTTCCTCGCCGTATTGCTCTTCGGCCAGGTTTTGGAGATTGTCGCCGATGGCCTGGTAGACGGCGAGCAGCTTCTCGCAATCCTCGGTCAGCTGGCTGCCGTGCGCGCCGTTGCGGTACAGCAGCTGCGTGCCGAGCGCCGCCTCGGTGTCCTTGATGATGCGCCAGGCCTTGCTGTAGGCCATGCCCATGCTTTTGGCTGCCGCGTTCAGCGATCCGGTATCGCGCACGCCAACGCATAGGCTGGCGATGCCTCGCCCGAACACCGAGCTGCTTTCGGTCTCGGGGTTCACGATGGAAAGGCGGATCAGCGGTTTCAGCTTGCCAAGTTCGCTCATGATGGTTGTTCCTTTCCCTTTATTGCGCGCGGCGCTGCGTCGTGCGCATCTGCAATCGTTAGTCGTTACGTCCGGCGAGGAATGCGGCGGTTGCCTGTTCGATGTCCGCCGTCGTGTTGCCGATAACCTCGGTGAAGCGAATGGGCAGGCTATCAAGTTCGGCAAGCCCGCGCGGAATGTCGTGATGCCCCGACTCTTCAGCGACAAGCTGGTTCAGCTCGCAGCCGGAAAGCGCTTCAACCTGCTCGGGGAGCGCATCTTCGGGGGCCATGCCGTGTAGGGCGCGGTAGACGTTGTTGCCGAACTTCGCCCAATGCGCCGTGCTTGCGATGAGGACAGGGTTTTCGCCGCGCAGGTTCTCGCAAACGCGATAGGCCACGGCCGTGTGGGGGTCGAGCAGGTAGTCGTGCGCTTCAAGCACCTCTTTGATGGTTGCCAGGCATTCGGCGTTGCTCACGGAATCGGCGCGCAGCACTTCGCGTACGGCCGCGAACGTCTCCTCGTCCACGCGGAAGCGGCGATCGTTTTTCAGGTCGGTCATCCAGCCGGCGATGGCGGCCGCGTCGCGCCCGGTAAGCTCGAATAGCTGGCGTTCAAGGTTGGAGCTGACCAGGATGTCCATGGACGGGGAGGGCGTCAGCACGAACGGGCGGTCGGAGACGTCGTAGGTGCCGGTGTTGATGAAGTCGGTCAGCACGCGGTTCTCGTTGCTGGCGCACAGCAGCATGTCGATGGGGGCTCCCATGCGCTTGGCGTAGTATGCCGCAAGGATGTTGCCGAAGTTGCCGGTGGGGACGCACACGTCGATGGGTTTGCCGGCTTCGACCTTGCCATCGGCAACAAGCTGGGCATAGGCCGAAACGTAGTAGACCACCTGCGGCAGCAGACGGCCCCAGTTGATGGAATTTGCGCTCGAAAGCGCCACGCTGTGCTCTTCGAGCAGGGTTTTCGCGAAGCTCGCATCGCCGAAGACGTTCTTCGCGCCGGTTTGGCAGTCGTCGAAGTTGCCGCGCACGCCCCACACGTTGACGTTGCCGCCTCGCTGGGTTGCCATCTGGCGATACTGGATGTCGCTCACGCCGCCGTCGGGGTACATGACCGAGATGGACACATGATCAAGATCGCGAAAGCCTTCAAGCGCGGCTTTGCCGGTGTCTCCCGAGGTGGCCACCAGGATGAGGAAATCGTGGTCGAGCTTTCCCTGTTCGCGCAGCTGCGAGGCGCTGGCCGAGAAAAAGCGCGGAAGGCACTGCAGGGCCATGTCCTTGAAGGCGCTCGTCGGCCCGTGCCACAGCTCGAGCACGTGCGTATTCTCATCGAGGGAGGTGATGGGGCAGATGCGCTCGTCGTCGAAATTGTCCCCGTAGGTCGCTTCCATCAGCTCGTCAACCTTGGTGTCGGGCAAATCGATGCCGAAAGCCTTGTAAATGTAGGCTGCACGCTGGGCATAGGGCAGCTTCGCCAAACAGAGAATCTCATCGAGCGAAAGGCTCGGGATGCTCTCCGGAACATACAGGCCGCCGCCGTCGGCAAGTCCGTTGATCACCGCTTGGGTGAACTCGATGGGCTCTGTAACGGCTCCGCGCGTGTCGATGTAACGGTTGGTGGCAGTGGCGTCCATTGTTCCTCCGGATCGCAATCGGCATTATTCATTGCTTGCATAATATTCCCTTAAAAACACAGTTGGAATAGCGTGCGTAGGTTCTTCATGCAAAAGTTTTGGCGGCTGATTCGTGACTGATTCGCGCGCGATGCCCTGCGCTTGCCGGTGCGTCGTCGATCGTCCCGCGTCGTCGTTCGCCGCCCTCTGCCGTCGTCATTCGTGAAGGTCTTGTGACGAAGAGCGGGAAACAGGCGGAAAACTAACCCTTGGTTGACAAAAAAGTTGACCAAGGGTTTCATTCCTCACCGATGTGCGCTAGTATCCCTACGTTGTCTTCAGTTAACAATTAACGGGGGTGCACCATGAACAATGCGTCGGCAGCAACCATGCAAGGCGTTGCTTCCCAAAACAGCGCCGCTGGCGGGGTGTCCGTTCAGCAGATGCCGCTTTCCTTTCTGAAGGAGGGCGAGGCCGCAAAGGTCGTGAAGGTTCGCGGCAAGGGCGACCTGCAGCATCACCTGGAAAACCTCGGTTTCGTCGAGGGCGCTGACGTCAAGGTGGTCTCCGGCATGGGCGGCGATTTGATCGTCGAGGTCAAGGGCGCGCAGGTGGCCATCGGGCGCGACGCCGCCGCTCGCATCGTGACCTCCGCTGCGCTGGCGTAAGGTCTGCCCCCCACAATGGCGAATCCGGCCGCGGCGCTGCGCTGCGGCCGTTCGTGCGGCCAAAGCGGCCGCGATAGGAACATCGGTTGGAACAGCAGAAGGAACAGAGAGGAGTGCTAATGGCTGAAGGTCAGAGCAAAACCCTGCGCGACGTCAAGATCGGCGAGACCGCAACGGTGCGTCGCTTGACCGGCGAAGGGGCCCTGAAGCGCCATATCATGGATATGGGCATCACCAAGGGCACCGAGGTGTTCGTGCGCAAGGTGGCGCCGCTCGGCGATCCCATCGAGGTGACCGTTCGTGGTTACGAGCTGTCGCTGCGCAAGAGCGAAGCGGAAAGCATTCTCGTGAACTAATACGCCCCCGCATTTTGCGGGCGCATCAGTTGGCGAGGATATCGTAGGCGCATTGCGCCGTTTTTTTCACCATCGAGTTAGCTACTTTTAACTCAAAACGGCTCTTGACCTGGGGTAACAATTGTTACCAAGGACTAACGGAAGAAGCGTTTCAAACAAGCGCCATCCGTCCAGGCGAAAGCCCTTCGTTACATGAAAGGTCGAACATGGGCATTTGCATTGCTCTTGCCGGCAACCCGAACTGCGGCAAGACGACGATGTTCAACGAGCTGACCGGTGCCAATCAGTACGTTGGCAACTGGCCGGGCGTTACCGTCGAAAAGAAGGAGGGCAAGTACACCCGCGACAAGGACGTGACCATCACGGACCTGCCGGGCATCTACTCGCTCTCTCCGTATTCCCCTGAGGAAATCTGCGCGCGCGATTACCTGCTCGATGGCGGCCCGGATGCCGTCATCAACCTGATCGACGCCACCAACCTCGAGCGCAACCTGTATCTGACCAGCCAGATCTTAAACCTCGGCGTTCCGGTCGTCATTGCGCTGAACATGATGGACCTCGTCGAGCGCAACGGCGACAAGATCGACGTCGACGGCCTGTCCAAGCGCCTCGGCTGCCCGATCATCCCCACCTCGGCTCTCAAGGGCCGCGGCATGTCCGACGTGGTTGCCAAGGCCATTGAGCTGGCGAAAGCCAAGCAGGCTCCCGCCACGCAGCTCGCCTTCGACGCTGCGGTCGAGGACGGCCTGACTAAGATCACCGATATTCTCGGCTCCAAGGTTCCGGCCGCTTCCGCGCGCTGGTACGCCATCAAGCTGTTCGAGGACGAGGAGAAGACCAAGGGCGACCTGAAGCTTCCCGAATCCGACCTCAAGGCCATCGCCGCTGTTCGCGAGGATTTGGAAAACCAGCTCGACGATGATGCGGAATCCATCATCACGGCCGAGCGCTACGACGCCATCAGCCATGTCGTCAACGAAACGGTCAAGCGCAACCGCAAAGGCCTGACCACCTCCCAGAAGATCGACCGCGTGGTCACCAACCGTTGGCTGGGCCTGCCGATCTTCATCGTCATCATGTTCTTCGTTTACTGGCTCGCCATCAGCGTGGGCACCGGCGTGGTGACCGACTGGGCCAACGACGGCATTTCCGGCGACGGCTTCCTCTACACCAACCGCGCGGCGTTCGACGAGGCGACCGAGGAGTACGAGGACGCGCAAGGCGACGTCCAGGCCTACATCATGAACCTGCTCGGCGAGGACGAGAAGTCCGGCCTTCCCAGCGAAGAGTCGCAGGAAGTGATTGACGCGCTGGCCGTTGAAGAGCCTGAAGAGCTCGACGCCGACGCCGATGAGGATGCGAAGGCGACCTACGCCGAAGAGCTTGAAGCCTATGAGGAGGCTCAGGAAGTCATCGCCGACTTCGAGGAGCAGGCCGAGGCCAAGCATGCCGTGGCTACCGTCGAGGTCGAGGGTGACAACGGCGAGATCGAGGAGCAGGAAATCACCTTCGCCGATTACAAAAAGGCCCTTGAAGTCGAGGAACCCGATGCATCCGATGGCACCTGGGGCCTGTGGATCCCGGGTCTGGGCAAGATCATCGCCGACGCGATGGAGAACGCCGATGTGGCCCCGTGGCTGCAGTCGCTGGTCAACGATGGCATCGTTTCCGGTGTTGGCGCCGTTATCGGCTTCATCCCGCAGATGATCATTCTGTTCCTGTTGCTCGGCATTCTTGAGCTGTGCGGCTACATGTCCCGCGTCGCGTTCATCATGGACCGCATCTTCCGCAAGTTCGGCCTGTCCGGCAAGTCGTTCATCCCGATGCTCGTCGCCTCCGGCTGCGGCGTGCCCGCGGTCATGGCCACCAAGACTATCGAGAACGAGATGGATCGCCGCATGACCATCATGACCACCACGATGATCCCCTGCGGTGCGAAGATGCCCATCATCGCGCTCGTGTTCGGCGCCGTCGCCGGCGCCAACTCCGAGGCTACCTGGTACGTTGCCCCGATGTTCTACTTCCTGGGCGTGGTTGCCATCATCCTGTCCGGTATCATGCTGAAGAAGACGAAGCTGTTCGCCGGCGAGGCAACCCCGTTCGTCATGGAGCTGCCCGAATACCATATGCCCACCGTTCGCTCCATCCTGCAGTCCGTGTGGGAGCGCGTGAAGGGCTACATCATCAAGGCCGGTACCATCATCTTCCTGTCCACCATCGTCATCTGGTTCCTCATGAACTTCGGCGATATGGGCGAGGGATTCGGCTTGCTTGACGCTGACGCCGAAGGCTACATCGACTACAGCCTGATGGCTGGTCTGGGCACGGGTCTTTCCTGGATCTTCGCGCCGCTGGGCTTCGACAACTGGCAGGCTGCCGCAACCGCTGTCACCGGTCTGGTCGCCAAGGAGAACGTCGTCGCTACCGTCGGCATCATCACCCAGCTTGCCGATTACGGTGAGGGCGATGCGCAGCTGTGGTACGGCTTCGCCCAGATGTTCGACGGCAACACCGCCGCCGTCCTTTCCTTCTGCGCGTTCAACCTGCTGTGCGCCCCGTGCTTTGCCGCAATGGGCACCATTCGCCAGCAGCAGAACTCCGCGAAGTGGTTCTGGATCACCATCGGCTACATGTGCGGCTTCGCCTGGTGCGTCGGCACGATGATCTACCAGTTCTACGGTCTGGCGTCCGGCCAGGTTGAGTTCGGCCCGTTCACCATCGTGGCCGTGATCATCGCGGCGGCAATGCTGTTCCAGATCTTCCGCCCGGCTCCCAAGCCCAAGGCTGACGATCAGAAGAAGTAGCGCGCTGTGAATCTTCGATCGTAAGCTCGTGTGACCTTGTGCCAAGAAGGTGCGCGGACTTCGTGAAGCGAACGTGAGGGACGCCGCCACAAGGTGGCGTCCCTGCTCGTTTCGGGATAGGATGCAAGTAATCTTCGGCTAACGTTTGCGCCTGCCGCGCATCTGCTGAAAGGAAGGCCCAGCCGTGTTTTTGGGAATGGAATTCAACCTGTCGACTGTTGTGGTCTTGCTGCTCATTGCCCTCTGGGCCGCTTGGGCCATCCATCGGCTCTGGCGTAACGGCATGTGCGACTGCCATTCCGACGACCCGCGAGGAGGCTGCTCGGGCGGCTGTTCCGGGTGCTGCGGTTGCTCGGCGGCTGCAAACATGGTTTCGGACATGAACGCCGCAGCGGATAAGTCTCGCTAGGCGATCGAAAACAGGCAAAAAGGGCTGGCGCGCCGGCCCTTTTCTTTGTTTATGGAAGGCTTTCGGCATGCGTTGACGAAGCGCAACCGCCTGCCTATCCTTATCAGCGTTTTTTCAACATCTCGAAGGAAAAGAGACAAGGAACATATCATGACCGATTCTCCGTTTCACGGCGTCATCCCCCCGGTCGTCATCCCGCTGACCGAGAAGAAGCAGCTCGATCTGGAGTCGTTCGAGCGCTCCATCAACCGCATGATCGAGGCAGGCGTCGACGGCCTGTTCTTCTTGGGCTCCTCCGGCGAGGTCGCCTTCCTGACCGACGCGCAGCGCTATCACGTGCTGCAAGAGGCTGTGGCCATCGTCAACGGCCGCGTGCCCGTGCTTGCCGGCGTCATCGATATGGAAACCCTTCGCGTGGTCGACCAGGCCAAGCGTGCGAAGGGCTACGGCGTCGACGCGCTGGTGGCGACGGCTCCGTTCTACGCGCTCGGCGGCCCGAAAGAGGTTGAGCGTCACTTCCGCGCCATCCGCGAGAACACCGATCTGCCGCTGTTCGCCTACGACCTGCCCGTGTGCGTGCACACCAAGCTCGACCCGACGATGCTCGTGCGCCTGGGCCGCGATGGCGTGCTGCAGGGCGTGAAGGACTCTTCCGGTGACGACGTGAGCTTCCGCTGGCTGGTCCTGGAAAACGAGGACGCGGGCCATCCGCTGCAGCTGCTGACCGGTCATGAGGTGTGCGTGGACGGCGCCTACCTCGCCGGCGCCGATGGCAGCGTGCCGGGCCTGGCCAACCTCGACCCGGTCAGCTACGTGGAGCAGTGGCGCGCCTACCAGGCAGGCGATTGGGCGCGCGTCAAGGAGCTGCAGGACCACCTTGCTCGCCTGATGTTCCTCACGCGCGTGGTCAAGGCGACCGTCGGCTTCGGCGCCGGCGTCGGTGCGTTCAAGACGGCGTTGTGGCAGATGGGCGTGTTCAACACCAACCAGATGCGCGAGCCGGTGCAGCCGCTGGTCGGCGAGGATGTCGAGTCCATCGTCGCCGTTCTGAAGAAGGCTGGATTGATGGACGCCGACGCGCCGGTGCGTCAGTAGCGCATCAGTCGAGTTTTCGAAGCCGGGAGGGGGCCACGAAGCCTCTTCCCGGCTTTTCTTTTTGCGCGGCTTACCGCCGCGTCTGCGCGATTGCGCTACCATGTTCGAACATGAATCAACGCGGAAAGGCATGCCATGGAATATCCCTTCACGGTCGCGGCCATCGATGTTGGCGGCACGAAAATAGCTGGCGCGTTGCTGCGCTACGAGCAGGCCGATTCCCAACCTTGCGTCGCCTTCAAGCAAGAGGTTCCCACCGAGGCTGGCCGCGGGGGAGGAGCGGTCCTCTCTCGTGTGTGCGAGATGGCGCATACGCTGCTTGATGAGGCGCGCGCACGGCGCGAGGATGTGCTTGGCCTGGGCGTCAGCACCGCCGGGCGCGTCGATGCGACGACGGGCGGGATCGCGTTTGCGAACGAGATCATGCCCGGGTGGACCGGGCAGCCGGTGAGGGAGCGGCTTGAGGAAGCCTGCGGCATTCCCGTCAGCGTCCTCAACGACGTGCAGGCCCATGCGCTCGGCGAAGCTCGCCACGGCGCTGCCCGCGGTGCGCGTACCTGCGTGATGATCGCCGCCGGCACGGGCGTGGGCGGTGCGGTTATCGCGCACGGCAAGCTTTTACGCGGGCACAACGGCTTCGCCGGCGAAATCGGCCATATGCCCTGCAATCAGGCCGTCGGCATCCCGTGCGTTTGCGGCGGAAGCGGCCATCTGGAACTGATTGCTTCGGGCAGCGGCATCGAGGCGCGCTACGCGGAGCTTTCCGGTGAGACGGTCGACGGTGCCGAGATTTCGCGTCGAAGCTCTGAAGGTGACGAGGCGGCCCATAAGGTAATCATGCGGGCAGGAATTGCCCTTGGCGAGGCGATCGCCGGCGTGACGAACCTGCTCGATCCCGACATGGTCGTCATCGGCGGGTCGGTCACCGGCGCCGGCAGCGCCTGGAGGGCGGCCGTCGATCAGGGCTTTCTGCGTCAGATTCCCGAAGCGCAGCGCGATCTTCCCATCGTGGATGCCCTTCTTGGGTCAAATGCCCCGCTTGTGGGCGCGGCCGAGGACCTTTTAGACGCGCTTGCGGCCAAAGAGATCGAGTAGAGCCAAGCGGAAGAGGATTGCTCCGCCAATCTCCGTTCATATAAAGGAAAGGAATACGATGGATCCGATCATCGAGCAACTTCGCGGCAAGCTGATCGTCAGCTGCCAGGCATATATGGGAGAGCCGCTTCGCCATCCGGAAACCATGGCGCAGATGGCGCGCGCATGTGAGCTGGGAGGCGCCGGCGGCATTCGCTGCCAGGGGCTTTCCGACATTTCCGCCATCAAGGGTCGCACCGAGGTGCCCGTCATCGGCATTTGGAAGGAAGGGCACGAAGGCGTTTACATCACGCCGACGCTGCGCCATGCGCGTGCTTGCGTCGCCGCCGGCGCCGACATCGTGGCCATCGACGCGACCGACCGAGCGCGCCCCGACGGCAAAACCCTCGAAGACACGGTGCGCCCGCTGAAGGAAGAGGGCGTGCTGGTGATGGCAGACTGCTCGACCATCGAGGATATCCGCCACGCCTTCGCCATCGGCTGCGATATCGCCTCCACCACGTTGTCGCATCCCGGTGCGGCCATCGACTGCGGAATGGCCGACGGGCCGGATGTGGCGCTTGTCGCCCAAGCGGTTGCGGAATTCCCCGACAAGCCGATCATCTGCGAAGGGCGCGTGCATACGCCTGCCGATGCGAAGGCCGCCATGGACGCCGGTGCCTGGGCCGTGGTCGTGGGCACCGCCATTACGCATCCGACCAGCATCACCAGCTGGTTCGTCGAGGCGGTGCGCTAACGTGGGCGCGGCGGGCACGCCGGCCGACGAGGCGAAGCGCGACCTGCGTCGGCGATGGAGCTGCGCTCGTGCATCGGTGGACGAGCAGGCAAGGCTTGCCTGCGATGCGCGCATCCGCGAGGCGCTCGCCGGGTTTTCGCCTTACGCGTCCGCTCACCTTGTGCTTGCGTACCTGTCGTATCGCGACGAGGTGGATACCGTCGAGCTTGCGCGGGAGGTCCTTGCTTCAGGCAGGCGTCTTGCCGTTCCGCGCTGCGTGCCCGCCCGTCATGAGATGACGTTCTTCGAAATAACGTCCTTCGACGATGTGTCGGTTGGCTATAAGGGCATTCTCGAACCTGCGCAGCATCTGACGTGCTCGATTTCCCCCGACGATGCGGACTATGCGGCATCGGTGTGCTTGGTGCCCGCGCTCGCCTTCGACCGCAAGGGGTTTCGCCTGGGGTATGGCGGTGGATACTACGACCGCTTCCTAGCGGCATATCCCGGCACGCCGATCGGCCTGGCGCGCGCATCTCAAATCAGCGGGGAAGACCTCCCCATCGACCAATACGATCAGCGCGTCAGGTTTGTTGCGACCGATGAGGGCATGCTTGATTGCGAAGGGGCGTAAAGGCTAGTTTGCCTGCTTCGCCCCGATGGCCGGACGTGCGCCACCCATAAGGCGCACGAACACGTTGACCACCAACCCGGTGCAGCAAGCGGCCGCGAGCGTTCCCTCGCGCACGCCGATAATCGATCCCATGGTGGCAAACGACACGATGCAGGCGATCACCACGCACGACACGTCGAAGCCGATTTTCGTGTAGCCGAAATTCCAGCCGGTTTTCGACGTGATGGCCGCGACGAGCGCCTCGCCGGAGTTCATCGCGACGTTGGCCACTACGGTGCACGAGACGCCGAGGGCCAACGCGACGATGCCGATCGCGAGCGCAAGCAGCGACACGGCGTAATTTACCGGGACCAAAAATCCGAGCAGGTGACCGAACACGTCGATGCTCAGGCTAAACAGCACCGAAATGGGAATCTGCAAAAGCGCAAGCGGGCGGAAGCGTTTGCGCAGGATAAGTATCTGCGCCACGATAAGCAGGACATTCCAGAAGAACATGAACACGCCGTAGGAGATGTCGGGGTAGGCGACGGAGAGCACGTATCCGGTTGAGGAAATGGGAGTGTTCCCGGTTGCCGATTTCGTTACGATCACAATACCGCAGGCCATGACAATGATGCCGAAGGCCAGCAGGCACCAACGTCCTACAAGCTGTTTCATACATCTTCTTTCTGTTTGGAGGGTGAGGGTTGTGCGTCGCGTGAGTGATTTCGCACTAATCCTTACCAAGAGTGTAGGCTTACCGGATAATGGGTGCAAGGGGAGGTGCGGAAAGCGGGGCAAACGGTCACATTTTCGGGAAAGGGGAAGGCCGAGGGGCCGAGGAAAGCGAAAGGAGCATCATGCAAACTTGGATAGCCGCCGCCTTCGCATCGGCGCTGTTTGCGGGCGTCGTGTCGATTCTGGCCAAATGCGGCATCAAAACCACGGACTCCGACGTCGCCACGGCGCTGCGCACCTGCGTGGTCGTGGTGTTCACCTGGGTTATGGTGGGAGTTGCCGGATCTTTTGGGCAGATAACGTCGATCGCCCCGAAATCCTGGCTGTTTTTGGTGCTTTCCGGCTTGGCAACGGGCGGTTCGTGGATTTGCTACTTCAAGGCACTCGCGTCAGGGGATGTCAACAAAGTGGTTCCCATCGACAAGTCGAGCACGCTCATGGCGGTGGTTATTTCCATCGTGCTTTTCGCTGAAACCGACAACCTTGCCCTCAAGCTTGCGGGGACGGCCATTGCGACCGCAGGCACTTTCATGATGATCGAGAAGAAACCTTCGAGCGCCCAGGCGGGCGAACTTGCCGCTGCGGGCAAAGGTTCCTGGCTTGCCTACGCCTTGGCTGCTGCCGTGTTCGCGGCGCTCACGTCCGTTTTGGCCAAAGTGGGCATTGAGGGCGTCGAGTCGAACCTGGCGACCGCTATCCGCACCTGCGTGGTGCTGGTAATGGCGTGGGCGATTGTCGCGGGCAAGGGCAAGATGAGGCAGGCCGCGCACGTGAAGCGCGGTGAACTGGGGTTTCTGGCGGCGAGCGGCCTGGCAACGGGCGCTTCTTGGCTGTTTTACTACTATGCCATCCAAGCGGGTATCGTGAGCGTGGTGGTTCAGATCGACAAACTGTCGCTGCTCGTTTCCATCGCTTTCGCCTGGCTGGTGTTCAAGGAGCGACTCACGCCCAAAAGCGGCGCCGGTCTTGCCATGATCGTCGCAGGTACCGCGCTCGTGGCGATGTGCGGTTAGCCACGAGCACGGTGGATTGAACGGCTGAAGACGTTAGATCGTGTCGAGGGCCTGCGCGATGTCGGCGATCAGGTCGTTGGTCGCCTCCAAGCCGCAGCTCAGGCGCACCATGTCGGGGCTGATACCGCATGCCTCAAGTTCGGCATCGTTCATCTGGCGATGCGTGGCGTTGGCCGGGTGCAGGCAGCAGGTGCGGGCATCGGCCACGTGCGTGGCGATCTGCGCGAGCTTCAGGCTCTTCATGAACTGCTCGGCCGCCGCGCGCCCGCCGGTAAAGCCGAAGCTCACCACGCCGCAGGTGCCGTTCGGCATGTACTTCTGCGCCAGGTCGTAGTACTTGTCTCCCTCAAGGCCGGGGAAGCTCACGAAGCGGATCTTGGGATGCGCTTGCAAGAACTTCGCCACCGCAAGGCCGTTCGCGCAGTGTTGCGGCATGCGCACGTGCAGGCTTTCCAGCGAGCTGTTCAGGAAGAACGCCGCCTGCGGGTTCTGCATGGGGCCCAAATCGCGCATGAGCTGCGCGGTCGCCTTGGTGATGAACGCGCCTTCCCGCCCGAATTTCTCCGCGTAGGTCACGCCGTGGTAGCTTTCGTCGGGCGTGGTGAGGCCGGGGAACTTGTCGGCGTGCGCCATCCAGTCGAACTTGCCCGCATCTACGATGACGCCGCCGAGGTATGCCGCGTGCCCGTCCATGTACTTGGTGGTGGAGTGCGTCACGATGTCCGCGCCCCATTCGATGGGCCGGCACATCACAGGCGTGGGGAAGGTGTTGTCCACCATCAACGGCACGCCGTGGTCGTGGGCGGCTTTCGCGAAACGCTCGATGTCGAGCACGGCCAGCGCCGGGTTGGCGATGGTCTCGCCGAACACGAGCTTGGTGTTGGGCTGGAAAGCGGCCTCAAGTTCCTCATCGGAGCAATCGGGCGCGACGAAGGTGCAGGTCAGGCCCATACGTTGCATGGTATGTGCCAGCAGGTTGTACGTGCCGCCGTAAATGGCCGAGCTTGCCACCACATGATCGCCCGCACCCGCCACGTTGAAGATGGCCAAAAAGCTTGCCGCCATGCCCGAGCTGGTGAGCATGGCCGCGCTGCCGCCTTCCATCTCGGCGATTTTCGCGGCTACCAGGTCGCACGTGGGGTTTTGCAGGCGGCTGTAGAAATAGCCCGATTCCTCAAGGTCGAAGAGCTTGCCCATGTGCTCGGACGTGTCGTATTTCCAGGTGGTGGATTGGTAGATGGGCACCTGACGCGGCTCGGCATCGCCGGGGTGGTAGCCGCCCTGCACGCACGTGGTTCCAAGTTCTGTCATGGGTTCTCCTTTCGATGGCACGGCAGGCGCGCGGTGCGCTGCCGAGAGGTCCTCTTGAAGAGTATAAACGCGAAACCGTCGTTCATAAACGACGTTGACCTTCCCCGCAGCGGCTTCACCTCGAGTATCAGGCGATTATGCCTGGCGGCTCGGATTCTTGCGCTTGCGCGCGGCGACGACGATGACGGCGGCAATGGCGAGCGCGGCTGCAACTGCGATCGCGGCCTTAAGGGCGGCATCGGAGCTTTCCTTGCCGCCTGCGGGCGTAGCGTCTTGCTGCTGCACGCTCGGTACAGCCTGATACGCGCCTGGATCGAGCGATACCGTCATCGGCTCTATCGCCTTTATCTCATCAATGACTTCGCCTGTTTTGGGATCGCGCTCGTTTTTCATCGTGGTGCTGTTCTTGCTTTTCTCCCATAGGACTTGGTTGAGCAGCACGCCCGCATCGTCGAAGGCCTGTTCCTGCATCGTATTGCAGTAGTTCGTGATGTAGCTGCGAGCGGCATCGTCGTCAAGTGTCGACGCATTCTTCAGAACCTCGCTCATTCCGGCTATCATGCCTGCTTCGGCCTGCACCCAGTAATCGCGTACCGGTGCGCCGTAAATTGCGCAGGAGTCCTTTTCCACGCAGAGGTCGCACAGCTCTTTGAAGCGGTAGTAGGGGTACAGATCGGTATCGAAGACGAGCTTGTCATCCGCGCTCTGGTTGCGGTTGTAGGCCTCGCTGATGCTCGTGGCCCCATTTGACACGGGCACGAATACGCCGTAGATGGCAGGCCCCGTGCACTCCCAGGTTACGCAAGATATGTCGGCGGGAAGGTTTTTGTACACCTGCACGGCATGGACGCTCATCGCCGTGTCGGTGCCGATGACGCGCATGTCGGTACGCCCCGTTTCGTCCGGGCTGTACTCGGTGCCTTCGAAACGGTTGCGCAGGATGCTCAGGACCTTCTCGAGGGAGACTTTATCGTCGGCTTTGAAGCAGAGCGGGTAGATCTCGTTCCTGTCGTAGGCGCCATACAAGGAAGGCGCCAGAATCTGATGGGCGATCCAGGTGCGCATATGATGGTAGTTGGTCATCGTTTCGCTGCCGGAATAGGTTGTGCGGAGGTTGAGCTTGCCCTCGTCGTTTCGCACGGCGAATCCAGCCGAGTCGGGCAGGGTTTCCAGTTCTGGGGAGGTGATGCAATCCGCGTAATCCTGTCGATATTCAAGCGAGAACTCGTTGCCAAAGGCGGCGACCGCGTCGGTGGGCAGCTTCACTGCCGCATATTGATGCCCGGTGTACATCTCCACATACCAGGCTTCCTGCTGGTCTGCGATGAGGGCTATGTTGATTTCGCTGCTTCCGTATTCATCGATGAGCGAGCAGAGGAGCTCAACCGCTTGACGGGCCGTGGCGCTTTGGCACACCACCAAGTCGACGACCGTGGATTCCGAGATGCCGTGCTCGACAAGCGGGTCCGCCGCCAATGCCGCGGAGTTCGAGAATGCGGTGATCGACATGAGCATCGATACGCCCATCTCGTTCGTGCAGACGGTGGCGTCGCGGCCGAGGCCGTTGTATGCGACGGTGCTGTCCATCCAGGGTGTTGAGGTGTAGCGGTAGGTTGAGGCGGGGATCTCGGTGAAAACCGTGGCATCGTTGTCGATGGGCATCGTGCGGCCGGGCTCGTCGTCGACATGCTCGGTGACATCGATGCGATTGCCCCATACGTCTTGGTGGTCGTTCGACTTCGCCATGATGGTGGTTCCGTCCACGCTGGCATCGGAGCCAACGTATACCGCAGTGCAGGCAAATGCCGCAGGTACGGCCATGCAAACGCTTGCCAGCGCGAACGCCGTAACCGTCATAAGCTGCAAAAAGCGCCAGTTCATTTTCGCACTTCTCCCTCTTTTCGCCCGTTTCCGAATGTTGCTGCATTCTAGGGCATTTCCCTTTGCGCTGCCAGATTGGGATTACGCGAAGGCCGACGCCGGGGCTGGCGCCGGTGGTGGTAGCTTATACAATCGGCGAGGTGCGAGCCGGTTCCGCAGCTTGAAGGAGCTCGCACGCTGGTCATCGACGATATCCTGT
>CAVHFC010000007.1:0-25246 GCA_963635025.1 Eubacterium sp. CAG:786
GTGCAGTGCATGGTCTTCGGCAACAAGGGCAACACCTCGGCCACGGGCGTGGCGTTCACGCGCAACCCCGCCAACGGCCAGAAGGAATTCTACGGCGACTACCTGGTCAACGCCCAGGGCGAGGACGTCGTTGCAGGCATTCGCAACACCTCTCCGATCGCCGAGCTCAAGCATGTCGACGGCCTGCAGGAAGCCGGCCAGCAGCTCGAGGACATCTTCGTGCTTCTGGAGAACCACTTCCGCGACATGATGGACATCGAGTTCACCATCGAGCAGGGCAAGCTGTTCATGCTGCAGACCCGCGTCGGCAAGCGCACCGCCGCCGCCGCGCTGCACATCGCCATTGACATGGAGCGCGAGGGCCTCATCACCAAGGAAGAGGCCGTCATGCGCGTCAACCCCGAGCAGCTCGACCAGCTGCTGCACCCGCAGTTCGACAAGAACGCGGAATACGATGTGCTGGCTCGCGGCCTGAACGCCTCCCCGGGCGCTGCTGTGGGCGAGGCCGTGTTCTCCGCCGCCGACGCCGTGGCCGCCGCCGAGGCCGGCCGCAAGTGCGTGCTGGTTCGCTGGGAGACCACGCCCGACGACCTGGCCGGCATGATCGCCGCCGAGGGCATTCTGACCTCCCATGGCGGCAAGACGTCTCACGCCGCCGTTATCGCCCGCGGCATGGGCGCTCCGTGCGTCTGCGGCGTTGAGGCGCTTAAGATCGACGCCGAGAAGAAGCAGGCCACTGTCACCGGCACCGATGTCGTCATCAAGGAAGGTGACATGGTTTCGCTGGACGGCACCACGGGCATCGTGGTGCTCGGCGCTGTCGATCTGGTGCTCCCCGAGCTCACCGGCGACCTGGACACCATCCTGGAGTGGGCCGACGGCTTCCGCACCTTAGGTGTGCGCGCTAACGCCGACAACCCCGAGGATGCTCAGCTTTCCCGCGACTTCGGCGCCGAGGGCATCGGCCTGTGCCGCACCGAGCATATGTTCCTGGGCGATCGCAAGAAGATCATCCAGACCTTCATCCTCAACGAGGACGAGGAAATTCGCGAAAAGGCCGTCTCCGAGCTGTTCGAGGCTCAGACCGGCGACTTCTACGGCATGTTCAAGGCCATGGACGGCCTGCCGGTGATCGTGCGCCTGCTCGATCCGCCGCTGCATGAGTTCCTGGAAAGCCCGCGTGCCCTGGACGTCGAGATCGCCCGCCTGGAGGCCACCGGCGGCGACAAGGCGCTCATCGCCGAGAAGCGCGCCCTCATGGAGCAGATCGACGCCATGGCCGAAGCCAACCCGATGCTGGGTCTGCGCGGCTGCCGCCTGGGCATCGTGTATCCCATCCTTCCCATCATGCAGGTGCGCGCCATCGCCACGGCCGCGGCCAAGCTGAAGAAGGAAGGCCTGAACCCCGAGCCCGAGATCATGATCCCGCTGGTGTCCGTGGTTCCCGAGCTTGCAAAGCTGCGTGAGGTTGCGGAAAAGACCATCGCCGAGGTTGCCGAGGAGCAGGGCGTGGAGCTGTCCATCAAGGTGGGCACCATGATCGAGCTGCCGCGTGCGGCCGTCACCGCCGACGAGATCGCCACGCAGGCCGACTTCTTCTCGTTCGGCACCAACGACCTCACCCAGACGACGTTCGGCTTCAGCCGCGACGACGTTGAGGCCGAGTTCATCCCGCAGTACCTCAAGGAGCGTCTGCTGCCCTACAACCCCTTCGCCACGGTCGACCCGGGTGTCGCCAAGCTGGTGAAGATGGGCGTTGAGCTGGGCCATCAGGGCAACCCCGATCTGGTGTGCGGCGTGTGCGGCGAGCACGGCGGCGACCCAGATTCGATCCATACGTTCAATAGCATCGGTCTGGACTACGTCTCCTGCAGCCCGTACCGCGTGCCGCTGGCGCGTCTGGCTGCCGGTCAGGCTGCCATCGAGGCCAAGCAGGCGTAAAGCTAGCTTGTTGAAGCTTCGGTTGCGTTAAGCGTTTCATCACGAGGGAGGGACCCAATCGGGTCCCTCCCTTTTTGCTGGCGGGTTAACCCTTTCGTTGAAAGTTCGTAGGCGCGAGACATGGCTCGCGCCCGACGCTACCAAAAATTGCCTGTTGAGGATGCTTTTCTTGAGAAATTCGTGGGGTCGAGCCATGGCTAGCCACCACCCTATGGAGCGAAACGACATATACTTCCAAATGCAAAGCGGGGGACCCGATCGGGTCCCCCGCTTGCGTCAACCTATGCAGCTATTCGCAAACGCTGCACCTCATACATGGGCTAGATTGCCCTTATGCAGCAACATCCTCGCGGCGCGACATGGCTTTCTCGTAATCCTTCGTGCCGACGAACACTTCATGCGTGTAGGGATTCACGCCAAGCTTCTTCGCGCGGTAGATCACGTAACCAACGGCGGCGATGTTGGCAACGAGCGCGAGCACGCTGATGACCAGGTTCACATCGGGATTGTTCACCGACTGCACGGCGAAGATGGAATCGTTGGCGAACATGGGGCAGATCTGGCAGAACATGCACCACAGGGAAAGGGTGTAGGCGCGGTTCTGGATCCAGCCGCCCTTGTTCCAGAGCATGCCTGCGACGGTGGGGGCCAAAAGCAGGGCCAGGCCGCAGTACCAGGAGTGCGTGGGCAGGCAGTTGTAGGTGTAGCAGAAGTTCCAGATGTCGTAGGAGATGATGAACACCCAGGTCATGTCGGGCCACAGCATGTCCTGCTTTTTCTTGGAGGTGTAGATGCCCCACCAACCGGTCATGACGAAGATGTTCAGGATGCCGGCGATGCCGTTGAAGACGTTGTGCCAGCCGCCATGCAGAAGCACGCCCTCGGTGGAGATCCAGGTGGTGCCGAAAGCGCGGACGGCGCTTTCAAAGTCGCTGACCACGGCAATCATGATGTTGATAGCCACGATGATGAACGGGAAACACTTGAACCACTGGGCTTTGCCAAGTGATCCCCAGTGGTACTTCAGGATCAAAAAGCCGATGCAGCCCGCCGTTGCGGCGTAGAGCTTGGCGTAGTGGAACCAGCTGTTCATGTACAGGTACGTGGGGTTGTTGAGCGCCCAGTCAGCACCGGCCGCTGCCCCTGCGTAGATGGCGATGAAATAAACCGTGAGGATGGAGGGGATCACCAGAAAGCACGTGATGCCGCCCACTTTGGTGCGCCGGGCAACCTCGTTGAAGCCGATGAGCGCTAAAAACACGATCACCCAGCCTATCCATTGGTAGATGGCGCCATCGCCATACACGTCGAATAACATGATGTCCTCCCTTTCGTTTCGGCGTTAGCGCAAGTTTTAAAACCCCTGCAAGCGCTAAACCTTTTTCCTAACCGGGAAAATCCCGGGATTGCCCTGATCGTCTATGCGCGAGGCTCTTTACCCGCGAGGCTCTTTACCCGAGCCTTCGTGGTTCGCCTCTGCGTTCGCCGCCGCTCGTCCTCACGCCTCGTCATCCTGCGCTGCTCCCCGTGCATGCCAGCACGTTCGTTCCGCGCTCCATGTGCAACGTTTGCGCGATGAGGTCCTTCAGCACCTCATCGTCGGCGTCGCGATGCGTGCGGATAAAGCCGCAAATGCCCAAGATGAGCATGTAGAACGTCTCGTACAGGTGGTCGATCTTCACCTCGTGCAGCTTCGCGTAGTCCCGCACCGTCGTTTCCACGAAAAACCGCGCCGTGCGGTCGGCCACGCGATTGATGAACTCCAGGTACAGCGAGGCGTTTTCCTTCGTATCGAGCGCCCGGCGGAAGCTTGAGCCCTCGAATACGCCGAGCCGCATGACCTTGACCACGCCGGCGAGTGCGTCCTCGATGTTGCCGATTTTGCGCTCGCTGTCCCACAGCGCCAGCGACTCGATGTAGTCGGCGATGTAGTCGTCGAGCACGGCCGAGGTGACGGCCTGCTTATCGGGGAAGTAGTGGTAGAACAGCGAACGCGTCATGGCGCACCGCTCGCTGATGTCCTTGACCGACGTACGCGACAGCCCCTGCTCTTCATAGAGCTGGCGAGCCGCTTCGACGATCTGCTGTCTGCGCTCGTCGTTCATTTCCGCACCTCCCTTTGTGTGCGCCCCTTTTGCGCCCGCATCCCCTTATCCGCCTTTCGGCATAATCAGCATACGGATTCGTTTGACGCGGTGTCAATGAACAGATTTGAAGATTCGTCAAACAAAAGATGGAGAAAACGTGCTAATCTGCACGCCGAAGATTCACCAACGCAATGAAAAGCATGCGAAAGTGAAAGGGGATTGCAATGAGCAGAGAGCGGAAAGGGACGCGCCGCGCGCCTATCGTGGTAGGCGTCATCGTGGTGGTGCTGGCGTGCGCGGCCGGGGGTTTCTTCGTATGGCATAACCAGCCGAGCTTCTGCAACGCCGTGTGCCACGAGCCCATGGACTACTACGTGCAGGGTTATTTCGGCGAAGGGGAAGGGGCGGCCGCAACGCACGCGAACCTTGCGCAGGCGCACGCCCAAGCCGACGTGACGTGCTTAAAGTGCCATACAGCAACCATCAACGACCAGGTCAACGAGGCGACCGCCTGGATGAGCGGCTCGTTTGAAACCGCCAGCGACGGTAGCTTGTCGCCGGATCTTATCACCGCCGACAAGAACATGTGCGCCACTTCTGGATGCCATGACTGGAACGACGTCGTGGCCGCCACGCAGGATTGGGGCGGGGTAGCCGGCGTGAACCCGCACGTATCGCACCAGGGCGAGGCCATCGATTGCAGCAACTGCCATCGCGTGCACGAGCAATCGGTCATGTACTGCAACGCCTGCCATGACTACCAGGTGCCCGACGGTTGGAGCGCTCCGGCGCGCAGCTAAGCGTGTCTGTGCGGGGAAGGAGATTCTTATGAGCAAACGAATGATATCGGCTTGCTGCGCCGTCTTTCTGGGTGCCACGGTGGCGACCTGCGGCCTTGCCGGTTGCGGCGCCAGCTACGAGGGAACGGGCAGCAAGGACGCGGCGAGCGCCGAGCAGCTGGCGCAGCACATGGACGATCCGTGGCGCGCGCCCATCGTCGCGGACGCTTCCAAGATAAGCGCCACGCCGCTGGTCGACGGCGTTTACGAGGGCGAGGGCCTGGGCATGGCGGGCGTCATCGGCGTGAAAATTCAGGTGAAGGACAACCACATCACCTGCCTTGAGGTAACCCAGGACGGCGAATCGCAGAGCGTCGGCGGCTACGAGGCGGTGCGAGACGGCACCTACGCAGCCTTGATCGATGCCGCGCAGGGTGCGGACATCGACACGGTGAGCGGGGCGACCATCACCACGGCGGGCGTGAAGGCCGCGGTGGCCGACGCCCTTTCCAAAGCGCAGGCGGATGGCGGCGCCGCAACCGGCGGCAACCAGGGGTAAGGAGCGCATGATGAGCAAGAAGAGCACGCGCGCGGCGGGAATGTCGCGCCGCGATTTCCTGATGGGCGCCGCCACCATGGCCGGCACTGCGGCAGCGGCGGCTTCCATGCCGGCGGCGGCGTACGCGGTCGAGTCGGGTGTGATCGGCGACTGGGCGGCCGACGGCAGCAAGCGGGTTGCGGTGCCCAGCAGCAACGCCACCAACGCATCGGCCGCGGACGGCACCTATCGCGAGCACAACGCCGCGTCGTTTCCGGCAAACGATGCCACTCCCATCGCCCCACGTGACGTTCCCGATACGTGGGATTACGAATGCGACGTGGTGGTTGTCGGCGCTGGTGGCGGCGGGCTGAATGCGGCGGCCCGCGCGGCCGAGCTGGGCGCGAAGGTCATCTGCGTCGAGGCGATGGGGCTGCACGGCGGCAACGCGCAGTCGGCGGGCATGTGCGGCATCCTGGGCGGCTATTCCGGCCAGAACGCCAAGCACTTCGCCTTCCCGAGCTACCCGTTCGACCCGCAGGCGCTCACCGATTGGGCGATGGACGAATACCACTATGCGGCCGACCCGAAGCTGATCTACCGCATCGCCGAGGAGGGCGGCAAGAGCCTCGACTGGATGGCGGATTGCGGCGTGCGCTGGCGTTTGGGCGAGGTGCCCGTGTACGTGGCGCCGAAGAACGCCACGCTCGACCATCACGTTCTGAAGATGAAGGACGCCACCGACGCCATGTTCGCGTTCGGTCAGCGCCACGGCGTCGAGTACAAGTTCCAGTGCCCGGCGTGCGCGCTCGTGCGCGATGAGTCGGGGCGCATCGTGGGCCTGGTCGCCAAGGAGGAATTCCGCCGTGAGGTGTATATCCACGCCAAGGCCGCGGTCATCCTGACGGCGGGCGGTTTCTGCAACAACAAGGCGCTGCTGGAGAAGTACATCCCCACGGCCGCTATGGGCTGCGCGTCGAGCTATCTGGTGGGCGGCGAGACGGGCGAGTGCTTCCGCATGGGCTTGGGCGTGGGAGCCGACGTTTCGGGATTCAACAGCTCCGCGAGTTTTGACGGCGGCGTGGACTGGGAGGCCGAAGGCGGGCAGTGGGCGCGCTTCCTCTACGACGGCATGACGCAGCTTTCGCGCCAGCCGTGGCTGACCATCGACCGTGCCGGCAATCGCCTGCGCTACATGGACAGCCGCGTGGGCGAGGACGGCGCGAACGCCATCTACGCCTTGGGCGATTTAGCGACCATCCAGATGACGCCTCCGGGGCATCGCAGCTACATCATCTTCGACAGCCACTACGAGGAGCATCTGGCGGGGTTCGCGCAGGAGCACTGCCGCAAGCTCATCACGCCCGACTTGGAGCAGATCGAGAAGGTGCCCGAGCATTACCGCGACTGGCATAACGGCGTGCAGGACGCCATCGACGCCGACGTGCTCAAGCGCCGCGACACCTTGGAGGAGCTTGAGAGCGATTTGGGCTTCGCGCCGGGCGTGCTCGTCGAGGCGGTGCGCAAGTGGAACGAGTGCTGCGAGAAGGGCGAGGACGACTATATGTACCCGATGCCGGCCGAATGGCTGCATGCCGTTTCCGACCCGCCGTTTTACGGGTGCCGCATCGGCGGCAACCTCTACGGCACGAAGGCCGGCCTGCTCATCAACGATCAGATGCAGGTAGTCGGCACGAACGGCCTGGTCATCCCCGGCTTGTATGCCGGATGGCACACGGCCGGCGGCGCGTGCGGCGAGAACAGCTACATCGGCGACCCGATTTTAGGATCGCTTATGGGCGATGTGGGTCTGGCGTTCTGCGGCGGATATCTGTGCGGATCGTCGGCCGTCGAGCACGAGCTTGCGGACACGAAGTAGGGGAGGGGTGCTGATCATGAAGGAATCGAAGCGCGCGATGGCGCGTCCTTACGCCATCCTGTTCGCGATGGCCCTGGTGGTGGCGCTGCTTGCCCGGGTGGGGCTGGCCATCATGGATGCGGCCGGCTGGCTGTCCTTCGACTACATTTCCAGCTCAGGCGTTCCCATGCTGGATGTTATCTGCTCCATTTTGACGGGGTCTGCCCTGGTGGCGTTCATGTTTGCGGCGGCGCTCGCGCTCATGACGTCGGCTGCCGGCGTGGCGCTGCACGGGCTGCTGTTTTCCCGCGGCGTTGGCGGCGCCGGTCGCCCGGCCTCGGCTTTTCTGTGGGGATGGGCCGCCGTCGCGGTATCGCTCATGTGCCTGTTGGTGGTGGCGAGCGGGATCCTCTCGTCGGTGCAGGTGGGCTCGATGAGCTCGAAGCTGCCCGGCGCGGCAGTGCTTGCGTGCGCGGTGGTAGGATTCACGGCGTTTCTGGGCACGCTTTTGGGCGCGGCCTCCCAGGTGGTGTGCGCATGCCTGTCGCGCAACGGCGGCAAGGCGGGTTGGAACCTGGTGGGTGCCGCGGCCGGATGCGGCGTGGTGGTGATGGTGCTCACCGTGCTGACCTTCTCCGCCATCAACGTGGCAAGCCCGAACGTGGCGGCCGTCGGCGGGCTTGCGGCGCTTGACGCGGTGGTGAACCTGGCGCTGCTCTTCGGCGCGGCGCGGCTCACGAAGCGTTAGGGCCGCTCGCTTAGGGCCGCGTTAAAGGGGCTTGAGGGCGGTCAGCTCGCCTTGCCGCTCCCGCTCCTCGCGTTCCCGCAGATCGGCCAAGATAACGCCGCCTACCTTCGCGATGGCGTAACAGCGTTCGGGGGTGAGGCGGCTCCAGAGGAAACGTTGCGCGATATCGTCCACGCATGAGGCGATATCGCGCTGCATCTTCATGCCGTCCTGCGTGACGGCGATGTAGACGGCCTTGCGATCGACATCCGAGGCAAGCCGGCGCGTCCAGCCTCGCGCGTCCGTGCGGTCGCAGGCGCGCACGACGGTCGCCGGCATCATCCTCAGCTGGCGCGACAGGTCCATCACGCGCAGCGGCTTTCCCTCTTCGCCCAGGCGCATGAGCACGCGGCATTCGCTGTACGTGGCCCCTTCGCAGGAAGCCTCCAGGGATTTCTCCAGCTTACGGCGCAGCACCTCGAAGGAGGCCAGGGTGCGGCTGGCGAAGAATCGTCGCGACATTTCCCCGGACAGCGGAGGCTCGATGGTGGCGCCGGCCATGATGGCGGCTTCCAGGATTGCGCGAAACGGCGCCGTTTGAGTGGGGAAGATGCGGTAGAGCTGCTTGATGATGGCCTGGTTTGCCTGCTGGATATGGGCGATGCCCTCTTGCGTGATGGTGACCGGAACCGTGCGCGCGACGGCCACCTTTTCTTGGCGCAGGGCGAATCCGTGCTCGGTCAGTGTATCGACGGCCCCAGTCATCACGTTTGGCTTCAAATCCAGCATGCGGCAGAGCTCTTTTTGGGTGAGCGCCTCGGGAGCGGCCGCCGCAAGTTTCACGAGCACGCGATACTGCGAGCAGTTCAGGCAGCTGCCTTCGTGCAGGCCTTCAAGCAGGCTTTCGTGCGCCAGCTCGAACGCCACGAAAAACGACGAGTCGAGCACGAGCTTGGTTGCGCCTGCGCCCTCGCCGTTGTTGCTGCGCGTCGTCGGTCGCGTTTCGCCCCGCATGCTTCTTCCTCCTTTTACGTGTTCATTCATGAAGCCATGGTAGCGCACGACTCGCCGCCAGGTTCGCGATTCAACGAGAGCGGATAATCGCGTCGCAAGCTCACCACGAATGCGGCGGGAAAGCATGCGCGGTTTCGGTCCCCCCCCTTGTCGCCGTGTTTGCCACTGCGAACGTCACTGCTGTCGAAACGCTGGGCGGAAAACCTTGTTATGGCGGTATAATCTGGGCAAACGGTTCCTTGATGCAAGGGGGATGCCATGGAAGTTTCACGTCGCGAAGATCGAGAACGCCTCGAACACGAATTTTTGAGCGCTGATGCATCGTTTGCCGACGAGACCGAGGGTCGTGCCCGCTCATCGCACCGGGATTTCCTGCGCACCGACTACCAGCGCGACCGCGATAAAATCCTGCATTCGAAAAGCTTTCGGCGCCTGTCGCACAAAACGCAGGTGTTCCTGGCTGCCGAGGGCGACCACTTTCGCACCCGTCTGACGCATACGCTGGAGGTTTCCCAGATTGCGCGCACCATCGCGCGGGCGCTAGGTCTGAACGAGGACCTGACCGAGGCTATCGCGCTCGGGCATGATTTGGGACACACGCCCTTCGGACACACCGGGGAGGCGGCGCTGCGCGAATGCTTGGCGCGCCACCGCGGCATCGACCCGGCAAGCGACGAAGCTTCCCGCCAGTTCAACCACAACGAACAGAGCCTGCGTGTGGTCGAGGTGATCGAGAACGGCGGCGTGGGGCTGAACTTGACCGTCGAGGTGCGCGACGGCATCCTGCATCACACGGGAAAGGTGCGCGCCGAGACGATGGAAGGCCGCATCGTGGCCACCGCCGATCGCATCGCGTACGTGAACCACGACATCGACGACGCCATCCGCGCCGGCATGCTGACCGAGGATGCGCTGCCCGCGAGCACGCATGCCCTGCTCGGCCCCGATCATTCCAGCCGCATCGAGACGCTGGTGCGCGACATGGTGGAAACCAGCGCGGCGAGTGACGATATCGCCCTGTCCGAACCCGTGTGGGGTGCCATGAGCGAGCTGCGCAGCTTCCTGTTTGCCAATGTATACACCGCGCCGCCGGTCATGGTTGAGGTTGACAAGGCGAAGCGCCTGATCGAGCAGCTGTTCGATTACTATGTCGCGCATATCGGGGAAGTGCCCGAGGAGTATCGCGCCATTTCGGACGGCGACGATTTGCGCGCCGTGACCGACTACATCGCCGGCATGACCGACCGTTTCGCCACGGCCACGTTCATGCGCTTGTTCGTGCCGCGCGACATCGTGCGCTAGCCGCGCGGCTAGCGCACGGGTTGCGCTGCGCTGGTTGTGCGCCTGAACAAGCGGCTTTATAATCGTGCGACCATGAAACTCGCAAACGACATCAAACCGGCCTTCAAAGCGGCCATCCCCATCATGCTCGGCTACGTTGCCATCGGCATCCCGTGCGGCATTCTGGAAGACTCCATCGACATGAACGTCCTGCAGGTCTTCCTGCTTTCGTGCCTGTTCTATTCCGGCGCGGGGCAGTTCATGATCCCGAACATGTGGCTGGCGGCAAGCCCGATCGCCTCCATCGTGGCGAGTGTGTCGCTGGTGAACACGCGCCAGATGCTCTACTCGGCGTCGTTCGCCCCGCTGTGCGCGGGGCAGCCCCGCGGCTTGTCGTTTCTGTTCGCGGCCACCGTCACCGACGAGAGCTTCGGCGTGAACATGGCGAACTTCGCCACGGGAACCTGGAACGTGCGGCGCGCCACGGTGGTGAACCTGCTCAGCTTGACGTCGTGGACGCTCTCCAACGTGGTGGGCGTGCTGATCGGCAGTGCCGTGGGCATTCCGCTTGCCATCGCGTCGTTCGCCATGACGTCCATCTTCATCTGCCTTTTGGTCACGCAGAAGGTCACGTTCGAAAACGCTATCGCCGTGCTGGTGGCGGTGATCGGCGTGTACGTGTGCAAACTGGTGGGGCTTTCCGGCCCCGCGATTCTTGTCGGCGCCGTTGCCGGGGTGGTGGCCGCCATGTTGGTCAGCCAGCTGCGCCGCGACATGGATTCGGACGGTGATGGCCGATGACGTGGGAAGATTTCGGCATCATCTTCGCGTGCTGCTTCATCACGATGATCATCTGCCGCGTGGCGCCGCTGTTCGCCCTGAAGGGCCGCAAGCTGCCTGAAGGGTTGGAACGGGCGCTTGGGTTCATCCCTCCGGCCGCGTTCGCTGCGCTGGTGGCCAACGATCTGTTGAAACCGGGCATGTTCGATGCGGGCCTGTGGCCTGCCGCAGCGCCGCTTCTGTCGGCTGTGGTGGTGGGCGTGGTTGCCTGGAAGACGAAATCGCTCCTATGGTGCGCCATCGCCGGCGTGGCCGCCTACGCGCTGCTGACACTGCTGTAAGTGGGGCGGTCGAAAGCGTGTGGTCAGCGCGTGCTTGACCATTTCTTGACCATCCATAGAAAGGGGATGTTTCGGGCAAAGAAAAAGGCCACCGGGAAAAACCGATGACCTGGAGCTTTGTGGCTCCCCGGGTAGGATTCGAACCTACAACCCTCCGGTTAACAGCCGGATGCTCTGCCGTTGAGCTACCGAGGAATAACGGCGCGCTTTGTTGGCGCAAGAAAGTATTATACGGATATCGTTCAGTTGCGCAAGACCCTATTTTGAAAATTTTTTCGCACCTGCGCTGGCACCCGGGTTAGGACTCGCGCCGGCTTCCGCATCGGGCGAGTTGGCCGCGCCTGCACCTCCGCCTGAGCAGGCGTATACGACCGCGCTCGCGTCAGCATGGGCGTCGCGGCGGGCGCCCATGCCCCTCTCGTAGTAGGCGATCTTGCAATCGAGCCGGTCGAGGCCCGCTTGCATCTCGTCGATGCGTTTCTGAATCTGCGTGCGCTGCGCCTTCAGGAGCTCGACCCTCTCGCTAATGGTGTGATCGCCCTCATCGAACAGGTTCATGTAGGTGATGAGCGGCTCGATGGGCATGGTGGCCGCGCGCATGCACTTGATGAACTGGATGCGCTGGCAATCGGATTCGCTGTAATCGCGAATGCCCGCCGCCGTGCGCGCGATGTGCGGCATCAGCCCGACGCGCTCGTAGTAGCGCAAGGTATCGGGTGAGATATCGTACGCCTTGCTTACCTCGGCTATCTTCATGGACACCTCTTTTCGATCCGTTGAATCAGGTCTATTGAAGCACCTGGAGCCGGCTTCAAGTCAAGCGTTCCGCTTGCCGATCACCGCTTCTTTATATTTTGGCTTGACTGGCCGATCTTGGTGCGGGTCCGCAGGGGATATTTGTAAGCGACGGTCGAGCTTGTTGGGGAAATGAGTCGCGGGCTGCATGAAGAAGTTGCTACACTGAGCTTGCCTGTCGCCTTCGAGAAAGGACTCCTCATGAAGATACATGTCGATCTGGAAAACGGCTTGTTGGCCGACCGCTTTGGGAAGTATGCGCCCGAGGCCGATCGCTTGGAGGGCTTCCCGGTGCGTTCGTTCCCCATTTCCATCGAGGACGTGCCCGCCGGCGCAAAATCGCTGGCACTCACCTTCATCGATTTCGACGCCATCCCCGTCGGCGGATTCTGTTGGATTCACTGGACGGCCTGCAACATCGATCCTGCCTGCACCTTCATCCCGGAAAATGCCAGCGCCGAGGGAAGCGTGACCATGGTGCAGGGCCGCAACAGCAACTGGTCGCCTATGGCTCACGGAAGCGCGAACCCTCAGGTGCATTCCCGCTACTGCGGTCCGCAGCCGCCCGATGCCACGCATGAATACACGTTGACGTTGTTCGCGCTCGACTGCGAGCTGGATTTGCCGGAAGGCTTCTACTTAAACGAGCTGCGTCGCGCCATGCAGGGCCATGTCCTCGAAAAGGCGCGCCTGGAGCTGCCTAGCCGCGCGTAGCGCTCGCTGCGCTCGGCAGGCCGCTCGTTTCGCGTTCGCGCATCCTTTCGGTTACGGCAACTTTACAACTTGTGCGAATGCGATAGAGCGAAGACATTCCACAGGTGGGGTATTTTACAATGGACGGATAACTTGAAGGAATCGCTGTGCCCCCGCGCGTTCGCAAGCCGCCCGGCGGCACAGCGTCTTGCTGAAAAGCGGCCCGCGCGGCCGCACGAGGGAAGAGGTACTGCTCGTCATGATGAATGCCCTGCGCGTGCTTGGGCGCGACCTGCTGCGGTTGGTGAAGACGCCGGCCGCCCTTGTCGTGGTGTTCGTTCTGGTCGTGCTTCCTTCCACGTACACCTGGTTCAACGTCGTGGGTTTTTGGGATCCGTACAACAATACGGGGAACATGCGCGTGTGCGTGGTCAACGAGGATGCCGGCGGTTCAAATGAGCTGATGGGGGACATGAACCTGGGAAACCAGATTGTCGACCAGCTACATGAGAACACCCAGTTGAAATGGGATTTCCTAAGCTACGATGAAGCCATGGAGGAGGTGCGGGCCGGTCGGGCCTATGCCGCCTTCGTCATCCCGAGCGACTTCACCGAAAACCTCTTCACCATTTTGACGGGTGACTTCACGCAGCCCAACCTCGAGTATTACGTGAACGAGAAGATGAACCCCGTCTCCCCGAAGGTGACCGATGCGGGTTCCACCACGCTTGATGAAACCATCAACAGCCAGTTCGTTTCAACGGTAAGCTCCGTGGTCGCCGATACCTTGAACGTGAAGGTGGCCGAGGCCGAGAGCGATCTCACTGAAGCGCAAGCCGACGCGGTGAGCCAGCTTGGTCGCGCGAAGGACTCCGTCATTAGCGCGCGGGCCACGGTTTCCGAGCTTTCCAGCGCGGCAACGCAGGCGCAGAACAAGGCGGAATCGGCGAAAAGCCAGCTCGATCAGGCGCGATCGGACGCAGCGGCGGTGCAGAACCAGCTGCAGCAGGTATCGGATCTTTCCGGTTCCCTGCAGACGGGCATTATGAACTTCACGGCGGTTGCCATGCCGGCGCTCTCCGACGCCACGCTGGGCCTTTCCAACGTTTCGGCTACGGCGGCAACCTCCACTTCCGATGTGGCTGCCTCCGTCAGCAAGGCGCAGGGCACGGTCGACGCCTCGGTACAGCGCGCTCAGGGCGTTATCGACTCATGCGAGGCCATGGCCGACCAGCTGCAGGCCGTCTATGATGGGCTTCCCGCCGACGATACCGCGAAGCCGCTGCTCAAGGAGGCCATCGATTCGCTCAAGGCGCGCGCTTCCGAGGCGCAAAACGACCTTGACGACTTGCAGCAGCTTTCCCGCAACGTCAACTCCACGGCGCAGGCGGCCTCCGGTGCCGCCGGCACCATCAACACCGCGGTGCAGACAACGCTCTCGCAGTCCAGCTCGTATCAGTCTCAGCTGTTCGGCACCGCGCTTCCACAGGTGAGCAACGGGGTTTCGCAGGTGGGCAGCGCGGCGGTGAGCCTGAAGGCCGCCATCGCCAACCAAAGCGTGCTGATCACCCAAACATCCAACGTCATCGACCAGCTGAAGACCACGCTTTCCACGGCGGCCTCGGCGCTCAACCAGACCGACGGCGTGCTCGCGCACCTGCAAAGCTCCGTCACCACCGCGCAGACCGACATCGGCGCGCTGGGCACCTCGACTGCTATCTCTGACCTGGTCGACAGCGGTCGCATCGACCCGGAGAAGATCGCCGAGTTCATGCAATCGCCTACGAAGGTGACCACCGAGAAACTCTATCCGCTCAACGCCTACGGCTCGGCCATGGCCCCGCTGTTCATCAGCTTGAGCTTGTGGGTGGGCACCATCATGCTGTGCGTCATCTTGAAGCTCGAGGTTGACAAAGAGGGCATTCCCGGGCTCACCGTCATGCAGGGCTACCTGGGGCGTTGGATGTTCTTCGCCATCCTGGTGGTGCTGCAGGCTATCGTGTGCGTGGCCGGCTGCCTATATCTGGGCGTGCAAGCGTCGTCGGTGCCGGCGTTCTACGCCACGGCCATCATGCTGTCGCTTGCGTATCTGTGCATCACCTACACGCTGTCCTCGTCGCTGCAGCATATCGGCATCGGCCTGTGCATCATCTTGGTGTTCGTGCAGATTCCCGGCGGCACGGGCTTGTATCCCATCGAGATGACCGACGGATTCTTCCGCGCGGTCTACCCGATGTTCCCGTTCACCTACGGCATTAACGCGCTGCGCGAGGCCATCGGCGGATTCTACGGCACGCAGTGGGCTGGATATATCGGCACGTTGGCGGTCATCTCGCTCATCATGGCCATCATCGGCCTGTTCGTGCGCCCGCATCTGACGAACCTCAACCGCTTGGTGGCGAAGCAGGTGGGAGAGAGCGACCTGCTCAACGTCGAGGCCGCCCTGGTGCCCGAGCGCCGCTACCGCATCGGCCAGCTCATTCGCGCGCTTTCCGACCATGACGAGTTCCATGAGGCCGTGCGTCAGCAGGAAGCCCAGTTCATGAGCGTGTATCCGAAGCTCAAGCGCGCTGCACTCATCGTCGGCATCGTGGTGCCGGTCATCTTCACAACGGTGTTCACGGCCACCATGACGGCGAAGGTGGTGACATTGACGGCGTGGCTGGTGTGGTTGGTGTTCGTCATCCTGTTCCTTTTGGTGCTGGAGTACGTGCGCGAGAACATCCGTCGCCAGGAGTCCATCGACGACATGTCCGAGGATGAGCTGCGCGAACGTCTGGCCAATCGAGGCAAGAAGGTAATGAAGGAGCTGGTGCCCGCCGCCATGTCCACGGCACGCATTTCGGTGCCCGTTGGGCGCGGTGTGCGCAGCGAGGGCATGAGCGTGCCCCTGCCGCCGCTTGGCAAGGTGTGCGACGATCTGCCGGATAGGGAGAAGGCGGAAAGCGGACCGGGTGGCCAGGAGGTTTCGAGTGGTTCGGGCGCCTGCGGCACCGCGGCGGAAGATTCGCAGAAGGAAGCCGCCGGTGGGAACCGGAAGTCCGGCTCCGAGTCGCTGCTTGACCTTGCTGCTGCCGAAAAGCCGGCGTATTTCGCGGGTCCGAGCGTGGCGCGAGGATGCAAGGACGATAATCCGGTAGACGACGAGGAAGCCTTGGAGGTCGAATCCCCATGCCTGACTGTAGGCCCCGACTCGCTGTCCAAGGAGGACTTGAAGCTGCTGAAGAAGATGCGTAAACGCGCAGGCAAGGAGGCGAAGGGCGGCGAGGCCAAGGCGGCCAAGTCGGCTAAGCCGTCCAAGTCCGGCGAAGGCGCAAAAGCCGATAAGCTCGCCAAGCCTGGCAAGAAAAAGAAGAAGCATTCCAAGAAGGGCACGAAGGAGCAGGAGGGCACCCGTGCATAACATATGGAAGCTGTTCTGCTACGACGTGAAGCATCTGTTCGGCAACGTCATCACCGTGGTGCTGGTGCTCGGTCTGGTGTTCTTGCCGTCCATTTTCACCTGGTACAACGTCATCGCCTGCTGGAACGTGTTCGACAACACCGGCGAGCTGAAGGTGGCCGTTGCCAATTCCGACGAGGGCTACGAAAGCGAGCTTCTACCCACGAAGATCAATGTGGGCGACAGCGTGGAGTCGGCGTTGCGCGAAAACGACCAGCTCGATTGGGTGTTCACGAGCGAAGAGGACGCCATCGACGGCGCGAAATCGGGCAAGTACTACGCCGCCGTGGTCATCCCTGCCAACTTCAGCAACGACATGATGAGCTTCTACTCCGCCGATACGGAGCACGCGCAGATCATCTACTACGAGAACGAGAAGAAGAACGCGGTGGCGCCGCGCGTGACCGACCAGGCATCGAGCAAAGTGTCTGCCCAGGTCAACACCACGTTCGCTGAAACGCTTTCCGATGTGGCGCTCAGTTTGGTCGACACGCTGAGCAACTTGGCCGACAGCGGCGATGCGAACGGCTACATACAGAAGTTCTCTTCGACGGTGTCCGATTCGGCTTTGCAAATGGAAAGCGCCGCCGACGTGCTCGATGCCTACGCGGGCCTCGCCTCCACGGCACAGACGCTTGTGGGAAGCTCCACCAACTTGCTTGACCAGGCGCAATCGGCCGTGAAAGATGCCGAGGGAACCGCTTCGAGCGCAAAGGACGGCGCCAGCTTCATCGGCAGCGCACTGCAGGCGTCGGTGACGGCGCTTTCCGGAGCGCTTGGCCAAAGCGCGTCAAGCTTCGACGGCGTCTCGGATTCGGTCGACCAGGTGTACGCCAACGTGGACGCCTCGGCAGACGACGCGGCGCAGAGCCTGCGCGACCAGGCGGCGGACACCGAGAACCAGATTGCGCGCTACAAAGACTTGAAATCTCAGCTTGAAACCCTGAAACCGCAGGTGGATGCCAACTATCAGCCGGCCATCGAGGTTGCCATCAAGCAGCTCGACTCCTCCATCACCTCCATGCAGAAGCTTCGTGACAGCCTTATCACCGCGGCTGACGATATCGCTGCGGGCAAGGCGGACGGGCAAGCTCAGCGCGCCGACGTGAAGCAGAAGGTGCAGGAAGCGAAGGACAACGTCCAATCGCTTGCCGACGACTACAACGAAAACATCAAGCCCGACTTGGAAAGCCTGGCGTCGTCGGTTTCCCAGGCGGCGCAGTCGCTGTCGAGCCGTGCTGCGACGCTTTCGGGTGTGGGCAGCGACTTGGAATCGTCGGCGAACGCGGTGTCGGGTAAGCTCGGCGACGCGCAGGGCGCCATCAAATCGATGGCCAACGAGCTGCGCACGTCCGCCAACAAGCTCACCACGCTATCCAGCAGCATCGACGACGCTCTTGCCAGCGGAAACGTCGATCAGTTGAAGCAGATCATCGGGTCGGATCCGCAGGCTCTGGCCAAGGCGGTCTCGGCTCCGGTGGGGGTGGAGCGCATCGCCGTGTTCGCGGCGAACGATTTCGGCTCGGCCATGGCCCCGCTGTATTCGACGCTGGCGCTGTGGGTGGGCGCTCTTCTGATGATGGTGCTGATGAACCCCGTGGTTTCCAAGCGTGCGCGCGAGCAGCTCGATAACCCGAAATCGTGGCAGTTGTTCTTCGGGCGCTTCGGCGCGATGGCTGTCATCGAGCTGATGCAGAGCACCGTTGTATGCCTGGGCAACATGCTGTTCGTGGGCGTGCAGGTGTCCGATCCGCTGCTGTATCTGCTGTGCTTCTGGACGGCCGGTTTGGTGTTCGGCTTCATCATCTACACGCTGGTCTCCCTCTTCGCCAACTTGGGCAAGGCCATCGCGGTGCTTTTGCTCATCGTGCAGGTGACCGGTGGCGGGGGCAGCTTCCCGCTGCAAATGCTGCCGGAATTCTTCCAGGTCATCAGCCCGTTTTTGCCGGCAACGCATATTATCAGCGCCATGCGCGCCGCATCGATGGGCGTCTACATGAACGACTTCTGGATAGAGATCCTCTGCGAGCTCGCCTTCGTCGTACCCTTCGTGGTGCTCGGTCTTTTGCGCCCCATTCTGTCAAAGGGCGTGGAATGGTACGTCGAGCAAGTGGAGAAGTCGAAGCTGGTTTCGTAAGAGCTCTTTGCTCTCGTTGGCGCTGCGCCCGCAGACTCTACACTGCGGGCGCAGCGCCGACTTTGATGCAGGGCGCTTGTCGTCAAAAGTAATCCCCGGGTAATTGTGAAGAAAGTGTATGCCGCTGTTAACACAGTTGCATATGGTTAACGGTTAGCGTAATCTAACCCCTGTCGAAAGGCGCAAGCGAACGAAAGCGACGCGGCAGCCAAGCAGGCGGCCGCGACAACAACCTTCTTCGCAAGCCTTTCAAACACCTGCTGACCCGGCAGTGAAAGCTCCTCTCGTCTGGCTGTTCACTGCAATCGTTTGCAGAGGGAAGACCCCCCCTTCTTCCCTCTGCTTTTTCTATTACGTCTGGCCAAACACAGGAAGGGCATCCATGGAAAAGCTCTCGCGGTCCACCGAGGACTACCTGGAGGCGATTGTGAGCCTGGGCGGCACGATCACGCATCCGGTGCGCAACGTTCGAATCGCCGAAGAGCTTGGCGTCACGAAGGCGTCGGTGAGCAAGGCCATCCATGTGCTGCGAGAAGAAGGCCTCATTCGTCAAGAACCCTATGGCGGCGTGCGCCTTACCCCGGACGGCCTGGCTCGCGGCATGGCGGTGCTGTGCCGTCATCGCCTGCTGTTCGCGTTCCTTACCCAAGAGCTGGGAATCGACGAGGAGACGGCTGACCGCGAGGCGTGCGGCATCGAGCACGCGATCAGCGACGAGTCCTTTGAGCGCTGGCTTGACTACGCTGGCAAGCTCGGATTGCGTATCGAGGGTCTTCCGCGCCTGACCTTGGGGTATAATCAGGACAGAGGTTAGGCTCTCACAACGTTCGCATGAACTGCGCCGATGCGGGGTTTGAACCTCGCAGGCGCCCGATGCGCCGAAAAGCGGTGCTTGCGTGAGGCTGCGCGCTGCGCTTGACGCAGGTTCCGTTTTCCCATCTTGACTTCGCCTCTGCGAAAGGAGACTGCTATGAAGTTCCGCAACATCATGGTTCCCTACGACGGATCCGACCACGCCAAGAACGCCCTGAACTACGCGATCGGCTTGGCTGCCGAAAGCGCCGACACCAAGGTTTCGGTCGTGCATGCCGTTCCTTCCGGCTACATGGGTGCCGACCTGATGGGTACCGACGGCGCGCTCGACGGCGTCCCGTACGGCATGATGGATTACGAGGAGTACCAGGCCGTTGTCAAGCGCGTGCTTGACGAGGCGGTTTCCCGTGTGAAGGAAAGCCTGGGCGATTCCATTGCCGATCTTGGCGATCGCGTGGTCGTGGAGGCCGTTGCCGGCGCATCTGCCGCCGACGCGCTGTCCCGTTACGCCGAGGAAAACGACTGCGACCTCATCGTCATGGGTCGTCGCGGTCTGGGCGCTATTCGCGGCATGCTCGGTTCGGTCAGCTTCGGCGTGCTTCGTTCCACCGAAGTGCCGGTGCTCACGGTGAAATAGCTTTGAGCCTTGCGCGTGCGTGCGCATGCGTGCGGTAGAATCGGCGGGAGCTTCGCTTTCGTCTGCTGGGGCCTTACGGGCCTGCGCGGGCGGCAGGCGAGCTCCCGCTTTTTTGTTTGCATTGAAGATCGGAGCGACGTGTCCCTTCCTCATTTCTTTTTGACCGACCAGGTGATCGCTGACGAGGCTGACCAGGTGTTTTCACTGGCGCTCGACCGCGACGACGCGAAGCATGCGCGCGTGCTTCGCCTTGCCCCCGGCGAGCATCTTGCCGTTATCGACGCCGAAGGATATTACTTCGAATGCGAGATCACCTCGTTTGATGAGGCTCTGCCGCTGGTCAAGGTGGCGCAGCGCTTGGATGCACCGCAGGCGTCTGCGCAGGTGTGCCTGGTGCAGGGCCTGGCGAAGGGCGACAAGATGGAGACGGTTATCCGTCACGCGACCGAGCTGGGTGTTTCGCGCTTCATCCCCTTTGCCGCCGCCCGCAGCATCATGAAGGTGGACGCGCGTAAGGTGGATGTGAAGGTTGCCCGCTGGCAGGCCATCGCGAAAAGCGCCGCCATGCAGTCGGGCCAGACGCGCATGCCGCAGGTTTTCGCCCCGGTTGGTTTGAAGGGGCTTGCCTGCGAGCTGCGCGATTTCGATGCAGTGCTCATATGCTGGGAGGAAGCGTCGCGTACGTGCTTGATTTCCGAGGCGCTGTCCTGCGTGACGGAGCGCCTGGCGCGCGGCGTTTGCGACGGGTCGGACGCCAGTGCCGCCGGATCCGACGCCGTTCCCCGCATCGCCGTGGTGGTGGGGCCGGAGGGCGGCCTTGCCTCGCAGGAGGTTGATGCGCTTCTGGCCGCGAACGACCATGCGCACCTCGTATCGTTGGGAAGCTCCATCCTGCGCACGGAAACCGCCGGCGTGGTCGCCCCGGCGCTGGTGCTGTACGAATTGGGCCAGCTGGGCGGGAAGGTGCGCCTGTGAATTTCAGCATCGTGAATTTGGGCTGCAAGGTCAATCGCGTGGAATCCGACGCGTTCGCGGCCGGGCTTTTGGCGCGCGGCTGCGTGGAGGCTGACGGCGCGGCGGACGTGGTGGTGGTGAACACGTGCACCGTCACCGGCGAGGCCGAGAAGAAGACGCGCAAGGCCGTGCGCCGCGCTCTGCGAGACAACCCTGCTGCGCAGGTGGTGGTCACCGGATGCGCCGCCGCTATCGATGCCGACACCTATCGGGCTATGGACCCTTCCCGTGTTCATTTGTCTGGCAAATTGGAAGTTGACCAGCTGCTTGACGAGCTGGTGGGGCCGCTCGGCCATGGGGTTGCGGCTCTTGCGGTGGGGGAAGGCTTCCATACGCGCGTGGGCGTGAAGGTGCAGGACGGCTGCAACAACGCCTGCACGTACTGCATCGTGCACGTCGCCCGCGGCCGTGCGACCAGCCGAAACGTCGACGAGGTGCGCGCCGAGTGCGTCCGCCTCGCGCGCGCCGGGGTGCGCGAGATCGTGCTCACGGGCATCAACTTGGGGTCGTACCGCTGGGTGGCGCCGGACGAAGGCGCACCTGCCGGAGAGGATATATCCGCTGAAGCAGTCGCCCCCGCATCCGCTGCCGCGCCGCGCCGTGCGCCGCTTCGCCTGCCCGATCTCATGCGCATCCTGCTCGCCGCCACCGCCGACATCCACGATCCCGGTGAGCCCGCGTGTCGTTTCCGCATCTCCAGCGTCGAGCCGCGGGACGTGAGCGACGACCTCATTGCCGTGATGGCCGCCGCCGACGGGCGCATCTGCCGCCATCTGCACCTGCCGCTGCAGTCGGGAAGCACGAAGGTGCTGCGCGAGATGCATCGCCCCTATACGGCCGAGTACTTTTCCTCCCTGGTGGAAAAGCTGTACGACGCGATGCCCCAGCTGTCGCTTTCCACGGACATCATCTGCGGTTTTCCGGGGGAAAGCGACGAGGAGTTCGCCGAAACGTTGGAGCTTGCGCGCGCGTGCCGCTTCACGAAGATCCACGTGTTCCCGTACTCGCCGCGTCGCGGCACCCCCGCCGCTGCGCGCGAGGACCAGGTGACGCCCGAGGTGCGCGCCCATCGCGCGGCCCGGCTGCGTGGGCTGGCGGATAAGCTGCGCGAAGCCGATTTCGCCCGCCGCCGCGGCACGGTCGAGCTGGCGCTGGTGGAGGAGAGCGGCGTGGCCATGACGGAAAGTTACTACGAACTGCCCTCGCCAGAGGCGTTCGCCGACCCGCATGTGCTCGCGGCCGCAACTGCCGCCGTACCTTCCGATTCTGCCGTCTGCTCCTCCGCCGCTGCCTCGGTTCCCACCTGGTCAGGCGCGAAACCTGGCAGCCTGGTGGAGGTTCGCCTGTAAGGGCACCCGCCGCCGGGCGCGTGCTATACTTTGCCGCATGACAGATTCCACGCATATCACCTTGACAGCGCCGCAGTCCGTGAACATGGCGCTCATCGTGGGGCCGGGCGATTGCCTGCTCCATCAAATCGAAGAAACCTTCGCCGCGCGCATCACCGTGCGCGGCGATTCCATCATTTTGGAGGGCGACCCCATCGAGGTGCAGTCGCTCACGGCGCTGTTCACCGAGCTCATCAAGCATGTCGAAGCGGGCGGCGTCCCCGATTCGGGATATCTGACGCGCGCCATCGACCTTTTGCGCACCGCGGAATTTTCTCCCACGTCTCTGCGCGAGGACATCCTGCTCACGTACCGCGGCCGCGCCATTCGCCCGAAAACCGCCGGTCAGAAGCGCTACGTGGACGCTATTCGTGAAAATACCGTCACCTTTGGAATCGGGCCCGCCGGCACGGGTAAAACCTACCTCGCCATGGCCATGGCCGTCGCCGCGCTCAAGCGCAAGGAAGTCGGTCGCATCATCTTGACGCGCCCAGTGGTCGAGGCGGGGGAGAACCTGGGATTTCTGCCCGGTTCGCTCACCGAAAAGGTCGACCCCTACATCCGTCCGCTTTACGACGCGCTGTTTGACATGACGGACATGGAACGCGCGCAGCAGCTTATCGAAAGCAACGTCATCGAGATTGCGCCGTTGGCGTTCATACGCGGGCGCACGCTCAACGACAGCTTCATCATCCTCGACGAGGCGCAGAACACCACGCCCGAGCAGATGAAGATGTTCCTGACGCGCCTGGGTTTTGGGTCGAAAATGGTCATCACCGGCGACATCACGCAGCTCGACCTGCCGCACGGCATTTCCGGCCTCAAAGGCGTGCAGGATATCTTGGACGGCGTGAAAGGAATAGAGTTCTGCCGATTTTCGGGGAAGGACGTCGTGCGCCATTCCCTGGTGGCAGCTATCGTTGCCGCATATGATAAGGCGCAAAAGCCAACAAGGAGGAAGGACGCAGATGGACGTCCAAATTAACTACGACTATCGTGAAGACGACCTGAAGGACATGCCGCTTGAGGAGCTTGCCCTGTTCACCTTGCGCCATCGCGAAAAGCCCGAGAACACCGAGGTGTCGCTGTCATTCGTCACCGATGAGGAGATCGCGCGCCTAAACGAAAGCTATCGCGGCAAGGTCGGACCCACCGATGTGCTGTCGTTTGAGTGCGACGGCGTGGACGATGAGCTTTCCGATGCGGTGTGGGAAGGCGAAGACGCGGTATACGAGTTGGGCGATGTCGTCATCGCGCCCGACGTGGCCGAGCGGCAAACCCACGAGTTCGGCACCACGTTCGAGCAGGAGGTGAGCCTGCTGTTTGTCCACGGCCTGCTGCACCTGTGCGGCTACGACCACATCGTCGAGGAGGACGCCAAGGTGATGGAGGCCCTCGAGGACGAGATCCTGGCCGCCTGGGCGAAGCGGTAGGCGCGTATGACGCAGCCGCAAAAAGAGTCGTTCGTTCGCAGTGCCGACACGAAAGACGCAGGTCAGCACTACTCGATTGCCGCCGCGTTCCGCAACGCGGGACGGGGGCTGGCAGAAGCCGTGCGTACCGAGCGCAACGTGCGCATCGACGCCGCCGCCGCGGTGCTGGTGGTGGTGCTCGGCTTCGCCTTCCGCATCGACGCGCCCTCGTGGCTGGCGATCATCATCTGCATCGGCATGATGTTTGCGCTCGAAACGGTGAACACGGCCATCGAGGCGGTGGTCGATCTGGCTTCCCCCGGCTACCACGAGCTTGCCCGCAAGGCCAAGGACTGCGCTGCCGGCGCGGCCTTGGCCGGGGCTTTGGCCTCGGTGGCGGTGGGATTGGTCGTGTTCGTCCCGCGCATCCTCGTGCTTTTCGCTTAAACCCTTACAGCCCTCTTTTCGAAAAGGAACCCCTCATGGATCTTGATGCATACTTCGGGCACGCCGCCCCGCCTTCGGGCGAAGGCTTCCGCTCCGGCTTCGTCACGTTGGTCGGTCGCCCGAACGCCGGTAAATCAACCCTGCTCAACACCATCATGGGCAAGAAGATCGCCATCACTTCCAACACCGCGCAAACCACGCGTCACCGCTTCCGTGCCGTGTGCACGCGCGACGATTTCCAGATGATCATCGTCGACACGCCCGGTTTGCACAAACCGCACGACGCCCTGGGCGAGGAGCTGAACACCTCGGCCCTTAAAGCGCTTGAGGACGTCGACGTCATCGCCATGCTCATCGACGCGAGCAAGCCGGTGGGCCGTGGCGACGAATGGGTGGCTTCTCAGCTTGCCGGCCTGCACGCCAAGCATGCGAAGAAGATCTGCGTGCTGTCGAAGGCCGACTTGGTGACGAAAGACCAGCTCCACGCGCAGGCCGAGGCGGCCATGGCCCTGCATACCTGGGACGCTATGGTGGGTCTTTCCTCGGAAAGCGGCTACAACGTGGATGCCTTCATCGAGGAAGTGGAGGGCTTTCTGCCCGAGGGACCGGCGTGGTTCCCTGCCGACATGGAAACCGACCAGCCCATCGAGGTCATCGTGGCCGAGTTCATCCGCGAGAAGATCCTGCGCACGTTCCGCGACGAGGTGCCGCACTCTATCGGCGTGACCGTCGAGGACATGTCGTTCGACAAGAAGAAGAACCTGAATAGCATCATGGCGCGCATCTACGTGGAGCGCGACAGTCAGAAGGGCATCATCATCGGTAAGGGCGGCGCGTCCATCAAGCGCATCGGCCAGGAATCGCGCCGCGACTTGGAGCAGCTGCTCGGCACGCGCGTGTTTTTGGACCTCATGGTGAAGGTGAAGAAGAACTGGCGCCGCGACGCCACGCAGATTCGCCGCTTCGGGTATGGAGAGGGGCTGTAGCTGCTGTAACGGCGGTTTGGTGGTTTCTTGCGCGCCCCTGATAGGCGGCGCCTTTCGGATACAATCTACGCGAAACATAACGCCTCAGTCCGAAAAGGTACGCGCATATGATCTGTCCCCACTGCCAAACGGAAAA
>CAVHFC010000007.1:25631-35250 GCA_963635025.1 Eubacterium sp. CAG:786
GAAAGCCCTGTCGATACGGTGGGGAAAACGCAGGTGCTGACGCCGGTTTCGCCGAACGAATCCGCCGACGGGGCGTCGGCGGCTGAAGAAGCTGACGCATCGGGCGAAGAGGTCATCGGGCAAGAAGACGCAGCCGAAATCGCGTCCGAGTCTGCGCCCGCAGACAAAGCCGCCGACGGCTCTTCCGAGGATTCCGCCGAACCTTCCGGCTCCGCCAAAGCAGACGCTCCTTCCGCTGAAAAATCCGCTGACGCTTCCAAGGACGCCTCCGCCAACGGCGACGCTCGTCCGCAGGCCGATCTTTCCGGCTTCGACGAATACCTGGTCAACCCCGGTTACATGCCCGCCCGCTCGGCGTGGCGCGCGGGCGACACCATGCAGATGCCCGCGCTCAAGGACGTCGAGAGCCCCAAGCAAAAGGAATTCAAGGCGCCGACCGACCCGCACAAACCCTCGCGCAAAGGCAAGGGCATGGCCGGCAAAATCGTCGCCGCGGTCATCGCCGTGCTCATCGTTGCGGCCGCCGTCGCCGCCGGGGTGACGTATCAAATGGAGATGTGGGGCGGCAAGATCATCCCGAATGTGGTGGGCATGACGCAGGCCGACGCCACCTTCGTGCTTGAGAACAAGGGCTTTATCGTGCGTACCACGTCGGTGGCCTCCGATGACACCGAGGGCATGGTCTTGCTGATGGACCCGGGTGCCGACGCGCGCCAAGAAGAGGGTTCGGAAGTGGTCATCCATGTTTCCACTTCGCGCCTGGTGCCCGATGTGGTGGGCAAGTCGCAGGAAGAGGCCGTGCGCCTGTTCGCCGATAACGGCTTCGAAAACGTCACCTACGTGCAGGAAAGCTCCGACGAGGATGCCGGAACCGTGCTTTCGGTCAGCCCGGAAGCGGGGGAGAAGGCCAAGGCGAAAAGCGCCATCACCGTGACGGTCGCCCAGCCCTATACCGTTCCGGACGTCACCGGGATGACGCCGAGCCAGGCCGCCGCCGCCATCGAGGAGGCGGGCCTGACCTCAAGCACCGTCACCGTGTACAGCGAGTCGATTCCCGAGGGATACATGATCGGAATCGATCCGACTTCGGGGACGGAGGTGTCTTCGAGCACGGTGGTGACCATCAGCGTGGCGAAATCGCGCGGCACCGAGCTGGTCGCCGCGGCGCGCAGCTACCTTGCAAGCGGCTCGCTCAAGGCCTCCGATGGGTCCACCTTCACTATTTCTTCGGTGAACAGCTGCACTTACCAGGGCAACGATGAGGTTGCCTTCACGGCCACGGGCGTCGCCTCCACCTCGGTGACGGTACTGGGGCAAACCCTCAGCGTTTCCGGCGATTCCAAGCAGGTTTCGGGAACCATCGGCTTCGACGCCTACAACAACGTGACCTCTCTATCCTTCTCGTAAGGGCGCTGCCGTGGCGCGACCGACGTACCAGGCGCGGGTGCTGGTCATTCGCAAGACGAAGCTTGGCGAGGCCGATCTGATCCTCACCATGTTGGCCGAGGATGGCTCGCAGCTGCGGGCTGTGGCGAAGGGCGCGCGCAAGCCGTCGGGCGCTTTCGCCTCAAGGCTGGAGCTGTTCAGCGAGGCTGACGTTTTGCTGGTGCGCGGCAAATCGCTCGATATCGTCAAGGAAGCGCGTTTGGTTTGCGGTAACGCGCAGGTGCGCGAGAGCATCGAGCGCGCGGCGTGCGCCTCGCCGATGGCCGAACTGCTCGATCGCGCCACGCAGCCCGATCTTCCCAGCCCCAAGCTGTTTCCCCTGACGCATACCGCCCTTGAGTCGCTTGCGCGTGCCGATGTTACCCATGCGCCGGCTATATGCGCTGCTCATCTGCTGAAAACCTTCGCTTTCGCGGGTGTGCGCCCGGTGCTTGGGCACTGCTCGTTGTGCGGCGAGGAGCTGGCGGAGGTTGTTGGCGGCGCGGCGGGCGCTACCGGTGCTGCCGTCGCCGGGGCGGTCCCGCGCGCGGACGGCGCGTCATCTCAGGTGTCCTCGCCGGCCGCGCACCGCCCCGTCGCGTTCTCCGTCGCCGAAGGCGGGGCGCTGTGCGCCTCCTGCGCCACGCCTGACGCCGTTCGCGTGAACGCTTCCACGCTCGCCTGGGCCCGCGCGTTGCTATCCTCGAAGTTTTCCGACATAGAGGGCATGGAACTTGACCAAGCGTCGATCTTCGACGTTCTGCGCCTGTGCCAAACGTGGGGCCAGGTGCATCTTGCCGCGCATTTGCGTTCGCTGACGTTCCTGTTCACCTGCGGATTGTTTTAGCAGGCGCCCTCCCGCCTGTCCAGGTGTGGCATAATTGCTGCACCGAACGAGAGGAGCTTTTCAATGTACACGTATCGCACGCGCGGGGTTTGCTCGCGGGAAATCCATATCGATCTTGACGGCGACAAGGTGTCCGAGGTCGAGTTCATCGGCGGTTGCAACGGCAACCTGAAGGCGATCAGCAAGCTCATCAAGGGCATGACCGTCGACGAGGTGGCCGCCGTCCTGGAGGGCAACACCTGCGGCAACCGTTCCACGTCTTGCGCCGACCAGCTGGTGCGCGGCCTGCGTGAGGCGCAAGCGGAAAAGTAGCATATAGCTTACAATAACGAAAGCGTTGCGCGGTCGGCTGCGCAACGCTTTCGCGGCCTTTGCGCCGCGGTTTGCAAAGCCGGCAGCAATCGATCAAAGGATGCGAGCAATGGCAGATAGGGATGTGCGCGCCGAGCTGGAGCGCTGGATTGGCAACGTGGACGACGCGGAGCTTTCCGCCGAACTGGACGAAATGCGCAAGAAGGCCGACGCGGGCGACGATTCCGCCATGGTCGATGCCTTTTTCCAGGACCTGTCCTTCGGCACCGCCGGTTTGCGCGGCGTGATCGGGGCGGGCACGAACCGCATGAACATCTACACCGTCGGGCGCGCCACGCAGGGCTTCGCCGATTACCTGAACGCGAGCTTCGAGGCGCCTTCGGTGGCCATCGCGCGTGACAGCCGCAACAAAGGCGAGCTGTTCGTGAAGACGACGGCCGCTATCCTGGCTGCTAACGGCGTTGCCGTGCATGTGTATCCGCGCATCTCGCCGGTGCCGACGCTTTCGTGGGCCGTGCGCGACCTGGGCTGCTCGGGCGGCATCTGCATGACGGCGAGCCACAACCCCGCGCCCTACAACGGCTACAAGGCCTACGGTCCCGACGGCTGTCAGATCACTTCCGAGGCTGCGGCGGCCATTTCGGCGGCCATCGCCAAAACAGACGCGTTTGCCGGCGTGAAGACCATGGACTTCGACGAAGCTGTGGCCGCGGGCACCATCCGCTGGATCGACGACGCGGTGCTCGACCGCTACTACGACGCGGTGCTCGCGCAGTCGGTGAACAACCTTTCCGACGATCAGATTTCCGCCGCCCCGCTGAAGCTCGTGTACACGCCGCTCAACGGCACGGGCTTGGTGCCGGTGACCACCGTGCTTTCGCGTGCGGGCGTCTCCGACGTCACCGTGGTGCCCGAGCAGGAACAGCCCGACGGCGACTTCCCCACGTGCCCGTACCCGAACCCCGAGATCCGCGAGGCCATGCAGAAGGGCATCGATCTGTGCGAGCAGGTGCATCCCGATCTGCTGCTGGCCACCGACCCCGACGCCGACCGCGTGGGCGTGGCCTGCAAGGACGGTGACGATTACACACTTCTGACCGGCAACGAGATGGGCGTGCTGCTGCTCGACTACATCTGCCGCATGCGCGCCGAGCGCGGGGAGGACCTGTCCGACAAGGTGGCCGTGACCACCATCGTGTCGTCGGCCATGGTCGACGCGCTGGCTGCGGAATACGGCTTTGATCTGCGCCGTTGCCTGACGGGCTTCAAGTACATCGGCGACATCATCACCGAGCTTGCCGACGCGGGCGCCGCCGATCGCTTCATCTTCGGCTTCGAGGAAAGCTACGGGTATCTTTCCGGCGACCATGTGCGCGACAAGGATGCCGTCAACGCCAGCCTGCTCATCTGCCAGATGGCGCAGTCCTACAAGCTTGAGGGCAAGAACCTCGCGCAGGCCATGCGCGATCTGTACGCCAAGCACGGCTGGTGGCTCAATCGCACCGTATCGCTGTCTTATCCCGGCGCCGACGGCGCGGCGAAGATGGCGGCGCTTATGGCGGGCCTGCGTGAAAGCGCTCCCGCTGAGCTGGCTGGCCGCGCGGTCGAGAAGGTCGTCGACTATCAGGGCGGCGTCGCCGGCCTGCCTTCCGCCAACGTGGTGGAGTTCGATGTCGAGGGCGGCAACAAGGTGATCGTGCGCCCAAGCGGCACCGAGCCGAAGATCAAGCTCTACGTCTTCGCGAAGGATGCCAGCCGCGAAGCCGCCGACGCGCTGCTCGACGAGCTGGAAGCCGCCGGCCGCAAGCTGCTGGCGTAGGACCCAGCGCGGCTTGATGGGTAAAAGATGGCTGTGATCGCACATGAGCGGATTCCCATGCCGCTCATGTGCGCCGATTTCGAGCCGGGGCAGATGGACGTCGCGATTGCCGGCATTCCCGATGCCATGCTCGCGTGCCGCGGGTGGTCCAACGCCGAAATCGCGCGCCACATGGGCGTGTCTTCGGGCACGGTGAAGAACCGTCTGTCCAGTGTGTACGCGAAGCTGGGCATTGCCAGTCGCACCGAGCTTGCGGCGCATATGCTGCGCTAAGCGGCCCGCTTTCGCCTTGCGCTCCTTGTGCGTCCCGCCGTGCATCCTGCGTGTTCGGCCTGCTCGGCATGGTATTCCACCGGCGCGCTCTCGCATCCATCTTTCGTTTTGGCCGTTTTGCCTTCCGAATGGCACTAGCGCCCGCGTACACCTTCCCGCATCCTCGAAGTAATCGAATGCAGCCTGAAGGATGGGAGTTGGACATGATCGATCGCCGTACGTTTCTTACCGTCGGGGCATCCGCGCTCGCGGGCATTATGCTGTCGCGCGTGCCAGGGTGCGAAAACACCTTTATGCTGCCCTTTGCCTCCTCCCATGCCTTTGCCGACGAGGAAAACCCGTTCAAGGTGCTGGTGCTGTCTCGCTCCATGTTCGCCGTGGTGGTGGTCGACGTTTCCGACGGTAATCGGCCGATAGAGAACGCCCAGGTCACGCTTACCTCGCGTTATGCGTCGGGCAAAACGCTCACGGGGGCTACCGACGCTGAAGGCACGGTCATCTTCGAGGTCGGCCCGCTTTCCGAAGGGTACATCGATGAAAACACGCCGCTTGGTGCCTATGACTTCAACGGCGGCATATCCGTCAGCATGCAGGGCTATCGCGACGTCGAGATTCCCCTGGCTCGCATCGTCGGCGGCACGGCGATATCGACTCCCACACGTCTGCTTGCCGACGGTCAGCCGTACTTCCGTCAGCTCACCTTCGATGAATGGGACATTCAATACGCCACCTCCACGTTCATGATGCTGCCTGACGACGGCGGGGCGAATGAGCAGCCCGATGTGCACGCCATAGCCGCGCAGGCCTACCTGCCGCAGGGCGGGCAGGCGACGTTGCACGTGAACAAGGTCATGCCCGCCGCGGCGGGGCAGCCCGAGGTCACGACGCCGATCGGCGAGGTTTCTGCCAGCGCGCAGGGCGAGGGCAACCTGGCGACGTTCACGCTGGAAAAAGCGTTTTTGGACAAGGCGTCCGGCTTGCTGGAGGAAGGTTGCTCGCTTGGCCTCGCCCTCGATTACCTGGGCAAGACCTACCGGCTCACATCTGCTATGGGTGTGGCCACCGCGCCGAACTCGAAGGCGGAATCGGGCTCGACCTCCATCGTTCCCTCCACCGTGGATCAAGAGGTCACGCCGTTCGATTTCCCTTCGCCCTTTCCGCACATCGGCGGCAGCAAATTCACGTTTTGGATGCCGGAATTCCCCGTTCTCTTCAATTTCTCATTTGCCGGATATGTGCTGTTCGGCGTGGGGGTAAAGCCCGTGAGCTACAAAAACGACGAGGGGAACATCGACCCGGATTATTGGAAGAAGTCGCCGCGCGAGTCGGGGCAGGCGCAGGCGCAGGCGAAAACCTATATCAAAGGCATGAAGGGCAAATGGGACCAGTACAAGAACATGACGGCCTCAGGCACCGATCCAAAGCGCAGCAAGTATCTCCAGCACCACTGCACGCCGCTGCTCCTCTTCGACATCGCGCTGCAAGGATACGGCTCGCTCGCCTATGATTGGATCGGCAAAACATGGGGTGGCAACGACGACCCCGCGATGGGCAGCCTGCAAGGGCTGTTCCAGGTGAAAACCGATCTGGTGTGGACCGAGCAGATCACGCTGGGTCCGGTCCCGTTCATCATCGTGATCAACCCTTGGGTGCTGACGAAGATTGCGATGGGCATCGGCTGTAAGACGCACGGAAGCGGTGCCGATTTCTTCAAGAACCTCGATTTCGATTTCTCGAAGACAGCGGTATCGTTCACCATTCAGGTGGGGCTCGCCCTTACGTTGGGCGTCGGCATCGCGGGCGTGATGTCCGCCGGCATGCGCGGGGCCGCGTCCATCACATTGTTTATCGGCTACGAAAAGGCCGAGGGCAAGCAGCTGCCGCGCCTGCGCGTCGGCGCGAACGCGGACGTTGACGTGGTGCTTCAGTTCCTGATGTTCAAGTGGACCGGAAAGGTTTGGTCGTACTCGAATCCGACGATCGCCGATTCGTGGAACATGTCGGTGGACAATGCCGAGCACCGCACGAATCGCCTTTCCGAGTTGACCTTGGGCGGCAAGAACCCCTATACGCTTAAGCCGCGCTTCGGTCAAGACGGTGGTGCGGACGTGCGAATTCGGCGATGGGTGCCGTGCTGCAGTACTTCCACGTTCCCGATGAGGATTGCCAGCGTTCGCAGGTCTCGGTGAGCGTGCACGACGGCGTGGACGTTTCGAGGTTGCGCGACGCGCCGATGATGACGGATGGCGAAGGCGGCACGCCGGGTGCAGGCGGTGGCGGCGAGAAGGAACCGGGTGCCGACGGCGGCTCGGGTGGCGGCGCCGGTTCCGATCGCGTGGCTGCCGGCAACGGCAAGCAAGCGGGGAAGGGTGCGCTCGCAAGCACGGGCGATGGTGGCGGTCGTTGGTCGGCGGGTGCCGCTGCGCTCGCGGCGGCCGGTGCGGCGTTTGCCGCCTACAGCGCCCGCAGAGCTGCACTCGAAGGCGGCGACGCCGACGATGGTGCGGACATTCCGGAGTCGTAGCGAACCTTCCGATTGGGAAAAGTCCGACGCTCTTTCTGCGCAGGCTTATCTTGCGTCGCCTCTGTGCGCCTGCGAGCCGTATACTGGGCACATGGATACTATTGCAATCATAGGTGGCGGCGCTTCGGGCCTCATGGCCGCCGTCGAAGCCGCCCACACGCTTTCGAAGGCGGGGCGGCAAGCCCAGGTCGTCATATACGAGGCCGATGAAGAACGCGTCGGGCGCTCCATTCTCGCCACGGGAAACGGTCGCTGCAACATATCGAACGACCGTATCGATGTTCACGCATACCGAAACGACGATTTCGTTTCCCTGGCGTTCCTGGCGCTTGAAGCTGCGTTCTACCGTGAACGCGGGAAGTGCACCGTTGCCCTAAGCCAGCTCGATCCTGCCCTGCAGCGCTTCGAGGACATGGGCCTGTGGGTTCGCGAGGAATCCGAGGGGCGGCTCTACCCCATGGCGAACAAAGCTTCCAGCGTGCTCGATGCCCTGCGCATGACGGCCGCGGCGCTGGGCGTTCGCATCGAGGTCGGCAAGCGGGCCGTGCGCGTCGATGCGCCGGAATCGTCTGCCGGCACATCCTTATCGCACGGGTGCTTCAACATCCGCTTTGCCGACAAGACCATTGCTCATGCCCAGCAAGTCATCGTGGCGGTGGGTGGTCGCGCGGCGGCGCAGATCGAGCTGCCGCAGCCGCTTTCCTGCTCCAAGCTTCAACCGGTGCTCGGCCCGCTGCGCCTCATCGACGCCGACGCGCGCGTCACGCGGCAGCTGAACAACGTTCGCGTGCGTTGCGGCGTGCATCTGCGGCGCGGCGGCAAAACCCTCGCCACCGAGGTGGGGGAGGTGCTTTTCCGCGACTACGGCGTTTCCGGCGTGGCCGTTTTCAACCTGTCTCGCCTGGCCGAGCCGGGCGACGTGCTTGCCATCGATTTCCACTACCATGCAAGCGAAGCCGATCTGGTGCATATGCTGTTCTCGCGGCGCAAACGCATGGCGTCGTTTACAGGGGCGCTCACGCTGCTGCGCTTCTGCGAGGGCATGCTGCTTCCCGCGGTTGCCCGAACCTTCCTGAAGCGCGCCGGCCTCTCGCCTGACAAGGTGCTTTCCAAGCATGAGGACATCCCCGCGCTCGCGCATATGCTGAAGTCCACCGAGTTCACGGTGGAGGGAATCGCCGACGAGCGCCAGTGCCAGGTGCACCGCGGCGGGTTCCCTGTTTCGGCGTTTCATCAGGCCACGTGCGAGGCCCTTGAGGTTCCCGGCCTTTACGTCACGGGCGAGGCGCTCGATGTCGATGGCCCGTGCGGCGGCTACAACCTTGAGTGGGCTTGGGTAAGCGGGATGCTTGCCGGTTGCGCTGCCGCCGACAGCGAGGCGGTGGGCGAAGATGCTTGAGGTCTCCAACGTGGCCCTGCCGCTTGATGCGGGAATCGACGACGAGCGCGGGCGCAAGCTCGTGCGTCGCGCGCTTGCGCGAGCGCTTGCCGTTCCTCCTTCGGAAATAGCCTCGATTCGCCTGCTCAAACGCAGCGTTGACGCGCGTAAGCGCAACGATGTTCATTTCGTTGCCACGCTGGCCGTCGAGCTTGCAGGGGACAAGCCGGCCGAAGCCGCAGCTCTCGAAGCGGCTGGCGCCCGCAAAGGCGGCGCGCACGTGAAGGCCCATGTCGCTTACGAGCCCCTTCGCGTGCCCGACGCTGCCGCCGCGCTCAGCGCCGCAAACGAGCCTCGCCCCGTTGTGGTGGGCAGCGGACCTGCGGGTTTGTTCTGCGCTCTGTATCTTGCACGCGCTGGTTTGCGCCCGATCGTCGTGGAGCGCGGGGCTGCGGTCGACGAACGCCTGCGTGCAGTTGAGGCCTTCAACGCCGGCGGTCCGCTCGACGCGCGCACCAACATCCAGTTCGGCGAAGGCGGCGCGGGAACGTTTTCCGATGGCAAGCTGACCACGGGCATCAAAAGCCCCTGGGCGCGTCACGTCACGCATCTGTTCGTCGAGGCCGGCGCGCCAAAGGAGATCCTCTGGCAGGCTAAGCCGCACATCGGCACCGATATGCTTGTGAATGTCGTCAAAGCCATCCGTCAGGACATCATCGATGCAGGTGGGGAAGTGCTGTTCGAAACGCAGCTGACGGGCGTTTCCCTGCGCGACGGCCGCCTTTGCGCCGTTGAGCTCACCGATGCGGCTACCGGCCAGCCGCGCACCTTTTCCGCCAGCCGTCTCGTGCTCGCCTGCGGACACTCCGCGCGAGACACCTTCGAGCTTCTGCGCGACGCGGGCCTGGTCATGGAGCAGAAGCCCTTTTCCGTCGGCGTGCGCATCGAGCACCCCCAGAAGCTCATCGACCGCGCGCAGTACGGCCGCGCGGCGGGGCACCCTGCGCTCGGCGCGGCCGACTACAAGCTTTCGGTCCACGT
>CAVHFC010000007.1:35278-38951 GCA_963635025.1 Eubacterium sp. CAG:786
AAGCAGGAAAGCCGCGGCGTGTACACCTTCTGCATGTGCCCTGGTGGGGAAGTGGTGTGCGCGACGAGCGAGCCCGAAAGTGTCGTAGTCAACGGCATGAGCCGCTTCGCCCGCGACGGAGCCAACGCCAACAGCGCGCTGCTCGTTGGCGTGGGGCCGGACGACTTCGCCGGCGACGACCCGCTTGCTGGCGTTGATCTGCAACGCCAGCTCGAGCACGCGGCCTATCGCGCAGCTATCAATGCAGGTGGCAAGCCGTATCAGGCGCCGGCTCAAACCGTCGGGGACTTCCTGGCGAACCGAGCGGGCGGCCCGAGTGCAACGGTGAAGCCCACCTACGCTCGCGGTGTGGCCTGGTGCAACCTGCGCGAGGTCCTGCCGGCGTTCGTCGCAAAAGCCATGGCGGAAGCCCTGCCCCTGCTCGACCGCCGCCTGCACGGGTTCGCCTCGGCCGACGCGGTCATGACCGGCGTGGAAACCCGCAGCTCAAGCCCCGTGCGCATCGTGCGCGGAAGCGATTTGCAGGCGTTCGCCTCCCCGCTGGCGCCGACAGACCCATCCGCAGCCTCAAGCGATGCCAACGCGCCCGAAGGTGCAACCGGTATCTATCCCTGCGGTGAAGGAGCCGGCTATGCGGGCGGAATCATGTCGGCCGCCTGCGACGGCCTACGAACAGCCTCCGCCCTGGTTGCGCAGCTTCTTTGCGACTAGGCCCGCTCGCCTCCTGGTGCCCCTTTTCGTGCGTTATACTTTCGTTCAGTAAGAAGAAGACGTCCTGAACAGGGAAAGTCGGGTGCAATTCCCGCACGGAACCGCCACTGTGACCCGCGTATGTCGCGGCCAGCCAGAACACCTGCCAGGAAGCGTGTAGGCGCAAGCGGCGTCATTCCGCAAGCGCGCCCTCCTCGCGGAGGCTCATTTACGTAGTGAACAGGCTGCAGCTTTTCGCGTCTCGTGCGGCGAAAGCTTGCCCTCCAGGCACGATGCTGCGGCATCTTCGCTGTCTCTCTTCTGCAAGTTGGTTGCCTCGATCGTTCGGGGCGCGTCGCGCGTGGCGCGGCGTTTCGGCAAACGAAAGGAAAGAAAGACAGTGAAGGAAGGGAATTTGAAGGCAGCGCCCGCTCTCGCGCAGCGCGTCATCTCTGCCGCCTTGGCCGTCGTGCTGTGCATGGGTCTCGCGCCTCATGCGGCATGGGCCGAGCAATCCAGCGCGTCGGTTGCCTCCGACCAAGCGGCTCAGAATGCCGAGGAGGGGCGCATCACGTTCGCCATCTCCTACGACAAAGATGCTGACGGCACTTGCGATCTGGTGCTGAACAGCTCCTATGCCTACGATGAGGGTGCGACGCTCGGCGATTTGTTCGCTGCCGCTAAGAAGGCGGGCGACATCTCCGATTACGCGTTCTCGAACAGCGGATATGGTTCTTACATCGACTCCATTACGCTCGCCGACGGCACCGTGCTTGCCAATACCGCCGATTACTCGAAGTACTGGGCGAACTACAAGAACGGTGGCTACGCGATGGGCGCGACCGATTGCACCGAGGGAGACGTTCTCGATGGTGTCACCGCGTTCCAATTCGAGTATTCCGGCTATCCGGATGCTCCGGTGGCCTACGATTGGTCGAAGGCTCCCCAGTCGGCTAACGTTGACGGCGTCATCGCTGGTCGCGCGGACCTTTCCGCCGATGCGCAGAAGCTGCTTGCCAACCTGAACAAGCGTTTCGTCGCCGGTGGTAAGGATGCTGCCATTACCAACAACACCTTTGCTGGCGCCGTTGCCGCGCATGCTTGCAGCGCCGACGCTACCTTTGACGCCGACGCCATCGCCGCCGCCCTCAACGAGGCCGATGGTGGCGAAAAGCCCCTTGGTGCCGGCACGCTTGCGAAGTACATCACGGCGCTGACCGCCGCGGGTGTCGATTGCACGCGCGTTGCGGACGCCTCCGGCTCCTACCAGGACCTTATCGAGGAAATGGTTGCGCGCACTAATATCGACACGCTCGATGTCTTCTCAGCTGTGGTCATGCTCCCCGTGTACTCCATGGGTTATCAGGGCATCGCTCTGGGCGTCGTCACGCCTCAGCAGCTCATCGACGTCATCCTGGCGAGCCAGGCTGAAAGCGGCCTGATCGGCTACACCGGTTTCGAGGATTCCCAGACCACCGCTCAGGCCATTCGCGCGCTGCTTCCCTATAAGAGCGACGAAAAGGTTTCCGCCGCCATCGACAAGGCTGTTGCGAAGCTGCTCTCCATGCAGCTCGCCGACGGCGGTTTCGCTTACATGGATAGCACGGACGGATCTGCTCTGGAGTCGAACATCGATGCAACGGCCGACATCGTCACTACGTTGTGCGCACTGGGCTACAACTGCGTAAATGGCAAGAATCTGACCGCCGAGAATGGTGCCACCCCGGTGTCCTACCTGGTGTCGAAGGCCGATGCCGACCTGTCCAGCTTTGTCGCCGTCTCCGAATTCAGCGAGGAGTTGACCGCGGCGACCGTCGCCTGCGCTCTCGCAGCTGCGGCAAACTCCACCTCCGGTGCGTACGACGTCAACGATTCTCTCGAGGCCACCGCTTCCCAGTTCTCCGACGTCAAGGACGACTGGTACACCAAGGCGGTTACCCTGATTTCCCAGAAGGGCCTGATGAAGGGCTACGCCTCGTCCGATACCTTCGGCATCGGGGACAACACCGATCGCGCTATGATGGCCACCATCCTGTGGCGCCTGGCCAACACCGCCGATTCCCTGTCTTACGTTCCGGCCGACTCCAAGACCGACAATGGCTTCAAGGACGTCGAGTCCGGCCTGTACTATACCGGTGCTGCAAACTGGGCTTGGAAAAACGAGGTCATCCACGGCGTCGAGGTCGGCGGCGATCGCTACTTCCAGGCCAACCGTGCCATGACCTTCGAGGAAATGGTCACCATGCTCGCCAACTACATCGAAGGCGACGACGCGGTTTCCAAGACCGACACCGCAGTGCTCGATCAGTTCATCGACGCTTCCGGCGTTTCCGACTTCGCGCGTGCCTCGATGGCTTGGGCCGTCAACAAGGGCTTGGTGAACGGTGTCGACAACGGCGACGGAACCCGCTCGTTGCAGGCCGATACCGACGTTACTCGCGAACGTGTCGCCGGCGTCCTGTTTAATGCCAACGAAAACGGCGCTCTCGTCTTCTAAGAGCAACATGCTGCGTTTAGAGCGCAGCGTTTAACAGGGCAACGTGGCGAACCCGGATTTGCTTTTCGTGGAATCCGGGTTCGCCGTTTGCGTTGCGGCGGGCGAAAGCCGCGTCGCTGATGATATGAAGGAGGAATCGCATGTCCGACGAAATCGAGTCGAATCGCGCCGCCGTTGAGGCGCACGGCGATTCGGCGCCTTGCGTCGATGATCGCATCTCGCCGGGCGTGCCGGCAGCTTCGGCGTCCGCGGGAAATTCAGCTGATTCCGAAAACCAGGCTTCTTCCTTGATGCCCTCAGAGACCGATCCTGCTGCCAAGCGAACTGACCGCTCGCGTCTATACGGCATCCTGTCGGTCGCCTTCGCGCTCATCGCGGCCGTGGCCATCCTTGCGGGTGCTGGGTACGGCGCTGGCTTCTTCGGAAGCGATTCTCCCGCTGCCCAGGGCAATCAGGCTTCCGTATCGTCGCAGGCAGGCCAAGAAG
>CAVHFC010000007.1:39097-43454 GCA_963635025.1 Eubacterium sp. CAG:786
CCGTCCGCCTCAACGCCCGCGGCCTCTGAAGCCTCCTCGCCAACAACCGAATCCGCTTCCGAGACAACCGACTCGACTACTCCCGAGCCCGCAACCGCCGCACCGGCCGAATTGGTTGACGTGCCGGACAAAACCCCCTCAAGCGACACCGTTCAAACCGACGAGAACAACAAGATCAAGGTCTCGGTTTCAGTGGACAGCTCCCGCATTGCCGCTTACGGCATCGATCCGTTCCAGGTCGAGCAGGTTGTCGAACTCGATCCGGGTGCTTCGGTCTACGATGCCCTTTGCGCCCTTGGCCTGCCTGTTTCCGGAACCTCCTACTACGTGAGCGCCATCAACGGCCTTGCCGAGCGCCAAGGTGGGCAGGGCAGCGGCTGGACCTACAGCGTCGATGGAGCCTTTCCCTCAAAAGCGTGCGGCAAATATCTTCTGTACGGCGGTGAAAAGGTCGCGTGGATCTATTCCACCGAAAAAGAGCCCACCCTCGTCATGAAGTAGCATGATGGCTCCTCGCACCTCCACGCTCGTCGATCGCTATCACCCTTTGGTTGCGCTCCTGTTCGTCGTCGCCTCTCTCGGATTTTCCATGGCGGTGATGCAGCCGGTGTATCTGCTGCTCACCTTCGCAGGTCAAACGGCGCTTTCCGTTTCCCTGAAAGGAGGCGCGAAAGCCCTGTGCGGCATCTTTTGGCAGGCCCCCCTTGTGCTTGTTCTGGCCATCGCGAATCCGCTGTTCGTTTCCGTGGGATCCACCGAGCTGTTCCGCATCGGCTTGCATGCCGTGTATCTGGAGGCGATCATCTTCGGCCTCGCGCAAGGCCTGCTTTTGGTGAACACCCTGCTCGCGTTTTCGAACGCCGCGCAGCTTCTCTCCTCCGATAAGGTCCTCAGCTTGCTGGGCGGAACCCTCCCGGTTGTCTCGCTGATGGTATCCATGGTTATGCGCCTCATTCCGTCCTTCGTGCGCCGCGGACGCGCCGTCGGCGACCTTCAGCGCGCGTGCACCGCCGCCCATCCTGCCGCCGGCACCGAGGCTAAGGAAAAAGCCCCGCTTCGCCCGCGCGGCGCGTTTGGGCGCGCGAGCCGGCGCTTTCTCGGCGCTTTTCGCCTCTCAACGGTGCTGATGGGCTGGGGAATGGAAGATTCCCTCGAAACCGCCGATGCCATGCGCGCTCGCGGTTGGAACTGCGGCGCGAAGCGAACTTGCTATCAGCGCTACCGTTTCCGCCGTCAAGATGCCCTGGCCTGCGCTCTCATAGCCGCCCTCGCGCTGTCGTCCGCATTTTCCGCCGCAGTCGCATCATCCCAGTTCACGTTCTACCCGCGTCTCTCGGGACTTGCACCGTGGTACAGCTACGCTCCCTATACGCTGCTCCTTCTGCTTCCCCTTCTCGCCGCGCTCGCAAGGAGTTCTCGATGACCGCATCTGCCGATCCCGCTATCAAACTGGACGAATTCGCGTTCTCCTATCCGGAAACCGACGGCGCGAAGCCTCTTGTCGGCCCGCTGTCGTGGGAGGTCGCCTCAGGCTCGTTCTGCATCCTGGTAGGGCAGACCGGCAGCGGCAAAACCACGCTGCTCAAAAACCTCGTGCCCGCCCTTGCGCCTGCGGGGAACCGCGCGGGGAAAATCTCCCTTTTCGGAACCCCCGTCAACGAAATCGACCCGCTTTCCGCGGCAACGACCGTAGGCTACGTGGCCCAGAATCCCGACGCCCAGCTGGTGTGCGACACGGTTTGGCACGAGCTCGCCTTCGGCTTGGAAAACCTCGGCATGCCGCAAGACGCCATGCGCTTGCGCGTAGCCGAGGTCGCCCATTTCTTCGGCATGGAGTCCTGGTTTCGCTCTCGTGTGGCCGATCTTTCCGGCGGGCGAAAGCAGATCACGGCTTTGGCCGCCGCTCTTGCGCTGCGACCTTCGCTGCTTTTGCTCGACGAGCCAACCTCCCAGCTCGATCCCATCGCTGAGCGCACGTTCCTTCACGAGCTGTTCCGGGTGAACCGCCAGCTCGGCATCACGGTCGTCGTCGCGACGCATGCGCCCGAAACGATGGTTGATTACGCCACGCACGCCGGTTGCCTGCGAGAGGGCCGCATCGAATCGTGCGACCTAGCGGCATTCCGCGCTCGACCGCTTCATTTTCCGGATTCCTCGAAAGAAGAGGCTCCGTCAGAAAACACGCCTTCCGAGCCATCAGCAACATCTCTGCCCATCGCGGCTCGCTTGCGCTCGCGAGTTTCCCGTGCGCTCTCTCCCAATGCAGCGGCTGCGCGCGAGGGAGAACCGAAGCTGCAGGCCCCCGCAATCGTTCTCGACGACGCCTACATGCGCTATCGCCCCGACGATGATTGGGCGCTGCGCGGCTTCGACCTTGTCGTTGCTCGCGGGTCCATCCATGCGCTGCTCGGTGGAAACGGTTGCGGCAAGTCCACCTTGCTGCGGGTTGTCGCCCAGGTGCGCTCTCTCGAACGCGGGTCGGTGCGCAATGAACTCGCGGCACGTCAAGCGCTGCTGCCTCAAAATCCAAAGGCGCTCCTCGTCTGCGATTCCGTCGCCGAAGAGCTTGCAGAATGGCAGGCGTCCTGCGGCTATACTGACGACGAAATCGCTTGCATCGCCCAATCCTTCGGTCTATCGAATCTCATGAGCGTACATCCCTTCGACCTCTCCGGCGGCCAGCAACAGCTGCTCGCCTTGACGAAGCTGCTGCTCACCAAGCCAGACTTGCTGCTGCTCGACGAGCCAACAAAAGGCCTCGACCCCGAGGCGAAGGTGCTCGCCGCACGCCATATAGCCGACTTCGCTCATGGGGGAGGCACCGTCGTCGCAGCTACGCATGACCTTGCCTTCGCTGCACTTGTTTGCAACAGTGTCACGCTCATGTTCGATGGCGAAAACGCCGCCACGCAAACTCCGGACCAGTTCTTTGCGGACAATCTCTTTTACCGGCCTTCGCGTGACCGGTTCGCCGAGCTTTGGTCAACCCAAGCAGGGGAGCGGCATGTCTAGCAAGGCCGTGCAAACAAGCCAGTCGAAGTCCCATCGATCCGGAAAGGTTCTCTCTAATATAGTGGAGGCGTTCTGCATGATCGCGGTCGCCCTTTCGCTGCTCATCTGCGCTTTGCTCGACATCGATCAAAGCGCCCTGCTCACGTTCGTGGTTGCCCTCGCGGCCCTCGCGGTGTTCTTTCTTTCCTTCGAGCGATCCCGACCGGCCCTTCGTCAGATCATGCCGACGGTGGTGCTCGGCGCGCTCGCAGCCGCCGGGCGCATCCTATTCATGCCCATTCCCGATTTCAAGCCCGTGAGCGCCATCTGCATCATTGCCGGATCGGTCTTTGGACGCAAAAGCGGTTTTCTCGTCGGAGCGCTTGCGGCTCTTGCGAGCAATTTCTTTTTCGGGCAAGGCGCATGGACGCCCTGGCAGATGTATTCTTGGGGTCTCATCGGCTATCTCGCTGGATGTTTCGAGCAACTCGGCGCGTTCAAGCGCACACCGGTCCTCCTTGCTTGCGGTTTCCTGTCGGCCATGCTCTACGGCCTCATTCTGAACGGTTGGTTCGTCATCGGCTTCGTGCATCCGATTACTTTGGAAAGCGTGCTCGCCGCCTACGTCGCCGGATTCCCACTCGATTGCATCCACGGCGTCGCAACGGTCATCTTCCTCAGGATCCTCTACGTACCCTGGCGCAAAAAGCTCCTCCGAATCAAAAGCAAGTACGACCTATTAATAGGTTAAGCAGCGCAATCCGCAATCCGCTCTTAAGCCTCTTAGCAAGCTGTTGCCGTTAAGAGCTTAAGCGGCAGCAGCTTGCTAAGAGGTTTAGCTAGGACAAACTGGACGCCTGTATCGTGAACGCCCCATGCAATCGATCAAAAGACGGACTGGCATCAGCGTCTCGGGGCAAATGCGCCTCGCGGACTACGAGCAACGCTTGCGAAGCAATATTTCGTAGAGTCGAGCGAAAGCGCTGACCAGGCTGCCGGCGACGTCGGAATTCTCTCGATCCGCCGGCCGGCCAGAAGAAGTGTGACGCGGGCGCTGACCGAGTAATGCGCGAGAAGCCTTGCTCTTACGAAAGGCCTGGTGGGAGGTCCGCGCCGGCAGCAAGGCTTCCGTCCACAGGCTTCCACGCATCAAGATTTTCGTAGGGTCGAGCGAAGGCTCGACCAGGCCGCAGGCGGCGCGGGGACGAGGATCCCCTGCCGCCCGACAGGCCCCATCCCGGCTCCGCTGCGCAAAACCAAACTTCTCACCAGGCAAAACGGCAGCGCCCAATGCCGTTCATCCTAGCCGCGCCGCCGGCCGCCCTTCTCCGCCCTCCCGCCGAGATGTGCGCAAGATGTGGAGAAG
>CAVHFC010000008.1:0-32783 GCA_963635025.1 Eubacterium sp. CAG:786
CCCAGGAAGTCCATCTTCAGAAGGCCCAGGTCGGGCGTGTAGTGGCCGTCGTACTGCGTGATGATGCCGCCGCCTTTGGTGTCGCGCTTGACCGGCACGTGGTCGGCCATCGGGTCGCGGCAAATGATGGTGGCGCACGCGTGCACGCCTTCGCCGCGCACATGGCCCTCGATGGAACGCGCGGCGTCGATGACCGCCTTCACGTCCTCTTCAGTCTGGTAGGCTTTCGCCAAGTCAGGGTTGGTGTCGAGCGCCTTGTCGATGGTGATGCCCAACTCGTCGCCGATCATCTTGCAGATCTTGTCGCCCACGCCGTAGGGGTAGTCGAGCACGCGCGCCGAGTCGCGCACGGCGTTTTTCGCCTGCAGCTTGCCGAAGGTGATAACGCCGGTCACGTGGTCGGCGCCGTACACCTCGCGAATGTGGTCGATGACTTCCTGGCGACGTTCATCCTCGAAGTCGCAGTCGATATCGGGCATCTCCACGCGCTCGGGCGACAGAAAGCGTTCGAACAGCAGGCCGTTGGAAAGCGGCTCAAGGTCGGTGATGCGCATAGCGTACGCGACGATGGAACCGGCGGCCGAACCGCGGCCCGGCCCGACGCCGATGCCCTGGCTGCGCGCCCAGTCCAGGTATTCCTGCACGATAAGGAAGTATGCGGGGAAGCCCTGCTGGATGATGACGCTCATCTCGTATTCGGCGCGCTCAAGCGGCTCCTGCGGGATGGGGTCGCCGTAGCGGGCCTTCATTCCCTCCATGACCTGATGGCGGAACCAGCTTTCGTCCGTCTCGCCCTCGGGCAGCGGGAACTTCGGCAGAATGGAGTCGCGCTCGAGCACGACGTTGCACTTCTCGGCAACCTCGACGGTAGTGTCGCACGCCTCGGGGAATTCCGCCAAGGCCTCGCGCATCTCCTCTTCCGTCTTCATGTAGAACTGATCGTTCTCGAACTTCATACGATTAGTCTCGTTCACCGACGAACCGGTGCCGATGCACAGCATGATGTCCTGCGCCTTGGCGTCTTCCTGCAACAGGTAGTGGAAGTCGTTCGTGCCGATGGTTTTCAGGCCGGCCTGCTGCGCTACCTGCGTGAGCTGGCGGTTCAGCTCGGTTTGCGTCAAGCCGCCGTCGGTGCGGATGCCCTGGTTCTGCAGCTCGATGTAGAAGTCGCCCGGCTCGAAGCAGCTGGCGAACTTGTTGGCCCACTCGACGGCGTCGTCGAACTGGCGGTTGTCCAGAAGCTTCGGGATGATGCCGGCGATGCAAGCCGACGAGCCGATGATGCCCTTGCCGTACTTCTGCAGCATGGAAAACGTGGTGCGCGGCTTGTAGTAGAAGTTGTCGACGTGCGATTCGCTGACCAGGTGCAGAAGGTTGTGGTAACCCTCGTTGGTCTTTGCCAGCAAAAGCAGGTGGTACAGCTTCGGCTTGATGTCCTTGCGCAGCTCCTCGTCGGTGGTGAAGTACACCTCGCAGCCGTAGATGGGCTTGACCTTCTTGCCGGTTTCCTTCTCCACCGCTGCGCAGGCGTCGCACAGCTCGGGGACGCCCGACATGACGCCGTGGTCGGTGATGGCGATGGCCGGCATGTCCAAATCGGCCGCGCGGCGCACCATATCCTTGATGTGCGTTAGGCCGTCGAGCAGGGAATATTCGGTATGGTTGTGCAAGTGTACGAATGCCATCTGATGTGCCTCGAATCCGCGTGTTTTGGTTGGCCTTCATCATAGCAGCCGCCGCCGGAGCCGCACACCGAACAAACGATGGTTTCCAAGCGAAGCCACAACTTGCGATAGCTTGTTACAAGCCAGAACTTGGGGGATTTGATCCCGCAGCCCCGCGGTTTTAAATTATGTGTCGCGCCTTCGGCGCTCTCAAATACAGGCCGAGCTCTCGCTCGACCCCACGAATTTCAGGCGTTAGGTTAACGTTCCCACCAGGCCCTTCGTGGGTGCGAGCGACAGCGCACATCAATAGTTCAGCGCCGAAGGCGCATCAGATTTTTCAAGAGCCGGAGCGGAACACCGATCGCGCTTTATGCGCCGGCGGCCACTCGCCCCCCTACCTCATCTGGGCGGCCACCAGGCACTTCACGTCGCTACGATACTCCGGACGCACCAGGTAGTACGACAGCGCCTCGAGCACGGTGGCAAACGGCGCGCCGCGGCCGACGATCTTGAAGTAATCTATGCCGAAACGCTCATGCGCGCGTCGCACCTCGTCGACGGTGAACATCACCGGATGACCTGGCTCATGCGCAAAGAAGTCAGCCTTCTTCGCCACGCAGGCGAACGGCCGCTGGTTGCCGCTCAGCTGATCCTGACTGTTCTGCAGATAATGTTCCCGCCGATGCGGGCAGCGAGGCACGCAGAACTCGTTGACCATCACCTCGCAGCGCTCGGGATGCTCAAGCGCGCCCAAGAACTCCGGATCCTTGTGGTGGTTGTAATTGAGCACCACCCAGTCGTAGCGCTCGCACGCCGCATTCACCTCGGCGGGCGTCTCGAGCGCACGCGTCGTGGAAAGCACGAGCGGCATCCCATATCGCTCGCGAATAGCTCGTCCCAGCTCATCGGCGTATATGATGACCTCGCCCCCGTGACGCCGCGCCGCTTCCAAAATGGCGCGGGCATAAGGATCGTCCAGGTCTTCCGCAGTCGCCATCATATTCGTAAACGTCAGACGCGGCGCGATACCGTATTCTTCCAGAATGGCGAATGTGCGCTCCATCTGCTGCGGCGTCGCCTGCTCGCGCACGTAAGACCGCCCGCCATTGAGCTTGCACCCAGGGAAGCACCCATACATGCTGGCGATGCGAACGTCAGGCTGCAGCCATCCCGGCCGATCGAAAGCCAGGCGTGCGAAAAACAGGTTCAACCCGAGCGCCGCGGTGAAGTCAGGCAACGTATATTCAATCATGCTCGGATCCTTCCCTTCCTGAAAAGCCGCACGCCATTTGCGCGACCCCGCGCACGCACCCGCAACCGCAAAGCGACCCTTCGACGCGCCGATCCTCAACGACGTCGCTTTCGCCAGCCGGCGTCCTCGTTCGCGACCAGAGGTCGCCCCGCCTGCTAAAACGCCGACATGTTGATGTTCTTGCCGTAAATCTGGTGGAACTTATCGTACATCGATGTTGGCGTGTTCGGCGTCCAACCCGGACGCGTCATGGGGAACACGACCGCCTGCTTGCCGACGAACTGCCGCGCGGGTACCTCGTCACGCACCCGAATGGCCGACGAAGCGCAAATGCGCTCGCACAAACGACACTGCATGCAAGCTGCCGGACGATGCACCACCCCGAATGCGCCCTTCGAGGAATCCTCCACCTTCTCCAGCGCTCCGGTCGGGCAGAACACTGCGCACATGCGGCACGAGGTGCACTTGACGGAATCGATCTCAACGGCGCCGATGACGCGCGAACGCACGCAGGCATCGTCGTTCGCCGGCTTCCCGTCGCCGATATGGTTCAGATAGTTGTACAGGCGCGTGCGGCGCGTCGGCACGTAATGCGAAAGAGTCCCATTTGCATTGACCTTGCGATACGCCGCGGGGACGGAAGGCTCGTCGGCAACTTTGCCCAGGTGCGCGTCCAGCTCTTCGGAAAGAGCCGCGCCCGTTGCCCTCGTTGTCTGCGATTTCATCTGCCTGAAGAAATCGCGGCGCGAAACGCCGTCTGCGGCCTGCGACGCGCTCCCGCCCTGCGACGATGCCGGCCCGATCGTCCCGCGCAAACCACGGCCCCGACCGGCATGCCCGGCGCAGGCAAACTCCGCAACTTGATCCGGCAACTCTTCTGTCAGGGAAAATGCCGTCGCGCTGCCGAACGCGGCGACCATGTTCTGCGCGCTGTCCACCACGCGCCGCACCAGCTGCCCGCCCGGCGCATGCTCGCACCCCTCACAGCCCCCGCACACCAGCGTCACATCGAAGGCCCGATACGCCGCCGCACCCGCAAGCAGGCTTTCGTCGACGCGTCCCAAGCAGGGCGGCACCACGGCGGCCGAGGCAACATCGGCTTCGGCAAGCCCAAAGCCCTCCAACGCATGGGCGCACATGATAACCGGATGTCCCTGCGTCGTCACGATGGATGCCTTGAGCAGCTTCGTCAGCTGCGTGTCATCGGGGTCGGTGATCTCGATGGCGCTGGTCGGGCAGGCGGTAGCGCATGTTCCGCAGCCGATGCACTTGTCCGGATCGACGCTGATAGCGTTACCCGAAAGCGTGATGCACCCCGACGTGCACGACTCGGCGCAGCGAGCGCAATGTGCGTTGCGGTTTCGTACGGAAATGCAGCGCTCGTCATGGATGGCTATCGCATCGCTTCGCATGGCGCCAAGCGCCGCCGCGAACATATCGATGACGGACATGGCTACCTCGCCTCCTCGTGATCAGGCTCGTCAGCGGGTGGGCGCACGTCGGAGCCGCCCCCAGCTGCGCCAACACCCGCGCCGGCAGCCCCGCCGGGCTCCGCAGACGGCACGCCCACCACGCACGATCCCGGCCGAGCGCCCTTCGTCACAAGCGGGAACGCGATAGCGCCCTCGGGGCACGCATCGGCGCACGCCCGGCATTTCGAGCAATCGTTAAGCGTGGTCTTACCAGCCGACACGTCGTGCAGGTTGATGCCCTCGGGGCAAACGTCGGTGCAGCGAGTGCACGCATGCCCCGCCTCGCGCAGACACTTCGTTGCGTCGACCTGCGGACGCAACGTACGATTCGCCCCGGAGAAAATCGACAGCAGCGCCCCAAGCGGGCAGAACTTGTGGCACCACTTCGGCAGCAGGAACACCTCAGCCAAGATGATGGCCGCGAACGCAACGATGGTCCACGTGGTTTCCCCAAAGGCAAACAAGCGCATGACCAGCAAAACCGTCGCAAACGTCAAACCGACCGGGCAGACAACGCAGAACACCGGAAATCCGAAGAGGGCCGTCGAGGCGAGCGCGGCGGCCAGGATACCATGACGGGAATCAAGCTTGATACCGCGCGCCTTGCCGCACGGATGCGCGCACGCGGCACACCCTGAAAGCGCAGCCTTCTCAGAAGCGGAAAGCGGCGTCGCGGCCGATCGAGGCGTCGCAGTATCGCCAGCGCCAGACTTCCCCGCAGCGTCAGCCGGCTTCTTCCCCATCTTCTTTCCGCCGGGGACACGACGCGCCGGATTCCCGCGATGGGTCATGAAGTGAACGGGGCACGCCCAGCCGCAGAACACGCGGCCGAGCACCACGCAAACAAGCAGCGCCGCAATCACGCTCACGACAGCCATCGGCATTGCCGTGCGCTCGGCGATCATCGACAGCAACGCCCCAAGCGGGCAGGCCAGCACGATGTCGGAAAAGCCAACGGCGCACAGATTGCCGATTCCGAAGCTGGTGAAGAACCCGACGGCCACCACCACGAGCACCGCCAGCATGACCAGGGCCCGCGCGCGATAACTATTTCCTTTCATGGCGACCCCCTACCCTTCAACCGGTTTGACGACGATGGCGCGATCAGTCGCGCCGGCGGAAATGGAGCCCGCGGTCAGACTGATGCACGCCAACTCGCACGCGCCGCATCCATTGCACACGTCCTCGTTGACAACCGGCACATGGTCGTATCCCAGCTCAAGCGCCCCATACGGGCAGGCATCGACGCACGAATGGCAGCCCATGCCCTTGGCGGCCAAGCACCAATCGCGCTCGAGGTGCGCGATGCCGATGACCACGCGCGAGAGATCGTCGCAAGCCAGCGCATGCGTCGGACATACCGCGATGCAGCGCGGCCCGCCTTCGACGCCGGCGCAGAAATCGCACCAGCCAGCCTTGAAGTCCATGCGCGGGGTTCGCGCGTTCAAGATTCCCGACTCAATGTGCGCCGGGGCGATGGCCCCTTGCGGGCACGCCTCGCGACAGCGCTCGCAGTGAATGCAGCCGGAAAGCAGATGCTCCTCGTCCTGACCCCCGACAGGGCGAAGCAGCGGGCGCGCCGGCAGGTACTTCACGCCGCCGAGCGCCACCATGCAGGCGGCTCCCGCGCAGCCCACGGCGAAGGTGCGTCGCGTGAAGCCCGGCGTTTTCTCGTCTTTCGCGCTCATGATCAGGCCACGTTTTCCGCAGGCTCGGACTCAGATTCGCCCGCCGCACCAGCCGTGTTACCATCCTCGCCGGAAACCCCATCCTTGGGCCCTAGCACGTCATCCAAAAACTCGCGCTCGTTGGACAGAAAGCCCGTCAGCAGAACGCCGAGCCCCTGATAGAAGCTCGTTTTCGGGAACTTCATCATGTCGCCGGCCATCATGGGGTACCACGCCATCAAGTGATCGGTGAGGAAGTTGCGCTGCGAGAGAAGCTCGCGCTCGCAACGCGCATCGTCGCCGGCAAGCCATGCCTCAAGAGCGCGGTCGCAGAGCACCTGCAGGTACTCCAGTTCAAGCGCGATATGGTCCTCGCCTTCCTTCCAGTCATCTTTTTTGTCGAGGCCCGCCGCACGGTAAAGCGCCAGCACCTCATCGCGGGCATCCTGCATCATCAGGCGCTTCGGCGACGTGTACACGCTTTCGTACGGGTACGCGGCGCAAAAACCATCATTGCCCGAGCCGATGAAGGCGCGCACGTAGTCGATCGCCAGGTCGGTGAGCACGTTGGCATCAGCGTGGTTGAGGTACTCGACGATCATGTGATATCCCTTGTCCACCTGGGAATTCCCCGTGTTAGCGGGAAATTGCATGCCCATAAGGGTATCGAGCAGCTCCTGATCGACCTCGGTACGGAACAGGCGCGCCAAAAACGCATAGGTTGCCTTGCGCCCGCGCAGCGCATCGGCGAAGGCCGCGCGCATCTCGGTGCCATCCATCGCCTCAGCCGCCTCGGCAGCTCTCTCGTCAATCGCATTCATGTCGGTTTTCGCAGTCATGATTCCCCCTTTATTTCGCGAACACGTTTGATGTCAGCACGGACTTGCCGGCCTCGGTGATCTTCCAGTTGTCGCGCCACACGAGCGCGCCCGCACCTTCCAGCTTATTCAAGAAGTACGTGCAGAACAGGCGCGGTTCCTGCAGCAGCTCGTCGGAATCGATCGCCTTGTTCAGCGGACCGACAGGAGTGCCGCCTTCGACGTTGCACATACTCAGAATGCGCTGGTAGATAGGCTTATAACGCGGATTCTCGTCGATAAGGCTGACGATAACGTGCTCGCCGGAATACTTCTCGAGCGCGGCGAGACCCGCCTCGGTGGCAACATAGGTTGCCGGAGCGGCCGGCGTGACCTCCAAGTGATCGGCGGATTCAGCGGGCGAGTCGCCCTCGGCAGCTTCGACGACCTCGGCCGCCTCGCCCACCCCTTCGCTTTCAGGCTCGATCTTCTCCAAAGCCCCGGCGCGCTCCATCAACAGCACGATCTGCGGCGCCTCGAACACGCTCGCGCCTTGCGGGCACCGCTCGTCGACGGACGCGGCGGCCGCATCGAGCGTCAAAGGCTCGCGGCACGCGTCAACAGCGGCGAGCAAGCGAAACAGCTGTCCCGGCATACCGGAAATCAGCTTTTCGATACGCTCGGGCGCAGGCGCCTCGACCTTCGGCGGCACGACGGACTTGTCCGCATCGGGGATGGGCGCCATATAGTCGGCATCGCCATCCTGGTCGTATTCGTCCAGATCGATGTCGGCCAGCGGGTCGAAATCGTCATCAATGACGAAGGAATCGTTGTTCTGGATCATGGGAAAGCTCCAATCAGGAAATCAGCGGGAACGAAAAGAGACGGGCGCCCTTCAGGAAACGGCATTTCGACGCCCTTACACCGCCTGGATCACCACGTCAGGCAGCGGCGCGCCGTCAGGCGAAAACGTACTCGGAGCGATGCGCGCCCAACGCTCGCCGTCTTTCGCGAACACGCGCGTCACCTGCGCATGAGCCAGCGTGGCCGGCTTGTACAGATCGCTCTTAAAGCGGCTTGCAAAGACGTCACCACCCGAAGCAAGGTCGCACAAGTCGCTGAACAGGGCTGACTCGCGCGCGAGGGCCGATCTGCGATGATCGATGGTGAACTTGGCGTCGTCGACGGCATCGGCGGCGGGGAGAAAGCCGTTCACCATGCCGAGAACGAACACGGCCTCGCCGCGCAGGCTGCGGCAGCGACGGTACGGCGCGACCGTGACGCAACCCGGTGCGTACGCGGCGTTCGACATGCTTGCCGGCTCGTCGGCTTCCGAATTTCCCGGCTTCGCCGGGATGCGCGAGCTGTCACTCGCGCCTACGGGTTCACCCCGCAAGGTTTCCGCAGCGGCGGCCGCCGCATCGCCAGCCGCGCCAGCCCCACCGGCAGCGGCATCGCCCTTCGCCGCCCCTGCCGCCGCGTCCGCCGACGAACCGCAATACGAAATCCCCAGTTCATCCAATTCATCCAACGCGTTATCGAATTTGCGGAAGATGTCCAACTCGCGTTCATCGGCCGGCTGGCTACGAAGCTCACCGATGGCCTCTTCTAGGCTCAACTCGTGTTCGCGCGCATAGGCGAGCAGGCCCAGAAACGCATCGGAGCGCAGCAGCCAATCGCCCGCGCCCAAGTACGTGCGCAGCGCACACCTATCCGCCGGATTCTCGCGCAGCTTCTCCAATGCAGCCGCTTTCACCGCCTGCGCGCTTTCCGGATAGCGCGGATCGCCCTTCACCTTGCCCGGCCCCAGATCAACGCACGCGCCAACACCCGCAGCCGCAAGCTCGCTCGCCACGGCGCGAGCCCATGCCGCATTCGGCACCGCGACCATGATGCCCGCAGGATCGGCACCCGCACCCACACGCTCGGCGATGCGCATTGCCGCTGCACGGACCTCCTCGCCAGGCGTCTCGGCAGCGCTCCAATGCATGCGCGGCAGCCCCGCTTCGCTTCTCACGAACACCTTCTGAATGTGCGGACGGCGAGCCAGCGCAGCAAAACCTTCAGGGTTCGGATACGGCTCATCAGCGCTTGGCATCGCAGAGGTCGTGCCCGCCGCGATAAGCCCCTCGGTGGCCAAAAGCTCCACGAAACGCTGCGCCGACGCGGAAAGCCCGCCCCAGTCGTCGCACAAAACCAGCATCGGCCCGCGCCCGACCTTACCGTCCATCATGCCGCGCCACGCCAAGCCGAACAGCTCCGCCGGCAGCATCGCGTCACGCGCCTCGAGGTTTTCCTGCAAGATGGAAAAGACCTTCTTCTCCTCGCCAGTCTCAAGCCATCCGTCCTGCTCAGCGGAACAATCAGCCATCGACTTGTAGAAGAACTTCAGCATCTCGCGCAAGCGCCCCGGCTTGATGCCGCTGACCTTCACGTCCTCCATCAGCACGTCCATCTCGTTCGCATCGAGAACGCGACCGGAGCGATGCGCACCGGCGACCACGCGCGCATCGGGAAACACGCCGAGGGCCAGCTCGCGCGCCGTCGTCACGCAATCGCCATCAAGCGCGCCATACGTTTGAGGGTCCGCCGCGATACGGGCGCGGTATCGACGCGCAGCGACGCTATCGGCGCACACGATGCGCACGGGACGCCGACGAGCCGCAAGCGCGTTCGCCACCATCAAAAACGGGCGCGTGACGTCATCGCGCACGCTGCGCGTCACCGCGATGCGGTGGTATCCGCCCATATTCAACGTGAAAAAGAATTGCCCCAGTTCATCCACCGTCACGGTGGCATCTTTCGTCATGGGAACGATCGCTGCACTCATTGTTCAGGCCTCCATCTTCTTCAAGATGAAGCCCTCTGCTTGAAGCCCCCCAGCTTCGTTCGGTGCAATCTTGCCTTGCATTATGTCGCGCGAGGCGAGCGCGCGTCAAGGCATGTGATTAATCTAAGTTGAGAACCATCACCTGACCTCGCCAGCTCCTTGCGCCCGCACGCGAGATCGCGGCGAAGACGCGGAACCGGAAGCGCTGCCGGACGCAGCAACGCCAGCGCTGCCGGCCGCTTGGCCAGCCGCAACGCCACCAGACGCCGCGCCGCCGGCCGCGCCAGCCGCGCCAGCTCCGCCTGCAGCGCCACCATCCCCGCATTCCCCCGCCAACACGCGCTGCGCCATATCGATGAGGTCCTGCCTGTTTGCAGCACCCGTCTTCTGGTAGATGTGCCGAATGTGCGTGCTGACCGTTCCTTGAGAGATGAACAGCGCCTCCTGGATGCGCGCGATGGTGCGACCCTCCAAAAGCAGCGGCAGCACGTCGCATTCGCGCGGCGAAAGCCCGAAGTGCTCGGCGATGACCGCGCTTGGATCCACCGGCCCGCTTGTCGCCTCCCGGTCATCGTCGGCGGCCTTCATGCTGGCCAGCGCATCGTTGGCAAGCGCATCGGCAACAGCTGACACCGCAGCGCAACCTACATATTCCGCCGAGCCGCAAGGACCGTTCATCGCCGCAGCCGACCCCGGCAGCACGCCGCCCAATGCCTGCAGGCGCTCACGCGCAGGCGTGGACAGGTTCACCTCTCCGATGCCCAGCTGCACCAAATCGCTTTCCGTGAACAGGAACAGGTGCGATATGAACAAAAGCGATACCGCCACCAAGGTGAGCAAGGCCAGATCAGGCTGCACGCCATCGAGAAACCCCAGGCCATGCGCCAGCAAAGACCCAATGAGCTCGCCTGAATACAGCGCGAAGAAGCCCAAGCCGACCGATCGAACGACGCCCATGCGAAAGCCCGTCGCCACGCCGATGCATATGGAGGTGAGCACCATGGCATATCCGTGATAGCCTCCGAAGATGAACGTGCCGACATTGACGTTGAGCGACACGAACGGCGTGAGCAAGCACCCCAGGCATACGAGCATCATGCAAACGCGATACCCGATGAAGACCCCGTCGCGATGCGCGAAAACCGCCACGGCGCACAAAAGAAGGCACGCCACCAGGCCGAATAGGAACAACCACAGGCCGTAGACGTCCTGCACCACGAAGGTTTTATACCCGGAGAGCACGTCGAAGAACCCAGCGACCGCACCGACGATGCCCACGCCGACCATGACTTTCGCGAACAGCAGAGCCGACCGGCGCGACACCTTCTGCCGCCCCGACCCCTCGCGCTCGTCCCTCGCAAACGCCGCGATATCGCCATCGGCACGGTTCACCTGCAAAAGCAACGCCGTCGATGCGCCCGCGGCGCACACGATCAGAACATCGTCGATGACGGCCGGCAGCAGCATGACCAAAAACCCCGCCAGAAACGCAAGCGCCGAGGCAGCGGTCAGCTCGACAAGCGCAAGGCGCTCTCCTCCGCGCGACAGGGCCTCCGCCCAGCCCAGCAACATCACAGCCGATCCGCTGCCGGTAAGCACGCTGCCGAAGCCAAGAAGCAGCGTGCCGGATTCGCCCATATGGCACGAGACCATCGTGAGCACGGTTCCCGCTATCAGAGCCAACGCCGATCCAGCGACGATAAGCCTATTCGCACCGAGCGAATCCCCCGGTCGCGTGGCAAGTGAGGCGAAGAGCACCGTCGCAACCATGGCGACCAGCGAGAACAACAAGCTCGTGTACAGCATGCCGCGCACGTCCCCCGACCCTTCGTAGGGAACGATGCTGTAAAACATCATGATCATCCAAAACCACAGCAACCCGTAGCCTGCGATGCGTCGCCACGACAGCTGCTTCGCCAAAACGATATTCCATGTCGATGTGCTCGAACCGCTCATGAATCCCCCTAAAAAGGCCTTCGCCGTCCCCTTAACGGCACCCCTGAAAGCCCCCTGTTCGATGCTTCGATTATAGTCCAACACGCTTGCGGCTCGCTTTCCCCGCTTTATCCTAACTCGAGAACATTCTTTTGCTTGAATAGTTTGTTTCCGCAGGTAGAAGCCGCTCTATGATACCCATGATGAATTAATCATAACTATTTATGATGTCTGATTTCACCCTATCAGAAGGTTGCGGCGATGCTTGCGATGCGCTGCGCGGCGTAGTGTCGGCGCTGCGGCACGCGGGAATCTCTGCCCGCTGCCCGCCGAGCAGGTTACCGGGAGTTGCACCCAACTCACTCTCCCTCCCCCTCTTCACCCTCCCTCGAAAACGGGAAACGCTCAAGGCAACCTGCTCGGCGCGCAGCGGCGCCCCCCACTCCCGACACGCCGCACAGACGAGGACAAAGCAAACGAGAAGAGAAAGCAAGGAGGAGGAAATGGATACATCCCTGACAATGTCAAGGCGGTCGTTCATGAAGACCGCGGCCATCACCGGCGCCGTCGTGGCGTCGTTTGGCAGCGTGGCTCAAACGGCTTTGGCGGAGCAGACGTACCCGCAGGTTTCCGGACAAGACACCGTCACCGTGAAAACCTGCTGCCGCGGTTGCGGCAAGATGGAGTGCGGCGTCAAGGTGATCGTCCAGAACGGCCGCGCCATCCGCGTCGAGGGCGACGAGGGCGCGTTCCAGTCGATGGGCAACTGCTGCACGAAGTCGCAGTCGTCCATCCAGGCCGCGTATCACCCCGACCGTCTGCACTACCCCATGAAGCGCACGAACCCGAAGGGCGAGGAACCCGGCTGGGTGCGCATCAGCTGGGACGAAGCGATGGACACCATCGTCAAGAACCTCACGGAGATCAAGGCGAAGTACGGCGGAGAATCCATCGCCTGCCAGGTGGGCACGTCGCGCATCTGGTGCATGCATTCGGAATCGATTCTGAAGAACATGCTGGAAACGCCGAACAACATCGAGGCGTGGCAGATTTGCAAAGGCCCGCGCCACTTCGCCACCACCATGGTTTCGCAATTCGCCATGTCATGGATGGAAACCATCACCCGTCCGAAAGTGTACGTGCAGTGGGGCGGCGCGTCCGAGCTTTCGAACTACGACGACAGCTGCCGTACCACGGTCGACGTTGCAAGCCGCGCCGACGTGCATATATCGGTCGACCCGCGCCAGGCGAACATGGGCAAGGAAGCCGACTACTGGCAGCACCTCTGGCCGCAAACCGACGGTGCTTTGGCTCTGGCCTGGACCAACGTCATTATCGAGAAGAAGCTCTACGACGAGCTCTACGTCAAGAAATGGACGAACGCGCCGTTCCTCGTATGCGAAGACGTCGAACCCTCCGGCTTCCCGACGGTGCGCACCGACGGCAGCTACTGGGACGTCAAGACCATCCTGCTGAAGGAATCCGACATCAAGGAAGACGGCAGCCCGTACAAGTTCCTGGTCTACGACAACAACTGGGAGAAACTCAAAGAGCAGGGCGTCGAGCACGAATACGGAGCGTTCACCTGGTTCAACGCCGACCAAGAGGGCCGCATCGATGAGACCGGCGGCTTCTGGGAGGGCGAGAACTACGACTCCGAGAAAGCGCGCGAGGGCCGCGAGGCCGCGCAGGACAACCTGCTTCCCGGGCAGACCCAGGGCTGGGTGCCCGACCTGCAGCCCTTCGACCCGGCCATCGATCCGGCGCTTGAAGGCGAGTTCTCCATCACGCTCAAGGACGGGCGAACCGTCAAGGTAAAGCCGGTGTGGGAGTACTACAAGGCCCGCGCCGCCGAGTTCGACCTCAAAACGGCCGAGGAAATCACGAAGATCCCCGCATCCGAGATCGAGGCCGCGGCAACCGTGTACGGCACGCGCATCGACCCCTCGACCGGCTACGGCAACGGCGGCCTGCAGTACATGCTCGCGACCGAGCACGGTTGCAACGCCATCCAGAACTCCCGCGCGCTCGACGCGCTGGTGGGCATCACCGGCAACATGGACACCCCGGGCGGCAACCGCGGCCCGACCATCGTGCCGATCGACGGCGACCTGCAGGGCTTCTCGGCCTGGGCTCCCGGCGCCTCCACCCCGCCGGCAGAAGTCAACCAGAAGCAGATCGGCGACACGAAGTTCCCGCTTCTGTCCTGGTGGCAGTACTGGTGCGACGGACCTTCCATCTACGACACCATGATCACGGGCGACCCCTACCCGGTGCGCGCCCTGTGGAACGAATCCGGCAACTTCATGGCCTTCGCCAACACCACGCGCGCGTGGGAGGCGCTGTGCAGCCTGGACTTCTACGTTGATCTGAACCTGTGGCATGCGCCCTCGACCGACGCCGCCGACGTCATCCTGCCCGTTGCGCACTGGATCGAGCTGAACAGCCCGCGCGCGTCGCAAGGATCGGCTGGCGCCATGGGCGCGACCGTCAAGTGCGTGCAGCCGCCCGCGGAAGCCAAGTACGACCCCGAGATCGTCATGGATTTCGCGCGCCGCATGAACTGGAAGTGGACCAATGAGCCCGGCAACGAGTGGCCCGACATCGACTGGCAGCTCGCCGACTCCATCAAGCTTCTGACCGACGACGAACTGACCTACACCACCTGGCATGTGGAAGGCGGCAAGCCCACCTATGAACGCCACGGCGTTCCGATGGATCAGGTCACGCCCAAGTACAAGACCTGGGACGAATACGTCGCCGCATTCCAGGAGCACGGCTGGTGGCAAGCGAAGGACATCGAGCCGCGCAACTGGGGCACCTACCGCCGCTACCAGACCGGCGCGATGCGCGCACGCGACCGCGTGTGGGCGCGCCTGGATTACACCGCCGGCAACGGCATCGGTGACTGGAAGCCCGGCTGGTTCACGCCGACCATGAAGCAGGAGATTTGGTCGACGGTCATGGAAACCCATCACCCCGACCATCCCGAGTGGCGCCTTCCCTCCTGGAAGCCCGCACCGCATGATCGCGTCGCCGAGCCCGACCGCGCCAAGGAATACCCGCTGACGGCCACCACCGGACGACGTATCCCGGTGTACTTCCACTCCGAGCATCGCCAGCTGCCGTGGTGCCGCGAGCTGTGGCCCGTCCCGCGCATCGAGATCAACCCCGAAACGGCCGCCGAATACGGTATCGAGCAGGGCGACTGGGTATGGATCGAAACCGAATGGGGCAAGATCCGCGAGGTTGCCGACCTGTACTATGGCGTCGACAAGGACGTCGTGAACCTCGAGCACACCTGGTGGTACCCCGAGGTCAAGGATGCCGGCCACGGTTTCCAGCTTTCCGCCGTGAACCAGCTGATCGATCACCATGCGCAAGACCCGCATTCCGGCACGTCGAACCTGCGCGGCTACCTGGTGAAGATCTACAAGGCCACGCCCGAGAACAGCCCGTTTGGCAACCCCGTGCCGTGCGACTCGACCGGCACGCCGATCATCCACACCTCCGACGACCCGCGTCTGAAGGAATGGCTGCCCACCTACGAAGGGAGGGACTAAACCATGTCGAAAGCGATCATCACCGATCTGAACCGCTGCGTCGGCTGTTTGGCCTGCAGCGTTGCCTGCAAGGCCGTCAACGGCGTGCCCATCGGCAACTACTGGAACAAGGTCGTGCGCATCGGGCCGAACCCCATCCCCGGCGGATCGGGCCAGTACCCCGACGTGTACACCTACTTCATGACCATCGGCTGCCAGCACTGCGAAAACCCCGAGTGCGTCAAGGTCTGCCCGACCGAGGCGAGCCATGTGGCCGAAGACGGCTCCATCCAGATCGACAAGGAGAAGTGCATCGGCTGCCAGTTCTGCGTCATGGCCTGCCCCTACGGCGTTCGCTACCTTAACGAGGAGGAACGCGTGGTGGAGAAGTGCACCCTGTGCGAGCAGAAACTCAAGCAAGGCGAGCTGCCGCAGTGCGTCAGCCAGTGCGGCGGCTGCGCCCGCTGGATCGGCGACACCGACGAGGGGCTCGATTCCTACGTGGGAACTTATGATTCGGCCGGCAAGCAGCGCAAGATGCTCGACTTCCTGGAGCCTTTCAAGGAAAGCGACATCTATCACCTGCCCGACGTGGGCAACAAGCCCTCGTTCAGCTTCATCCTACGCGATCATCACTGGGAAGGAGGTGAGGCGTAATGGCAACGCAATGGCCTTTGGTTCTGTTCACCCTATTCGTATGCCTCACCTGCGGCATCGTTGGCACCATGGGTATCTTGGCCCTGCGCGGGCGCGGACGCGACCTGCAATGGACGGCTTTGATCACGGCGGCGGTGTCTCTCGTGGTCGGCGGCATCGCGGTGTTCACGCACCTGCAGCACTGGGAGCGCATCTTCAACGGCTTCGGCCATATCACCTCCGGCATCACGCAGGAGCTTATCGGCTGCGTCTGCCTGGCCGTGATCTTCGTCTGCTGGTTCGTGGTTTTGCGCAAGGGCTCCGACAACCCGGTGCCGAAGGGCCTTGCCTGGGCGTCGATCGTGGTTGCGCTCGGCATGGTCATCGCGACCGGGCATTCCTACTACATGCCAGCGCGCCCGGCATGGGGTCCGGCCTACATGCTGTTCTACCTGGGCAGCGCGTGCTTGATGGGTCCGGTTGCGCTGTGGGTCATCGCGGCGGTACGCGGCGACGGCGAGGCCGAGAAGGCATCCGTGCAGCTCACCTTCATCGGCGGCATCGTTCAGGTGGTGACCCAGCTGGTGTACACGGCCGCCGTCGCGGCGTCGGGCGTGGCGCAGTTCGGCCACTATGCCGATCCGACGCGCATGACCACGCACCCGACGCACGTCGATAGCCTGCTGGCGGTCATGACCACCGGCGATGGTGCGGCGATGTTCTGGGCGAGCCTCGTTGCCGCGATCGCGGCGGTGGCGCTGGCTGCGGTGGCGCGCGGCAAGACCGGCACCAAGACGATGGCCGTGGTGGCGGCCGTTGCAGCCGTGGCGGCAAGCGTCATGTTCCGCGTGCTGTTCTACCAGCTCGGCTACAGCGTGGTGCTGCTGTACTAGCGGCTCGCGCCTCCCTCCTCGCCACCCGCTTGGCGAGTTTCGGCCAGCATCCCGATTCAGGGTGCTGGCCGTTTTCGTTTCAGGACGTCGACTTGCAGCAAGCCAGGGCGCACGCTTCCCGGCCAACACGCATGTCGTTATGGTGCGCTGCGAGCGATCCTGCGGCCTCGTACCGCGCACTACATCAAAGCGGGGGCACCGCTCACAAGCGATGCCCCCGCACGTCGCTACTTTTCAGCGCCGCTACTCCTCGGTGTCGGGGCCTTCGGCCGCTTCTCGCTCCAGACGCTCACGCCGCGCGCTGTAGGCCGCGAAACCCGCACCGGCAGCCGCTACGGCCGCAAGCGCCGGGGTCAGCGCGCCCATCGCGCCGTCTCCGGTCTTGGCGGTCGTCGATCCCTTGCCGGAACCCGCGCCGTTACCGCCCCCGGAACCGGAACCCGACCCGCCGCCAGCACCCGAGCCGCCGCCCGCACCCGCCGGCGTCACCTCGCCCGGAAGCACTCCCCCATCCAGGCTGTTCACAACAGCCGGCGAAACCACCAGCTCGACAGTCGTGGAGTTGTTCTCGGTCGTACCGTACACGGCTACATCGGAACCGTCGTCGGCCTCCTTGCCAGTATTCGGATCCACGTATCTGATAGCGTCGGAAGGCACCGTGACCGTCAGCTTCTTCGTGCCGCTCCAATCCTCGGGGATATCGATATCCACCACGAACATTCGCTTCTGCCCCGGGATAAGCACCGCATCACCATCGTCGGCGACAAGCATGTTCTCCTTGGCCTGCTCGGTCATGTTCTCGTCGTAGTAGATATCGTCGTACAGGCCGCTGTTCTCGGCTTTTTCCGCTTCATCGAAGTCCAGAACGCTCTGGCCGATGACCTCGCCCGTCTCCGCGTCGATGAATTTGAGCTTCGCTATCGTCAGCACCGTGTTGCCGGTATTTTTCACCGCAATGGTGAACGCATTGGCCGCGCCCGCCACAACCGTCGGGCCGACCGGTGATGCGCTCTCGATGCCGATGGATCGCAAGAAGGGCACGTCGAACGCGTACAGGTCCGCTTTCGATTCCTCCGCCTTGGTCACATGGCGCATCACGAACGAGCTTTCGGACAGATCCTCGTCGTTGGTTTCCTCGACCACCAAAAACGAATCGATCTCCGTGTCGCATTCGGCGAACACGAACGGCTTGGTGAACACGCCGTCCACCAAGGCCAGCGCCTTGATCTGGTAAATGGGATCCTCGACGTGCGGCGTGGCCTTCCCATCCACGTAGTCGTAGCCCATAAGACCCGAGTGGTTCACCGCGTAGTAGCAATATTTGTGCCCCGGCCTCAAATGCAGATTGCCAAGCGGCACCGACTCGGGACTGACGCAGGAAATGTCGAACTCGGCGAAACCCTTGGTCGCGCCCGCGTGCCGCTCGATTTCCTCGACGGAGGGAAGGTTCGCCAGGGCAAGGTAGGCGGTCGAGCTCTCGGCAAGGACGTCGACGTCGGTGGTAACCGTTGCAAGCAGGCTCTGCGCGTCATCCCAGGGCCTGAGGGACTTCACATACGGATCGACATCGATAACGGGGATCACCTCGGCGCTCGTCAGCTTGTTGCACCCATCCTGGTTCTTGTCGAAGGAAAGCTTGACTGCGCGGACGCCGGATCCATCCTGAACGGTGAACCCGAAGGTGGCGAAAATGGCCTTTTTGCCGCCAGGAGAGACCCGCGCGCAGTCGGGGACGACGGAATGGGCGCCCGCGGGCATGTTCACCGACAGCAGCTGCGCCGTCGGCGTATCTCCGAAGGTGAGATGCGCGATGTTCATTCCCGTCTTAACCGAATCGCCGTTGAACAGGCCTTCCTTCGTGTCGGCATGGTCAAGCAGGAAGAAACCGAACTCGTGATCGACCTCATCGGATTCAAGCTGCTCGTACGCGGCCTTCGAATGATCGGTGCGCACGATAAGGCTCGGGTTACGGAACGAATAGTACTGCTTGGTTTCCTCATAGGTAGGCGACTGCCAGGAAATGGCGCTCTTCGTGACGAAGGCACCCTGGGTCTCAGCGGAATCGGCGGCAGCAAGCCCCAGCTGAACCGCGGTGGCGACGGTTGCCACGGCGGCATCGTAGATGGAAGTCTCATCGCCGTCCGGCCTCTCGCCGGAAACGACCAGCAGCAGAATGATCGGGTCGGCCGCATCCTTTTGAGATATGCGCACGTCGAAATCGTAATCGTGGAGAGTGTCGCGCGTCTTCCCGATGGTGCTCGTGTCGACGGCAACCGGGAACGGCTTTGAAACTGCGGTGTCGGTGATGCTCTGGTACACGATGCGGCCGAGCGTTTTGCCGTTGTAGATGACCGGCGCGATACGGAACAGGTAGCGCACCCCGTTGACCTCGATGAGCTTGCCCAGCGCCGCACTGAAAACGTCCTTGGCCAGAAGGTCCATGTGGCGCGGGCGAACGCCGCCGCGATCCCCCAGCTTGTAGATAACGGCGTCGCCGGAAGCGCGATCGTTGTACGCCGCCTCATGGCCTTCGGTCCACTCGTAAGAGTAGGTGCTCTCGGACGATGCGGCCGCAAGGCTGCTGTCGGCGTCGTCGGAAATCGCGGCGGCAACAGGTGCGGGCGCGACCATGCTGGCCGTGACGATGTTCTCCGCCGCGACGGTCCATTCATCGGCGGAGAAGGCGGCGGCGCGCAAGGGCTCCGCGGCGGGGGCCGCAACCGCGCCCACAGCGGCGCCATCGCCAGCAGCGGCGACACCGGCAACAACGCCGGCGGAAGCAAGGGACGCGTCAACGCTCGCGACATCGGCATCCGCGCTCATCGTGACGACGACCTCGGCTCGCGCGGCAAGCTCCTTTTCCTTCACGATGACGAAGCCTTCCGCCTCGTTGGCGCTCTGCGAACCGTCGGCAGCCAAGGACGCGTCCGCAACGCCGGGAAGGTAGTACGCGCCGCCCTCGTTCACGTAGGAATACTGCGCCTCGATCGCGGCGATGGAGGGATCAACCTGCGCCGCAGCATCGCTGCCGCCCGCAAGCGATGCCGTCGTGGACGTGCCATCCTGGTCGCTGTCGTAAAGGCTCGGCCAGCTGCCACGTCCCAGCACTTTCGTCTTCTTGAAGAACAAAAACTCCCCGTAAATCGAAACTTCGACATTCGCGCCGATGGTCAAGCGAGGGTCGGGCTTTCCCGGGTGCGCGGTCGCGGCGTCATCGCGCCAATCGAACGTGAACGAGAAACCACCGCCGCCGCGCACGCCCGCGGAAGCGAGCTTGTGAATGCCGATGCCCAGGGAAAGGGCGAACGCTATGTTGACGGCAAGGCTCACGGTGCCGTTGGGGTTGAATTTCAAGTTGGACAGGATACGGGCAAGGTTCTCGATCGCCCCGGAAGTGCCCGACTCATTCGAGCAATCGGACGATATGGCGTAAGCCAAGCTTGCGGCAACCGAAAGCGATCCCTCGATGTTCACATACACCGGAACGATGAAGAGCATCGCCTGCTGAGTGTAGCTGCCGGAGACGGTGCCCCCGATCACCGCAGCGAAATCGCCTTCCCATTTCTTGCTGGTGTCGCTGTAGTCCATCTGGGCAATCAGCTGGAAGGTGACGTTGAGCGTGATGGCCTTGCTCACCTTCGGAGTAACCTTCTTGCCGTTCAAGGCATCGCTCATCATCTGTGATGCTTCGTTGAACTTGTTCTTGAACAGCTGGATCTTGCGCTTGAGCTGCATGGCGACGCTCTCGCGCGGCTGGGAGCGCCACGACGTGTCGCCGTCGAATTCGTCCTTGGAATTCGAGTAGTTGAGAATCTCCAGGTCAAGGCCGAACATGATGTGTCCCTGCGGATCATAGCGGAACACGATGGGAAAGCTTGGCGTCCAGCAGCTGAACTGCTGGTTGGCAAGGCATTTCGGCATGCCGCTATCCTCGCTCGGCAAGGAGATTTTCCGGTCCGAAACTTGGCGCAGGCCCGATTTCGTGGTCGCATCGGACGAGAAGCCGCTGTTGGCGGGAGCCATGTTGTCGCTGTCCTGCTTAAAGCCCTCGTCGCACGGGGCGCGAAACACGCCCAAGCCGGTCTGCGCGGAAAAGGCCGGGTTGAGGTTGCTGTCGGTCACGTTCAGCGCGATGACGTCGCCCGGCTCCAAAGGCACCGAACGCGTGGTCGAAAGAAGCCGATCGGTGAACGTGAAGGTCTTGAACTCACCGTCATTCGCCTGGATCGTCTGCATGCTGCAAAGGGTATAGCCGACACGCGAGTCCGTGGCGCTCTTGCCGATGACCGGTTGGATGTTGTACAGGCCGCCGGAGGGGAAGAACAGCTCGCACTTCAGGGTGTGGTCGACGTCGTTTGACGGGGAAAGAACGAACTGCTGCTCGTTGTACTGAACGTCCCAGTCGTCGAAGGAGATGGTACGGAAGTAGGGATTGCCGTCCAGAGCGCGCGTCGGGACCTGAATGGCCAGACCGTCCATGATGTGCATGCGCGGGATGAACACCTCGCGATGATTGTCGGCGGTGACGGTGATGGCGGCGTCGAACTCCATGAAGTCGCCCGCCTGGCTGGAGTGCATCGTGCGCGCAAGCGGGCTGATGTCGAACATGATGAGCCCGTCGTCGCCCGAGGTGCCCTCGACCTCTTCGTTGTTGTACAGCGACTTGATGTGCACCTTCACGCCGCTTGCGTAAGACGACGTCCCCACGGCCGCGTCGTAGACGATGACGCAGAACTTGCCGGCGTCGACGGTGATGCTGTTCGTTTCATCGGCGAAGGCGCCGTCGGCGATGGTGTGCTGCCCGGTCCCGGGAAGCCAGAAGGTGTTGCCCAGCCCCAAAACCGGCTCGAGGAAGATCGATCCGATGGCGCAGGCCGCACCTGCTGCGAACGTGCGTCGCGTGATGCTGCCGTCCGCGCAGCCCGCTTCTGCAACCGCATCGGCCTGGCCGGCGCGCGGGGTGGCAAGATCCAGCGTATCTGAGTGCTTTTCAAGGGAGTTCATCAAGGCCTTCTTCCTATTTACGCGAGTCCATTCCCGCTTGGTTCCGTGAACGAATTACCGCTTGACCTACATCCTGCGGCGCTTCCGGGCGGCAATGCCGCAACCGGCAGCTGCCAGCGACGCGACCGCAACAAGCCCCGCAACCGCCGCGAACGTCCCGTCCGACGTCGCGACGGCCTGCTTGCCGTTCGAGGCGGCGGCCTTCGCGGCGGTCGGCGAGGCAGCCTTTTCGGCGTTCGGCGTGCCTTGCTCCTTCTGCTTGTCGGAGGCTGCCGGGGTGCTGGGATCCTTCTGCTTGTCGGAGTCCGCCGGAGTTTCGGGATCGCTCGGATGCGGATCGACCTTGGTCCACGAGGCGGTCAGCGTCGTGTCCTTGTCGAACACGGTTTCCAGGCTCGCCTGCTCGCCGCCTGCGAACCACCCGTTGAACACGTAGCCCTCGCGCGTGGTTGTGGGCAGCTCCGGTAGCGTGGAGCCGGCTTCGATCTGCACCGCATCAACGCCGACGCCGCCGGCGGCGTCAAAGGACACCGTGACAAGCTGCGCCCACTTCGCGTAGATAGTTATGTCCGCCGTGACAGGCGTTGCGAAGTTGTACTCAACAGTGCAGTCCTCGTCGGCGTACCAGCCCTTGAACACGTAACCGGCGCGCACCGGGTCGGCCGGGCGCGCAAGCCTCGAATCGTAGTCGACGATCGCGACGTCGTACGTGTCCTCGCCGTCCATGAAGGTGACGATCATCTGCTGGGGCACCCAATGGGCCACAAGCGTCGTGCTCTTGTCGAACGCCTTGCCGGCGTTCACCGGCGCATCCCCTTCGTACCAGCCCGCAAAGTGATATCCCGTGCGTTCGGTATAGGGGAAGGCATCCACGCTCGCGCCCTTCGGGATAACCAGATTGCCCGCATCGCTGCCGCCATTCGCATCAAGCATGATGACGAGCTTTTCGGCCCACTTCGCATACAGCGTCAAGGGCTCGGTGACCGCTTTGCTGAAGTTGTACTCGACCGTGCAGCCCTCGTCCGCGAACCAGCCTTCGAAGAAATAGCCGTCGCGCTGCGGCTCGTCGGGCTCGACCACCGTGTCGCCGTACGCGACCTGGCGCGGCTCGATGGCCGTCCCGCCCTGCGTGTCGAAGGTCACCTGGTTGCGCTTGATCTCCCATTTCGCATACAGGTTCAAGTCGCTGTACGCTTCCGTTTTGCCGAACTCGAACGGCTGCGTCAGGCCTTCGTCGGCATACCAGCCAACGAAGTTGTAACCGGTGCGGGTCGGCGCGGGATCGGGAGCGGCGATCTTCGCGCCCTCGGTGACGATGTCGACATCGAGCCAGGTTTCCCCGTCGCTATCGAAGTACTGCACGAAGTACACGTTCTGATCCCAGTGGGCAACAAGCTTCGTGTCCGCATCGAAGGTTGTCCATGCGTTCACCTTGGCATCGCCGGCGTACCAGCCCGCGAAGATGTAGTCGGTGCGCGCGGAGCGCGGCAGATCGCCCAAGCTCGCGCCCTTCTCGATCTGGCGCGACGCCACCTCGCTGCCGCCGTCGGCGTCGAACGTCACCGTGACGAGCTGCGCCCACTTCGCATAGACGGTCGTGTTCGCGGTGATGGGCTTGCCGAAGTCGAACGCGGTCGTGAAGTCCGCATCGGCATACCAACCCTTGAACGCGTAGCCGGCGCGCACCGGGTCGGCGGGCTTGGCGGCGACGGAGCCGTGCTCGACCGTCTGAGCCGCGACGCTGCTGCCGCCCTGGGCATCGAAGGTGACCGCATACGTGTTGATCTGCCACTTCGCGAACAGCTTCATCGAGGAGCGCACCGGGGCGCTGAAGTCGTACAGCGTGTCCAAGGACGAATCGGAGCACCAGCCCGCGAACGTATACCCCGCCTTGACCGGGTCGGGCACCGGCTTGGAAACGGTCGTGCCGAAGTCGACAACCGCCGCGCTATACGTTTCGCTGCCGTTCAGGAACTGCACCGACAGCCTCACGGGCTCCCAGTGGGCCGTGAGCGTGGCCGGCTGCGCGAACGTGGTGGAGGCCGTCACCCTGTCGGCGCCGTTGTACCAGCCCTCGAAGATGTAGCCCGTGCGCGTGGTGCCGGGCAGGCTGCCGAGAGCCGCGCCCTGCTCGATGACCCTGTTCTCCACCGCGCTGCCGCCTGCCGCGTCGAACGAGACGGTCACCAGGCCGGCCCATTTCGCATACACGGTGGTATCGCCCTTGATGGCCTGCGCGAAATCGAACGTCTGCGTGCAAGCAGCATCGGCGTACCAGCCCTTGAACGCATAGCCCGTACGCGTGGGGGCGCTAGGCGTCGTTGCCAAAGATCCGTGCTCGACCGTCTGAGCCGCAACGATGCTGCCGCCCTGGGTGTCGAAGGTGACCGTATAGGTTGCCGTCAAATACGTTGCGGTGATCTCCGCATCCTCGGAGCCCATGTAGAAGGTCGTCTCCGCGCTGGTCGCATCTTCGACCGGCACGTCTTCGTTGGTCACGACCCATTCCTTGAAGCTCTTGCCTTCTGCCGGAGCATCGGCCACGATGCGCACGTCCTCGCCCTCAAAGGCGCTTGTGATCGCCTTCCCGTCGGCATCGACGGCCTTTCCGCTGTTCACCTTCACCGCATGACGATCGGAGAAGACGTAGTCGAACTCGCTTATGTCGGTCTGCCGCTGCCCCACCTTCGCATAGGCGTGCACAACCTGATAGTCGCCCTTCTCAACCGTGAACGGTCCAGAATAGAGCTTGTAGTCGGACGCGGCGGGCTTAACATCGGAGGTGTCCACGCAATACCAGATCTCGGCACCTTCCACACCTTCGAAGCTGCTGTCCAGGGAAAGCGTCACCTGCTGCGATTGCTCGTACACGATATCGTTGGGAGTCGCGGCGGGCGCGTGCAGGCCCATCAGCACAAACGCCTGGGAAACCTCGTGCTTCGTGCCGGCGGTGTCCGTGAAGGATCCCTTGATGGTGAACTCGCCCGAGGTCATCGTGTCGTCAACGCCGCTGAAATCCCACGTGATGTCGGCGGTTTTCGTCGATCCGTTCTTCAGCTTGTACTGCACTGTCGCGACGGCCTTGTCCTTGCAAGCCGCAGCATGGGAAATGCTCGCCTTCGGGAACGAGGTTACCAGCTTATCGAACAGGTCGCCCTCGTCCGGTTTCGACGGGTAATGAGCCGTCAAGGTCACATCGTTGCTTGGCATCGTGAACGTCGTAACCCCGTTAGCATCAGGATTGAGCCTCGTGGTGGCCCCCAGGCCCTGCACCATCCAGTAATCGGGCCACACGTCGTCAAGGGTGTAGTTTTTGGATTCAAGTTCCTCCGTTGAACCGGCCTTCGACGCCTCGGACAGCGACGGCTCGGACTTACCGGCGTAAACGGTAACCTTATAGAAACCGGGTTCGTTCACCAGCCAGATGGCGTCGTTTATCTTGTCCACACGCCAGGCGGGATCGTCCGAGAAGAAGTGGAAATCCTCATCGGCGGCGATCTTCTCGCCCTTCGGCGACATCGCGTGCTTGGTGGCGTCGGTGCCCGTCCAATGCTGCAAGCCGATGCGCGAACCGTCGGCGATAGGCACCTCAGTCGATTCGCTGATGCGATTGTTCAGCTGGTTGTTATCGTTTTCCACGTCCGTCTTGTTGGAGGATTTCTCCCCGATATGCACGTCCGAGGCCGACCCCCCTCCGTTGGTGTTGTCCCGCACCACCGCAACGCCGCCGAACACCGCGCGGGCCGCAGCGCCTCGCGAAGCGACCTCGACGCCGCCGCCGTTGGTGCCGGCCGTCTTGTTGTCGGTGATGGAGCTGTTGATGATGGTGGCCGTGGTGTTGTCCACGAACACGCCACCACCACTGGACTTCGTGGAATCCAGGCTGTTGTGGTCCACGCTCATGTTGCGCAGCGAAAGGGTGGCATTGGTGTAGATGCCGCCGCCCTTGGTTTCCTTGTCGGTTGCAAGCACCGCGTTGTAGGAAATGGTGCCCGTGCCCAGCTCCTCGTCGCTGTACTCATCGGACGTCTCGTCGTAGCCGATGGTAGCGCCGCCCGTGCCCAACAGGCTCAAGCCGCCGCCGCGCACCGCAGCCCGGTTGCCCGATATCTGACTGCTGTTGAACATCTCGATCTTCGCGCTGGCCCCGAGGTACGTGCAGATGCCGCCGCCTTCGCTGCCCTGAGCGCTGTTGCCGTTGATCTGCGATCCGTCGTCCATGGACAGGTTAAGCGATTTGTCGTACTCGAAAATGCCGCCGCCGCTTTGCGCGGCATTGTTATTGTTGATGGTCGATCCGCCAACCATCGTGATGTCCATCAGGCGCGTGGTCGTGTAGACGCCGCCGCCGCTTTTGACGGTCGCCGTATTGTCGTCGATATGCGATTTGTCCCTCAAAGTGAGCTGCTGCCAAGCGCTGCCTTCGATATAGAAGCCGCCGCCCTCCTTGGCCGAATTGTTCGACACCTCGGAAGCGCCCTTCATCAGGAATTCCATGTACGGGTACTGCGGGTAGTACGTCCGCTCGTCGTAGAGCAGGTACACGCCGCCGCCCCTCAGGCCCTGGTTGCCGGAGATCTTCGAACCGCCATCCATCGTGATGGTGCGCTTGCCGCGAACCGAGGTGCCGTCCTTGTACTTCACCATGGCGTAAATGCCGCCGCCGTACCAGAAAGCGACGTTGCCCGACACCTCCGAGCCGCCGGTGATGTTGATGGAGCTCGAGTCGCTGAACGCGTTGTCGTCGCGCCAGTTGTTCTCATCGTTGCTATGGGTGGAGAAGAAGATGCCGCCGCCGCTGCCGGTGTTGTCGACGCCCTTGAGGCCGGCGGCGTAGTTGCTGGTGACGTGCGAGGAGTTCGTCAGCGAAAGATGCGTCTCGAACGCTCGCCAAACGCAAATGCCGCCACCGTCGCCGCCGACGTTTTCACTGACGGTGGAGTTGTCGAGCGTGATGTTGTTTCGGGAAATATACTCGCTGCTTCCAACCTCGATGCCGCCGCCTTGGTTGCTGAAGTTCCATTTGATGGTCGTGTTAACCAGCTTCAGGTTGCATCTCCAATGATTGATGAGCACGGAAGCCGACTCGGTGTCGCCGGCAATGGTGAGGTCCTTCAGCGTGATGTTGGCGTCGCTGGTTGCCGACGCAACGGCGTTATGCCGAAACCCGGTGAGCAGGCCGCCCTCGATGACCGCTTCCTGCTTGGACTCGTTCGTTCCCGCCTTCCACAGCTTTCCGCACGATTTGGTCTGATCGATATAGCCCTCATGCTTCAGCAGGGAGTCCGTGGCGTACGGCGAGCCTCCCGAAATGACCAGCGTTGAGGCGTTGCTCACGAACCCCGCCGAGTTGCACCGCGACCCATCGATCATGTGGCCGGAAAGGTAAACGGTGACATTCATGCCCTTGGGAACGACGAGCTGATCGCCGGATCCGAACGCCACATCGGCCACAAACTCGACGGAGACGTCCTTTTCACCTTGCGACGAGAATTCCGCGATGGCCTTGTTGATCTCGGAAACGCTTTCGTACAAGTTAGGGGTGCCGGACTTGCTCTCAGAACCCACCCAGGCGATCGAATCGGCATACGCCTGTGATGGGGCCGCAAACGCGAACGAAACGGACGCAAGCGTCACAACGAAGGCGACGGCAAGGGCGGCCAGGGCGATGGCGCGCCCGGTAAGGGCACTACGAGCGGAAGAAGCGTTCATGATCGCATTCCTTGTCTGCGTTAAAACTACAAGTAATCGAAATTATACTGTCCAAATAGGGAAAATGCCCCGATAATAAAGGCAATTTAACCTGATAAACGAGCTTCTTGGATAGGCCTCAGCAAAAACGAAGGAACCAGGACCATGAGCGAATCCACCCTTTCCCGCAGCAACAACGCCACCGGCATCGAAGGTGAGCCGCGACAGGAATTCTCCCGCCGCGACTTCCTGCGCTTCGCAGGCATCGGCGCCGCATCGCTGGCGCTTTCGGGCTCGCTGCCCAATGTGTTCGTGCAGCCCGCCTACGCAAGCGAGCTGACGGACGTGACCATCGCCGAAGCCGCGGCCGCCGATCGCGTCATCGGCTGGCTGCACTGGGACGACGGCGGGGACACGCCGACCCCGTTCATCTTCGAGCAATCGTTCTTCGACAGCGGAGCTATGACGTACAACGCTCACCTGTCAACGTTCGGCTGCTGCCTGGCGCTTTCGGCCATCAACGCCGAGGCAGGCGGTGGGTCGGGCCACAAGTACGTCAACATGTACCGAAACGTCCGCAACTTCATGAACCAAATCGGCGTCGAGGACGGCGACGAGAAAGCTTACATCTACCAATGCGACGGGGTCGCCATCACCGGGCATAAGGCGGGCAACATCGCCTGGAACAGCGACTTCGAGAAAGCGCCGACATACGACGCGAACAGCACCCCGAAGGCATCCATCGGGTTGTGCATAGGACATCGCAAGATCAAAGCGGCAGGTCAGGACTATAACTTGGTGCTGCTGGGCATTCGCGGCGGCAACTACGAGCTCGAATGGTGCAGCAACTTCACGGCGGGCACCAGCGGCAACCATGAGGGTTTCCAGGAAGCCGCCGAAGCAGCAGAGCGGTTCCTGAAGTGCCACATCGACGGGTTCGGCTTAACCGGCCCCACGAAAATCCTGATCAACGGCTATTCACGCGGCGGCGCGGTCACGAACCTCACCGCCGGCAACATCGTCAAATACGCCATCGATCACGGCGCCTCGAAAATTTCCGACGAGGAAGGCTACGATGTGAGCTCGTTCTTCGGCGGCAGCATCAAGGTGCGCCAATGCGACCTGTATGGCTATGGCTACGAAGTGCCAGCAGGCCTTCTTGCGGAAAACAACGGCGACCTGACCAGCGCAAAGAGGGATTACGGCAACATCCACAACATCATCAACCCCTGCGACCCGATACCCAAAGTGATGCCCGCCGATTGGAATTTCACTCGCTACGGCATCGACAGGATCATGCCCGGCCCCGCGGACAGGGCCCGCTACACTCGCGGGCGCGAGAGGATGCTCGACAGGATGAGCGCGCTGGGGCTGCATCGCAAATCGCAGTTCGGCTACTCCCTCGACGGGTTCCCCGCTATGGACTACGACTTCTTGAAGGGCACCGGGGCAAGGTTCGAAACGCTCTACGACATGAAAACCCTCGACATCTACCTTGAGGATTTCATCCCCTGGGTGGCGAAAGAGGTCTTCCACGAACGCGTGAGGGGCACGAATGGCTCTCTTCCAGGATATGTGGATCGATACCAAGCGGCACTGATCGCCATCATGGAGCTCTACACCGCTTTCGACTTGGACAATGAGCTCAACGCAAAAGGCTCCGACGGAAAGTCGCCTCTGGAGAACTTCATGAGCGCTGCCAGCGGCGGAATCACGTGCCATACGCAGCATCTGTACGAGCAGATGATCGCCGGCACTCCCTTGACCGACATCATCGGCTATGTCACCTCATCCATGAAGCAGGTCAAAATCACCGACACGGAAACCGTGGACGACCGCTACGGCGAGCGCATCCGCTTCATCCTGAAATCGCTTCTTGGGGGGGACCATCTCATAGGAGGGCTTCCGATTCCCGAAGGCGTTGACAAAGTTATAGACATTGATGACTTGCCCGGCATCCAATCTTCGCTGAGCAACTTCATCAATGCGCACACCAAAGAAGTCTTCGCGTTCGGCATGAAGGCGGGCCTTATCATGTCGGCGCACAACAACGACCTTTGCCTTGCCTGGTTGCAATCGCGTGACAGCTATTACACCAAGTACGGCAAGGAGGATATCCCCAATGCTCCTGCGCTCGATTCGGAGAAGACGAGCACGGTTGCGGCGGCTGCGGCGCTTGCGGCCGCCGGCGATGATGCCGACTGGGAGGAAGCCGACCCGAGCACCTATCGCAAGATCTTCTTCAACGGCGGCACCGATATCTCCTATGTGGTGAACGGTACCAGCTATCAAATCTTCAAGGACGGGCAGGCCGTCTACGCAGACGACGAAGGCACGCCGATTACCGTCGAAGGGCAGGAATGCCCCTTCGTGTACGGCCTCGATTCCGACCTGCAGCAGGCTATCTACCCGCCCGACAGCGCCAACCTGATCGATGGCGGCACCGATTACGTGTTCCACGTCACCACCGAACCCGGCGCTGCCCTGAAGTGCACCGCCGCACGCTGCAGCGCCAGCGACGGCTTCCCCGAAAGCCTGTACATTTATGAAAGCAACCCGGAAAGCCGCACCGAACCTTTGGTGGACTTCACCTTCACCGTTAAGATGAACGAGCTGGACGGGAACGCCACTTCCGCATCGGGCGAATCCGGCGAGGGCTTCATGTGCGAGTTCGACACCGTAGGCGTCACGTCAACCATAAACGCGGAAACCACGGTCGAGGAAGACACGAGCAGCACCACCGTTGACAGGTACTACACCATCGAGACGCGCACGGCTGATCCCGAGATGGGAGGTGCGGTCGGAGGCGGCGTGAGCCTTCGCGGCACGGTCAGCATCATCGAGGCGGTGCCGCTCGACGGCTACGAGTTCGACTACTGGACGATCGACGATAAGTGGATGGTCGACGGCCAAGAGGAATCCCCCAAATATTGGATCGATTTCACCGTTGACGACAACGGCAACCTGGTACGCAAGCTGCCCGACAACATTCCCGCAGGTGAATGGGTTGAAGGCGAACGAGCGGAAGGCGAAATCCTTGGGGACGCGCACGTCTACCGCATCGTGGTCGACGGCGACCACTTGGTGACCGCGCATTTCAAGGTTGCGACGCCTGCGCCTGAGCCGGCAGCCGACCCGAACGAGAACGACGGCGGCAATGCGACTCCCGGCAACACCAACCAGAACACCGCCCCGGCAAGCACGGCGAAGGCCACCGCGAAAACCGGCGACGCTTCCGTTGCTGCAACAGCAGCTGCAGCCGCCGTTGCCGCAGCAGCCGCAGCAGCCGGAGCGACCGCGCTGAAGGCCGCAAAGGAAGCCGAGTAAGAAACAGCAGTGGCGCACCTTCGATGCTTTCCGCTCAGGTGCGCCACAAATTTTCCTATTCCGCCTTTGCGGGGGTTTCAAATGCGCCGGCGCAATGCGGGCAGCGCGTGGCGCCTTCCTTCACTTCTTCGAGGCAGAACGGGCAGGTGGGCGCCGCCTTCGGGGCTTCCTTTTCCTTACCGGCGAGCTTGTCACCCAGAGCCTGCGCATGATTCACGGCCTTCACCAGCAAAAACACCACGAAGGCCACGATGAGGAAATTGATGCATGCGCTGATGAACGCGCCAAAGTCGATGTCGGTGCCCGGCACGACCAGGCCCGAAATGGTGTCGGCCCCGCCGCCGGCGATGACCGAGATGAGCGGGTTGATGATGTTGGTGGTCAGCGCGGTGACGATGGACGTGAACGCACCGCCGATGATGACGGCGACGGCCAGATCCATAACGTTGCCGCGGTTGATGAACTCTTTGAACTCTTCCAGGAACTTCTTCATGAGGGCACCCCTTTTCTTGAAAGCGGGCGCGCGAGGCCCCAGCTACAAGCCCCGCGCGCAAGATTCTTGCCCTCGGATTATATACGCGCAACGACCGTTCGGCACCAACTATTAGGGGCCGAGCTTTCGCCCGACCCCACGAATTTGCATTGCCAAGAAAGCCGACCCGCCGCCCGGACGTTTACCTGCTCAGCTCGCGCGCCAACTCGCCGATGGCCTCGCAGAAGGTCGGGTGCGGATGAATGACCCGGGCCAACTGGGCCGCCGTCAGCTTCAGCTGCACCGCAAGCGCAAGCTCCGCGATCATGTCGGTCGCACGCGGGAACACCAGCTGCGCACCCAGAATCACACCCGACTCGGCGCAGGTCACCAGCTTGATGAAGCCCGACGGCGCGTTCTCGATGAGGCACTTGCCGTTCGACCCCGTCACCGCCTTGGCGCACTTCACGGAAATGCCGGCATCCTTCGCCTCGGCCTCCGTAATGCCGACGCTGGCAACGTCGGGGCTGGTGTACACGCAGCTCGGCACCACCGATTCGTCAACGGGCGCTTCCTTTCCGCAGATGGCAGCCACCACGTTGCGCGCCTGGGCAGAAGCCACGTGCGCAAGCTGGATGTTGCCCGCCTTCGCGTCGCCGATGACCCACAGGTGCGCCACGCTCGTGGCCCCCGAGGCGTCGGCCACCACGCCGCGGCCCACCTCGGGCACGCAGTCGCAGCCTTCGGCGAACAGGCCTTCCAGGTTGCTGCGGCGCCCGGTTGCGGCAAGCACGCCGTCGACCACCAGCTGCTGCTCGGCGCCCTTCTTGTCCAAGTAAGTGACCGTCATGTTGCCGGGCTCGCCCGCGATGGACTTGATGCGCACGCCCGCCGAAATGCTCATGCCCTGCTTCTTGCCCAGCATGGCAACGCGCTGCGCAATGTCCTTATCCATGGGAGGAAGGATGCGCTCGGCCGCCTCAAGCACATGCACCGTCACGCCAGCGTTGGCATACATGCCCGCGATCTCCATGCCGATGACGCCGCCGCCGATGATGGCGATGCTCGACAACTCGATCACGTCGCCCTCAAGCAAATCGTCGGACGTGTACACCCCGGGGCCGTCGATGCCGGGGATGGGAACCTTGTTCGGCACCGACCCCGTCGCGATGATGATGTCGTCGGCCTCGTAGCGCTCGCCAGCGCACTCCACCACGCCCGCGGCTGCGATGGTTGCGTGGCCTTCAACCACTTCGACCTTGTCGGCCCGCATCAGCTTGGCGATGCCGTCGCGCAACTGCGAAACAACCTCATTTTTGCGCGTGTGAGCGGCGGCCATATCGAACGTAACGTTTTCGCAGGATACTCCTACAGCCTGCGCGCCGGCGGCGTCGTGCGCAAGCTCGGCAGCGTGGATGAGCGCCTTCGTGGGGATGCAACCCCTGTTCAGGCAGGTACCACCCAGGTCGCGCTCCTCGAAAAGAACAACGCTTTTCCCGGCTTTCGCGGCCTCGTCCGCAGCGGTGTAGCCACCCGGGCCGGCACCGATGATTGCGATATCGTAATGCATATATCAAAACTCCTTACAAAAGCATCGA
>CAVHFC010000008.1:33027-38504 GCA_963635025.1 Eubacterium sp. CAG:786
TCATCCTTGTAGACCCACTCATCGCTTGCGTAGCGTTCCCGCAGCTGCGCCACCGCCGCCTCATCTTCCGCATCAAGCGCAAGATCGCCAACCGGCAAGCCGTACACCTGACCGAAAGCGCAAGCGACAGCTTCTCGCACGCGCTCGCAAGTAAGCCCCGGCGAAAACTCGACCAGGTTCGCCACGCGCGACCGCACCGACTGCACGCCCTTGGCCGCCAGCTTCAGCGGGTTCACGTTCAGGTAGCGCGCAAGCGCCGACGAGTCGACGTCGACCATGATGGTGCCGTGATGGTAGCTTGCCGGCATCGCCGCCCGCGAATGATAGTAGGCATGCCCGCTGAACTTCTTGCCCTCGATGGTCAGGTCGTTCCTGCCGCTAACCTGCGCATCCATGCCCAATATCCGCATGGCCTCGCACAGCACGCGCGTCTGCTTCGCTTTATCGAAGTCGGCCTTCGGCATCAAGAACGTGAAGTTCTGGTTGCCCAAGTCGTGATAAACGGCCCCGCCGCCGGAAAGACGCCGCGCAACCTGTCCGCCCGCGGCGGCAAGCTCGGCGCACCGGCATTCGTCAAGAGCGCTCTGGTTTCGGCCGATGACCACGGTTTTCTCGTTCTGCCACAAATACAGGATGCATAAACCAGGGGCAACCTTGCCCAGAAGGAATTCCTCCAAAGCAAGGTTGCCGTAAGGGTCCACGCTATCCGATATGACGATCGCCAGCGTGTCTATCATGGGATTACTCCTCGTCGAACGTGTAACGCAGGCGCGGCTTGCGGGCCGCCGCCACCTCGTCGGGGCGCCCGATGAAGCGCGTGAACGGCGCATGGTGCAGCTTTTCGCCGTCCGCCTGCGCCTCATCGTAAATGGTGCGCAGGATGTCGACCAAGCCGTCGAGCGTCTCGGGCGATTCCGTCTCGGTCGGCTCGACCATCAGCGCCTCGTGAACGATCAGCGGGAAGTACATGGTCGGCGGGTGCACGCCGAAGTCCAGCATGCGCTTCGCCACGTCCATGGCCGATGCGCCCGTTTGCTGCTTCAGCGGCTCGATATCCATGACGAACTCGTGCATGCAGCGCTGCCCATAGGGAATCGAGTAGATGTCGCACAGGCGCTTGAGCAGGTAATTCGCGTTCAAAACGGCGTTGGCGGACGCCTCGGGGATACCTTCCTTGCCCAGCGTGAGCACGTACGCCAGCGCACGGACGACCACGGTGAAGTTGCCGTAGAAGCTGCGCACCTGGCCGATCGACGCCTCGGGCGTGAAGAACTCGAAGCCGGCCTCGCCCTCGCGCACCAGCGGACCGGGCAGGAACTTCGCCAGGAACTCCTTGCAGCCGACCGGGCCCGAACCCGGGCCGCCGCCGCCGTGCGGGGTGGAGAAGGTTTTGTGCAGGTTCAGGTGCACGCAGTCGAAGCCCATGTCGCCAGGGCGCACGTGGCCCATGACCGCGTTGAGGTTCGCGCCATCGTAGTAGCACAGGCCGCCCGCCTCGTGAACGATGCGGGTGATCTCGAGGATGTTCGGGTCGAACAGGCCGAGTGTGTTGGGGTTCGTGAGCATAAGGCCCGCCGTGTCGTCGCCAACGGCCTCGCGCAGAGCGTCCAGGTCGACGCCGCCCTGCTCGTTCGAGGGCACGGCGACCACGTCGAAGCCGACCATCACGGCCGAGGCGGGGTTGGTCCCGTGGGCCGAATCGGGCACGATGATCTTCGTGCGCGCCGCATCACCGCGCGAGGCGTGATAGGCGCGGATCAGCTGCAAGCCGGTGAACTCGCCATGCGCGCCAGCGGCCGGCTGCAGCGTCATGGCGTCCATTCCCGCGATCTCGCACAGGATGGACGACGTTTTCGCAATGACCTCAAGGCAGCCTTGCGCCGTCGAAGCCGGCTGCAACGGGTGGATGCCCGTGAACCCCGGCAGGGCCGCCAGCTCCTCGTTGATGCGCGGGTTGTACTTCATGGTGCAGGAGCCCAGCGGGTAGAAGCCGTCGTTGACGCCGTGGGTTTGCTTGGCAAGCTCGGTGTAGTGACGGCCCAGGTCAACCTCGGCGATTTCCGGCAAGCGCGGAGCCTTGGCACGGGCGGCTCCGCCGAAATCGACGGCGGGGACGTCGCAGGCGGGAATCAGGTCAAGCTTGCGACCGGGCTTGCTGCGTTCGAACAAAAGCTCCATTATGCAAGCACCTCCTTGATGGCGCCGATGAGCGCATCGATGTGCGATTTGGTGTTCAGCTCAGTGCAGCACCATAAAATGCCGCGCTCCGTGGGCAAGCCGCCCAGGATGCCGCGCTGCTCAAGCTCCGCCAGCAACGCTTCGGCGTCGGTGGGACAGCTGGTGACGAACTCGTTGAAGTACGCGCCGTCGTTTTGCAGCTCGAAGCCCAGCTTGGCAAGCTCGCCGGCCAGGTAATGCGCGTGCGCGGCGGAATTGCCGGCCACGCGCGCCAGGCCGTCGGGGCCGACGGCCGCCAGGTACACCGAAGCGGTCATCGCGCACAACGCCTGGTTCGAGCAGATGTTGCTGGAAGCCTTTTCGCGACGAATGTGCTGCTCACGAGCCTGCAGCGTCAGAACAAACGCGCGCTTGCCCTCGTCGTCGGTCGTCTCGCCGACGATGCGCCCGGGCAGCTTGCGCATGTTCTTAGACGTGGTGGCCATGTAACCCAGGTACGGTCCGCCAAACGAAAGCGGCATGCCAAGCGGCTGTCCTTCGCCCACGGCAACGTCCGCACCCAGCGCCGCGGGGCACTCGAGCACGCCGAGGCTCACCGGGTTTGCGCTCATGATGAGCTTCGCCCCCGCCTCGTGGGCGACGGCGGCCAGGGCGGCAACATCTTCGATGGACCCGAAATAGTTCGGGCTCTGCACCAGGACCGATGCATAGCTGCCGCCCGCCAGCGCGGCGGCCAGCTCGTCCGGCGACGTCGTGAAGCCTTCGGACGCAACCGTCGAAATGGCGATGTCGCGGCTGGCACAATAAGTTCCCAGCACCGTTTGCGCCTGCGGGTCAACGCCACCGCACACCACCACGCCCGAGCGCTTGCGCTCCTCGAGCATGATGACGGCCTCGGCGGCCGCGGTCGCGCCGTCGTACACCGACGCGTTGCTCACGTCCATGCCGGTCAGCTCGCAGATCTGCGTCTGATATTCGAAGATGCTCTGCAGCACGCCCTGGCTGATCTCGGCCTGATAGGGCGTGTAGGCGGTGACGAACTCCTCTTTCGAGGTGACGGTCTTCACAATGGCCGGGATGTAGTGGTTATACGCGCCGGCGCCGCGGAAGATGCTCTTGAAGCGCGTGTTCTTTTCCGCAAGCTCGCTCACGGCCTCGGCAACTTCCATTTCGGAAAGGCCGGGCGCAAGGTCAAGCTCGTCGATCCTGGCTTCGGCGGGGACGATATCGTACAGCTCGTCGATGCTGCCAAGACCGCATGCGGCCAAAAGCTCGTCTCGCTGCGCCGGGGTCGCGGGAATATAGCTACCCATATGCTGTCCTTTGATGATCGTGGTTGGAGGGGTTTCGGGTGTGCGCGAGCGCGCTATTCAGCCTCGGCGGCGCAGTGGGCCTCGTAGGCGTCGGCGTCAAGCAGCTCCTCGGTTTCGCCAACGTTCTCCACCTTGATGAACCAGGCGCCGTAAGGGTCCTGGTTGATGGATTCCGGGGCGTCCAGAAGATCCTCGTTGATGGCGCACACAACGCCACTGACCGGGGAGAACACGTCAGAAACGGCCTTGACGGACTCAACGTCGCCGAAGGCTTCGCCCGCCGTCACCTCGTCGCCCTCTTCGGGCAGGTTGACGAAAACAAGATCGCCGAGGGCGTTCTGCGCGTAGTCGGTCAGGCCGATGGTCGCCGTGCCGTCCTCAAGCTTGACCCACTCGTGGGATTTCGCGTACTTCAGCTCTGCGGGTGCGGTTGCCATGATGGTTTCCTTTCAGTTTAGTAGGTGTCGGCCCCGGCGCTTCGACCGGGGCGAATTGCTGTAGATGGATGCCGGGCAGGAGGCGCCGGGACGTATCAAGCGGATGTCGGGCGCGTTCCGGGCAAGCTCCGGGCGCGTCCCGGGCGCGCGCCTAACTGCGCTTGTAGAACGGCAGCGGAACGACCTTCGCGCTCACCATGCGGCCGCGAACCTCGACCTCGACCTCGTCGCCTTCGGCCAGAGATCCGTTCTCAACAAGCGCCATGGCGATGGCCTTGTTGACGTAGGGGCATTTGGTGCCGGAGGTTGTGGTGCCCACCTGCGCGCCGCCCTTGAAGACGGGCATGTGCTCGCGAACGATGCCGCGGCCGGTGACCTCAAGGCCGATGCGGGTGCGGGCCGGCGTGCCGGCAGCCACGAGGGCATCCTTGCCGATGAACTCCTCTTTGCCCAGTTTAACGCCAAAATCCAGCCCGGTTTCAAGCGGGGAAACGGTCGCGTCCATCTCGTGGCCGTACAGCGGCATAGCCGCCTCCAGGCGCAGCGTGTCGCGCGCGCCCAAACCGCACGGGATACAGCCGAACTCTTCGCCGGCTTCACGAAGCGCACGCCACACTGCCGGCGCATCGGCCGCGGCGGTGTAGACTTCATATCCCAGCTCGCCGGTATAGCCGGTGCGCGAGATCATGCATTCGATGCCGTTGATGCTGGCGGAACGCACGGCGGTGTAATACTTCTCGGGAATCTGCTCGGCGGGCAAAAGCTTCGCGATGATTTCCGGCGCCTTGGGGCCCTGCAGCGCAATCTGGGCCACGGTGTCGGAAATGTCGGCGAACTCGGTGTCGGCCAGGATATGCTTCGACATATATTCGAAGTCCTTGGCGCGATTGGCGGCGTTAACCACCACGAGGTAAGACTCCTCGCCGAACTTGTACACGATGAGGTCATCCACGCAGCCGCCGTCTTCGTAGCACAGCACGGAATAGCGCACGCGCCCGATCGTCATGTTGGTGAAATCGTTGGTGAGCACGTGGTTCAGTGTCGCGAGCGCGCCGGGGCCGCTCACCGTGAACTCGCCCATATGGGACACGTCGAACAGGCCACATGCCTGGCGAACGGCCATATGCTCGGCGATGACACCGGTTTCGTACTGCACGGGCAGCAGGTATCCGGCGAAGGGGACGATCTTGCCGCCTTCCTCAACGTGGATGTCGTACAGGGGTGTTTTCAGTTCGCTCATGGGTCTCCTCTCGGCTGAAAACGGACAGGGGCGCAGGTGTAGCGTGACATCTGCGCCCCTGTCCTTGTGACCTGAGAGATTCTCCGCATGAGCGGATTGCATCTTCGGTGTCGCGCCGGGAAGGCGCGCCTTTCCAGGGTTTCGTCGAGCACCGGTTCTTTTGCCTGAGAGTTCCTGCCTCCCCTTCGGCGCCTCTTTCGCGAGGTCTCTCCCGGTGCCGTCATCCGAAGCTATTCGGTTGTGAACTGGCGCGGTGCGCTGTTTCAACGCTGTAACCGTACCGGGAAAACGAGTCCGACGAGTTGCCGG
>CAVHFC010000008.1:38686-43307 GCA_963635025.1 Eubacterium sp. CAG:786
CGCTAAGGTATAATCGCTAACCACACAACTCATCAAACAGAAAGGACGCCCCGTGAGCGAGCTGCGCACAAACCATCCCATCATCTATTGCATTGTCGCCGCCGCCCTGGGTCTGGGCGCGATGATGCTCCTTGATTGGCTTTGGGAGCTCGGCGTGGCTGCGGGCGTTTTGGCCGGTATCGACGCCGCCGTCCCGCAGCTGGGAACCTCCCTGGTGAAGCTCGTCCCCTTCGTGCTGGCGCTCGTGCTCCTGCGCGCAGCGGGCAAACTGGGCCTGCTCGGTCGAACCTCGGGCTTTGGGCGCGGCCTTGCCTGCGGCGCATTCCTGCTCGTTTTCTCGCTGCTGGTCATCGCCATGGGCATCTCGCGCGTGGCCGAGGGCGATGGCGTTGTGCCCGCAGCCGGTGCCGTGGCCGCGTTCGTGCTCAGCTACCTGCTGGTGGGCCTGGGCGAGGAAATGCTCGGACGCGCCGTACTGGCTGAAACGCTGCTGGAGCATTTTGGGCTAACGCGCCGAGGCATTTTGACCGCGTGCGGGCTGTCAGGTCTGATCTTCGGTCTCATGCACCTGGTGAACCTGGCCTTCTCGCCAGCGCCAGCCGTTATCGCGCAGGTGGTTTCCGCCACGTTTGCCGGCATTCTGCTGGCAGCCATCTACTTCCGAAGCGGCAACATTTGGGCGACCGTGACGCTCCACGCGCTCTACGACATGAGCGGATCGATGAGCACGCTTCTGCAGACCAGTTCCGCAAGCACGTCCGCGCCGGTCGACACCGCCACGGCGCAGACGCTCTCGCTCGTGATGCCGATGATCTTCGGCCTGATCATCGGCTGCATCGCCCTTTTCCTGCTGCGCAAAAGCAAGATCGAGCAAGTGCGCGAAGCCTGGTCAGGAATAATTGAAGCCCCAGCGCGCTGAATTCTGACGACAGGTTAACGCTTCCACCAGGTCTTTCGTGGGTGCGAGCGAAAGCACCGTAATCAAGAGCATCCGAAGGATGCGACACTGTTTTGCCGGGAGGAGCGCCGAGTGTCTGCCGGCCGGCGACGCACCCCGGATTTCAAGAAGGTGACGCGCCCTTGCGGGCGCTGAGCGATTCATGCGCGAGACGTGTCTCGCGTCCACGAATTTCAGGCGTAAGGTTAAGGCATCTGCCAGGTTTTTCGTGGGTGCGAGCGAAAGCGTACCCTATTAGAGAGTGCCGAAGGCGCGACACAAATCTCCCGGCGGGCGAGCCATGGCACGTTTTCGCCGTTCCTGTTCCTCTGTTCACGGAGCAGGGCCTTCCGTGGCAAGAAATCCGAGTTCCCGTAGCTCCGTGCAGCGAAAACGGGCTCTGGTGGCAAGAAATCAGCGTTCCTGTATCGTCGTTCGCGTTCAGAGATACAGCAACGCCCGTTTCTTGCCATTCCTTGTGAACCTCATCCTGTGCGTTTCGCTGTTGTGGATGCAAACGACTGCCGAGGAGATCCTGTTCCGCTGCCCGCTCTTACGCGCTGCCGGCGGCGACAAAATCACCCCGACCGCAAGGGTGGCCGTTGCCGGCGTTTTCAGCTGCCTTTTGTTCATGCTGGTCCATTTTCAGAATCCCGAGGTCGGATCCCAAGTAGACGCCCTGCTCATTGCCATGATCTTCTCCCAGTACCTGATCGCAGCTGCAGGCATGTACATAGCCGACGTGGCGTACGGGAACTGCCTGGCCAGCTGCGCCATCCACTGGGCCAACAACTTCATCTCGATCGCCTTGGTTTGCCAGGCAGGGACGGCCATTCAGAGTGGCTCGATCATCTGGGTCTCGGGGGCCATCAGCGCGCCGTCGAGCCTCGTCAGCACCATCTGCCTGTTCCTCCCCGTGGTCGCGGTGATGATCGCAGATATGCGCAAGCGCAAAAGCGAACGATAGGCTTTCCAGCGCAATCAACCGGAAGGCATTTCGCTGAAGCATCCAGCGCAGCCTAAAACCGAACCTGGTCAAAAGCGGTCTTGCCGTTGCCGTGCGTTCGCCGATGCGTGCTCTATTCTGCTTGGAATTCGCCGTATATTCTTCCGAGAAGAAAACGCTGCCGCATTCGATGCGCATAAGCGAAAGGGATTGCTATGGGAAAAACCGCCTCAAAGGTGACCACCATTCCGCTTCGGCTGCTTTTGGCCGCAGCTCTGGCCGTGGGGCTGACTCCTGCCGCGGCGCCGGCAGCACAATCGGATCCGTCAGACAAGTCCGGGGCCCTCATGCAGGAGACCGTCGACGGGTTTTCGCTGATAACCCACGATCAGCCGGCGGGCGAAGCCGATCTTGCGAGCCTTGACGGCGAAACCCCGAGTAGCGCCGAGCAGGAGATCTGCGACAAGGTGTACGCCGCTTTCGATCAGCTGGCGGAAGAGGTCGACTTCGGAGATGGGTATTCGTATGCCGATTTCCGCGATGTTTTGGGCCTTATCGTGGCGAACCCGGAATATTACTGGGCGGGATCGACCTTCAGCTTTTATTTCCATGACAACGATGGAAACAAAACGCTGAGCGATGGCGATCAGGTGATGGGGCTTCGTCTGACGTACGTCGTCAATGCCGATGAACTTCCGCAGGTCAAACAGGCAACCGAGGACAGTATCGCGAAGGCGCTCAGATGGTTCGACGCCGACACTGCAACCGATTTAGAGATTGCCCAGGCGCTGCACGACTACATCGTTCGCGTGTGCGCCTACGACTTCGACGTCGCCAACAACAACGTAAGCCTCTCTACCTCGCGCACCGCCTATGGCGCGCTCGCAGGGGGCCAGGCGGTGTGCCAGGGTTATGCACTGGCGTACAAGCTGCTGCTTTCGCGCGCGGGCATTCCCGCCGTGTATGTGACAAGCGACGACATGAACCACGCCTGGAACATGGTGCAGCTTGATGGCAACTGGTATCACGTTGATACGACCTGGGACGATTCTTTAGTGATGAACGACGAAGGCCAGGAAGTCGACGGCGGCTTTGATGCCGACGTGTGCCACGATTACTTCCTGCGCAGCGACGATTCGTTCAAAAACTCGCTTGAGCATTATGGATGGGCGGCTGCCTTCACCACCCCAGCGGACGATTATCCCAACCGCAACTACAAGGAATACAAAGGCGAAGTCAGAACGGTAGAGGCCATCACGGATCAGTTGTTCAAGGTTGACGCTTCCGACGCGACCTATAGCGGGCAAGCCATTACCGGGCGCGTTACTTCCGAGAAGCTGAAGGAAGAGACCGACTACAAGGTTTCGTACGAGAACAACGTTGAGGTCGGCACCGCAACGATAACCATCACCGGAATCGGTAATTACACCGGCACCCTGAAATACACGTTCACGATTGTCGCGCCCGAACCGGAGCCGACGCCCGAGCCCGAGCCCACGCCGACACCCGAACCAGAGCCTACGCCCGAGCCGGAACCTGAACCCACGCCCGATCCGGTGCCAGATCCGGAACCCACACCGGATCCTGAGCCGGAACCGGAACCGACACCGGCCCCCGACCCTGAGCCAACTCCCACTCCGACACCTGAGCCGGATCCAACGCCGAACCCCGATCCAACCCCGGTTCCCGAGCCCGAGCCGACGCCCAACCCCGACCCCGACCCTGAGCCTTCGCCGACGCCTGATCCCGAGCCCGACCCGGAGCCCGAGCCGACGCCTGATCCCGAGCCCGACCCGGAACCAGCCCCTACGTTCCCTGATGTGGATTATTCGGAGTGGTATGCCAACGGCGTGACGTTCTGCGCCGAAAAGGGCCTGATTACCGGCTATACCTCGGGCGAGGACGCCGGCAAGTTCGGCATTGCGCGCACGCTGACCCGCGCTCAGCTGGCCGCCATCCTCTGGCGCAACGCCGATCCCAAGGCCGCCGAAGCCTACAACAGCGACGCGACCAACACGACCGGTATGGCGGACGTCGCCGACAACGACTGGTACACCGGAGCTGCCAACTGGGCCGTTTCCGCCGGAGTCATCAACGGCGTGGAAGAGAACGGACATCGAGAGTTCCGCCCGAATGCGCCCGTGACCGCAGAGCAACTAGCGGCGATTCTGGCAAACTATGCCGACCCCACCGGCGCTGACGCCGCAGACCAGAGCATTCTTTCCAGCTTCGCAGACGCGGACACAATCCAGGTTTGGGCCCGCGGATCCGTTGCGTGGGCAAAGGCCAAAGGAATCATTAACGGCTACGAGGAAGATGGCGTCCGCAAGCTGAAGCCCTACGAGGAAATCGCACGAGAGCGGGTAGCAACAATCCTCATGAACGCCTTCAACGCCGGAATCTTAAAGTAGCGCAAAAGCCGGTACCAAAAATCCGTTGGGGCGCGAATGAAAACTCGCACCCCAACGGAGAACGACCGAAGGGAACAACGCTGTTCTCCTCACGAGACGGAAGCGGCCAGAGAAACGACCCTGCGCCCCGTTTCAAAATTATGTGTCGCGCCTAAAGGCGCTCTCGAATACGGGCCGAGCTGTCGCTCGACCCCACAAAGATCTTGGCAGAAACGTTGAGCCCGCAGCAAGATCCCCCGGATGCAAGCCATGGCGCCCACGATGAACTTGCCGGAAGCATTAACCCAACAGCAAGATTCGTGGGTGCGAGGCATGACTCGCACCTTA
>CAVHFC010000009.1:0-5355 GCA_963635025.1 Eubacterium sp. CAG:786
GGCCCTGCTTGCCCTTGAGCATGTCGGACAGCGACTTGAGCGGGCGATTGCCCGGACCGGTGACGGGACGGCCGCGACGACCGTTGTCGAACAGGCTGTCGACGGCTTCCTGCAGCATGCGCTTCTCGTTGTTCACGATGATCTCGGGGGCACCGAGGTCAAGCAGGCGCTTCAGGCGGTTATTACGGTTGATGACGCGACGATACAGGTCGTTGAGGTCGGATGTGGCGAAACGGCCGCCGTCGAGCTGCACCATGGGGCGCAGGTCGGGCGGGATGACCGGGATAACGTCCAGGATCATGTCGGCCGGCTTGTTCGTCGACTTCAAGAACGCGTCGACCACCTTCAGGCGCTTGATGGCCTTGGCGCGCTTCTGACCCTTGCCGTTGGCGATCACGTCGCGCAGATCCTCGGCCGTGGCAGCCAGATCCATGGCATCGAGCAGGTCGCGAACCGATTCAGCACCCATGCCGCCGGTGAAGTAGTCGCGGTAATTCGCGCGCATCTCGCGATAGAGGGCCTCGTCGGGAACGAGCTGCTTCGGCTCGATCTTGCAGAACAGGTCGAATGCGTCCTGGCGAAGCGCCTTGCGCTCGTTGAACTCGTCGAAGATATCGGCGACTTCCTCTTCAACCTCTTCGGGCGTCATGCGCTCATCTTCGTCGATCTCGTCGACGAAGTCATCGTCAGCCGGAACGTAGTCGACCGACAGGCGGCGCGTCTGCTCGACGAGGCGATCGCGCTCGGCGTCAAGCTCCTCAAGGTCGGCGGCCAGCTCGTCGCGCAGGTCCTCCATATCCTCCTCGCGGGCTTCCTTGTCCACGGAGGTGATGATGGAGCTGGCGAAATACAGGACCTTCTCCAGCTCTTTCGGCGGGATGTCAAGCAGGTAGCCCAAGCGGGAGGGAGATCCCTTGAAGTACCAGATATGGCTCACCGGGGCGGCAAGCTCGATGTGGCCCATGCGCTCGCGGCGAACCTTGCTGCGCGTCACCTCGACGCCGCAGCGCTCGCACACGATACCCTTGAAGCGGACGCGCTTGTACTTGCCGCAGGCGCACTCCCAGTCCTTCGTCGGCCCGAAGATCTTCTCGCAGAACAGGCCGTCCTTTTCCGGCTTGAGCGTGCGGTAGTTGATGGTTTCAGGCTTCTTGACCTCGCCGCGCGACCAGCTGCGGATATCCTCGGCGGATGCCAGGGAGATGCGCAAGGCGTCGAAGTTGTTAACGTCGAATTCGGTCGTCATTTATCGCTCATCCTCCTTGCCGATCAGGTCGTTCGTATCGTTTTCTTTGGTTTCGCCCATCAATTCTCCCAGTTCGGCAGCAATGCTATCCAGTGCGCTTGCATCCTCGTCCTCGGTCTTGCGGGCGTCGGCCGCGATGGCGTTGTAAAGCGCCGAATCGTCATCGGCCTTGACGTTGTCAAGCTCGGGGTCGTGCGTCACGTCGATGGTCTGGTGGTCATGGCCTTCCAGTTCAACGTTGAGGCACAGCGACTTCATTTCCTTGACCAGAACCTTGAAGCTCTCCGGGACCTCCGGCGCGGGCGTGTTCTCGCCCTTGACGATGGACTCGTAGGACTTCACGCGTCCCGACGTGTCGTCGGACTTCACGGTCAAGATCTCCTGCAGCACGTTGGAGGCGCCGTAAGCGTAGAGCGCCCACACCTCCATCTCGCCGAAGCGCTGGCCGCCGAACTGCGCCTTGCCGCCGAGCGGCTGCTGCGTGATCAGGCTGTAAGGGCCAGTCGAGCGTGCGTGGATCTTGTCGTCGACCATGTGGCCGAGTTTGAGGATATAGGTTTGACCGACGGTGATGGGCTCGCGGAACTTCTCGCCCGTGCGGCCGTCGTACAGCCATGCCTTGCCGGTACGGGAAAGCTGCGGGACGAACTCGTCGCGCGCCAGGTCGCCGTACTTGGCATGGTTGATGTTGATCAGGTTGCGGTTCGCGGCGTCGATGGCGTCGGAAATCTCGTCCTCGGTGGCACCGTCGAACACCGGCGTAGCCACGAACTGCGGACCGGCGACCGGCTCGGTGGAGCCCTCTTCGTCGGACCAGCCCCACTTCGCAGCCCATCCCAGGTGGTTCTCAAGCAGCTGACCGACGTTCATACGGGAAGGCACGCCCAGAGGGTTGAGCATGACGTCGATCGGGGTGCCGTCGGCCAGGTAGGGCATGTCCTCGACCGGGAGCACGCGGGAGATAACGCCCTTGTTACCGTGACGGCCGGAGAGCTTGTCGCCCTGCTGAACCTTACGCTTCTGAGCAACGAAGATGCGCACGAGCTCGTTGACGCCCGGCGCCAGCTCGTCGCCTTCGGCGCGGCTCTGGCGCACGATACCGATGACGCGGCCACCGGAACCATGCGGAACCTTCAGGGACGTATCGCGAACCTCGCGGGCCTTCTCGCCGAAGATGGCGCGCAGCAGGCGCTCCTCGGCCGTAAGCTCGGTTTCGCCCTTCGGCGTGACCTTGCCCACCAGCACGTCGCCCGGGAACACCTCGGCGCCGACGCGGATGATGCCGTCCGCATCCAGGTTACCGGTCATGTCATCGGAGATGTTGGGGATCTCGCGGGTGATCTCCTCGGGACCGAGCTTGGTGTCGCGCGCGTCGATCTCGTATTCGCTGATGTGGATGGAGGTCAGCAGGTCCTCGGACACCACGCGCTCGGAAACGATGATGGCGTCCTCGTAGTTGTAGCCTTCCCAAGGCATGTAGGCGACCATGAGGTTCTGACCAAGTGCCAGCTCGCCGCCGTCGCACGACGGGCCGTCGGCGAGCACGTCGCCTGCAGCCACCTCGTCGCCCTTGCGGACGATCGGACGATGGTTGATGCAGCCGGACTGATTGGAGCGCTGGAACTTCGGCACCGCGTACTCGTCGTACTCGCCGTCGTTGTTCAGCACGATGATGACCGTGCCGTCAACGTAGTCGACCACGCCGGGGTTCTGAGCGATGAGGATCTCGCCGGAGTCGACCGCGAGGCGATGCTCCATGCCCGTGCCGACGAGCGGCGCATGCGGCTTGAGCAGCGGCACGGCCTGACGCTGCATGTTCGAACCCATGAGGGCGCGGTTTGCGTCGTCGTGCTCCAGGAAGGGAATGAGCGACGTTGCGACCGACGTCATCTGACGCGGGGAAACGTCCATGTAGTCGACCTGCTCGGGCGGGACCTCGCCAGGCTCGCCGAACACACCGTCAGCGTCCTTGGTGCGGCACAGCACGCGCGTGGCCTTGGTGAAGTTGCCGTCCTTGTCGAAGGTGCCGAACTCACGGGTTTCCAGGTTGAACGAGTCGTTGGCCTGGGCGATCGTGTGGTTCTCCTCCTCGTCGGCCGTCAGGTAGTCGATCTCGTCGGTGACCTTGCCGTCGACGACGCGACGATACGGCGTCTCGATGAAGCCGTAGGGGTTGATGCGGCCGAAGGTTGCGAGCGAGCCGATCAGGCCGATGTTCGGGCCTTCAGGCGTCTCGATCGGGCACATGCGGCCGTAATGGGAATTGTGAACGTCGCGAACTTCGAAGCCTGCGCGCTCGCGGGACAGACCGCCCGGACCGAGTGCGGACAGACGGCGCTTGTGCGTGATGCCAGCGGCGAGGTTCGCCTGGTCCATGAACTGGGACAGCTGGGAAGAGCCGAAGAACTCCTTGATTGCCGCCACGATCGGACGGATGTTCACGAGCGACTGCGGGGTGATCTCGTCGGGCTCCTGCATGCTCATGCGCTCGCGCACGACGCGCTCCATACGGGACAGGCCGATGCGGAACTGGTTCTGGATCAGCTCGCCGACCGTGCGGATGCGGCGGTTGCCGAAGTGGTCGATGTCGTCGACCTTGGCTCCCTCGACATTGGCATGCAGCGCGATGATGTACTGCATCGTCTTGGTGATGTCCTCGTCGGTTAGCGTCGAAGAGGTGGAATCCTCCTGCGAGAAGCCGAGCTTCTTGTTGATCTTGTAGCGACCGACCTTGGCCAGATCGTAGCGCTGCGGATTGAAGAACAGGCCCTCAAGCAGCGTGCGCGCGCTGTCGATGGTCGGCGGCTCGCCGGGACGGAAGCGCTTGTACAGCTCGATGAGCGACTCTTCCTTGGTGGTGGCAGGGTCGCGATCGAGCGTACGCAGGACCATCTCGTCGGAGCCGAGCAGCTCGATGATCTCCTCGCGGGTTTCGGCCAGGCCGAGCGCGCGAACGAGCAGCGTCGCCGGCTGCTTGCGCTTGCGGTCGATACGCACGGACAGGATGTCGCGCTTGTCGGTCTCGAATTCGAGCCATGCGCCGCGCGAAGGGATGACCTTGGCGTTGTACAGCGTCTTGTCCGACGCCTTGTCGCGCTCGGAGCTGAAGTACACGCCGGGGGAACGGACGAGCTGCGAGACGACCACGCGCTCGGTGCCGTTGATGATGAAGGTGCCGCGGTTGGTCATGAGCGGGAAGTCGCCCATGAACACATGCTGCTCTTTGATCTCGCCCGTTTCACGGTTGATGAAGCGGATGTCGACGTACAGGGGCGCCTGATAGCTGACGTCCTTAACCTTGCACTCCTCGACGGTGTACTTAGGTTCGCCGAACTCATGATCGCCGAACTCGACGCACATGTCCTTGGCGCTGTTCTCGATCGGGGCGATGTCCTGGAACGCTTGATCGAGGCCCTCGTTCATGAACCATTTGAAACTCTCGGTTTGAATGGCGATGAGGTTGGGCACGTCCATGACGTCCGGGATTTTCGCAAACGAGCGTCGATTGCGATAAAGTTCGGTCTGACCAGTCGTTTTGTCTTTGGCCACGAGGCTTTTCCTCCTTCAGGTGCATCCGCGAAACTGCGAAAAAGTTGCAATTTGCTAAAATACAATGCACAATGTCGCCCGTCAAGGAAAATTTTCACGAACTATGGATCTTTTTTGTTGTTCGGTACGTTTATCAGGGAAAACGGTACTGAAATCGTGCTGTTTTCCAACGCTTGGAGACAGTTTGAGTGCGCGCAAGCCTTCTGTCTAGTACCATTGCCTCAATACCGTACCATCGATTTATCACTATATTAGTTAGGAAAGATGTTGCCCTTCGCACCGAACGATTCACGTGAACCACACTCGCTTCGCAAAGCCATCGCATGCTACGGCGCAACCTTCGCCGCCTGCTTTTTGGCCCTGTGCGGCGCGTTTTCCCTATGCGGCGTCTACCCCTTCGGCGACACATCGGTCATGCTCTACGACATGCCGCTGCAGTACGTCGATTACTTCGGATGGTTCTCGCAGGTGCTGCGCGGCGAGGCCGACCTGTTCTACTGCAACGCAGCCGGCATGGGCGGCGGAACCTTCGCGCTGTTCACCTATTACCTGTCAAGCCC
>CAVHFC010000009.1:5728-14355 GCA_963635025.1 Eubacterium sp. CAG:786
AACTGGTACGTCGGATACATGGTCTGCCTGCTCGCCGTCGTCGTCTTCCTGTACGAGCTTGCCTTCGACTCCTCCTTGAAAGGAGCGCGAGGCAGACTGTGCGCACGCTTCGCCGCAACCATGGTGCTTGCCGCCGGCGCGTGCGTGGTCGTGCTGCTGCCGACGGTGCTGGCGCTTTTGGCGGGCAAGGGATCGCAGACGGGGCTGTCCGCCGTCATATCCTCGTTCAGCCTTGCGCACAACCCGATCGCCGTGCCAAGCCTGTTCACCATCGGAACCCTGCCCGGCGTCAACCCGAACAACAACACGCCTGCCATCGCCGTATCGGCCCTGGTAGGCATCGGAATAGGCATCTTTTTCGCCAACCGCGCCGTACCCAAGCGCGACAAAATCGCTGGCGGCGTGCTCGTCGCCGTGATGGCGCTCTCGCTTATCTTCCCCCCTTGGACCACCATATGGGCCGGGTTCGCTCCTGAAAGCTCCTACACCAACCGAAACGGCTTCGCCATCCTGCTCGTCTTCATCATGGCTGCTTGCCAGGGGCTGCTTGCGCTGGGCAAGCTGCCCGCCGAAAAACGCTTGCGCGCAGCAGCGATAGGCGGCGGGGCGATCACGGCGCTCTACGTTTTGTCGGAAGCTCTCACGTGGGTGACCAAGCACGAGCTGCGGCCTAACGGCGAGCAGGTTGCCTTGGAGGTCGCGCTGCTCTTCGGCTTCACCGCGCTGCTCTGCATTGCGTGCGCGGTGGGCGTCAAGCGCGCCGTGGGAGAGAATGCAAGCGAGGGCAAGCCCATCCGCAAGCAGTCGCCGACCGCCCGTCTCGTCGTTTACCGAACAGCCGTGTTCGCACTTTGCGCCATCTTCTGCTTCGAATCCGTCGCGGGAGCGAAATATCAGTTCGATGCCTGCATCTACACCGTCGACTCGTACACAAACGAAGTGCAAGGGTGGCTCGGCCTGTATTCGCAGCTTCCCGACGACACCCGTTCGGACGCGACGGCGGACACGGCCGCATCCGAAGATGGCACCGACGAGGGCCTTGTGTTCACGCGCGTTGCGAACACTTCTCCCTATTGGGGCGGAACGAAGTTTTACGGATCCGACAACATGGCCATGTACCTGGGCTTTTCCACCGTCGATCACTATTCCTCCACGCAAACCTCATCCATCCAGGACCTTCTTGCCTACCTGGGCTACTCCAAGCTCACGCCCGTGGGAACGTACTACCAAAGCCCCAACCCTGCAGCCGACGCGCTGCTCGGCGTCACCGATATCGTCGCCGTCGACCAACCGGCGGGGACCGTTGCCGAGGGAGGCCTCACCGCACGCGGCGCCTACAGCCTCTGGTCCAACGAGCTGGCCCTGCCCTTAGGATGGGGAACCCGGGGAACCACGAACGTTTCATGGGAGGAAGGCAAACCCTTCGCCAACCAGCAGGCGATGATCGCCGATGCCTGCGGAAACGCCGACGGAATTTTCTCCACCCCCGAAATCGAAGAAGTCGATGGCGCCGAGGGAGTGCGAACCTTCACCGTTACGCCGCGCACCGATGGACCGGTTTTGCTGTACCTGCCAACCCTGTACCTTCTCGATTTTTATTTTGATGGCGGCATCATGTGCGACATCAACGTCAACGGGGCTTTAGTTCAAACGGTCGGCGGACGAGGATCATGCAACGTCGTGAACCTGGGCCAAGGCACAACCGGTGTGCCCGTGACCGTCACGCTTGAACCGCGCGGCAACAGCTCCATCGCCTCCCTCGTTCACGCTGACGGCACGCCCGTCAACGAGCAGACCGCGTTTTGGGACGTTGATGTCACCGACCTGATGCAGATGAGCAGCGTGAACATCGAAGCTCTCTCCGGCGCGCTTTCGAACCTCGATTCGGGCGGCTTCACGCTTACCCGCTACGACAACGGTCGCATCGAGGCGGCGTTTACCGCCGCCGAGGATGAGACGCTCGTGATCTCCCAGCCTTACGAGGACGGATGGACCGCAACCGTCAACGGTCAAAGCATACCGGTGAAGGCCGCGTATGACGGGCTTATGTCGATGGAGGTTTCCGCCGGGGAAAACGAGGTCGTGGTGACCTACCAAACGCCCGGGCTTGTTGTGGGCGCAGCCGTGAGCGTTGCCTGCATTGCCGTCTTCGCAGTATGGCGCGCCGCCGCACGTTGGCGTAGCATGAAACAATCCGCCAGCGCCAAGAGCATGAGCGCTGCAGCAAGTGAACGTTCTTAATCAATATATGCAGAAGGGACCGCAAAGCATGGGCGAGACAACCGAGAACACCTTCGATCTGACGCTGGTGGTCCCCTGCTACAACGAAGTCGATAACATTCCGCTGTTCTTCAAAACCGCCACCTCTTGCTTTGCGGAGGCCGGCGTGAAGATCGAGATCGTCTTCGTCAACGACGGCAGCTCCGATGGCACCGCGGGCCTACTGAGGCGCATCATCGAGGAAGCACGCGGCAAGCATGCGGTGCAGGCCATCACCTTCTCCCGCAACTTCGGCAAGGAATCGGCCCTGTTCGCCGGTCTTGAGGCAGCGCGCGGGGAAACGGTGTGCCTCATCGATGCGGATATGCAGCAAACGCCCGACGATGCGCTGCGCATGTATCGCCTGCTTCAGGAAAACCCCGATTACGACTGCGTGGCCGCCTGCCAGGTGGAGCGTAAAGAGGGCTTCATCCTGAAGCTTTTCAAGCGTGCGTTCTACAAAACCTTCAACGGCATGGCCGACGACATCTCCATCCCGGCAAACGTCAGCGATTTTCGGGTATTCCGCCGCAGCGTGCGCGATGCGCTGCTGTCGCTGCCCGAATCGGAACGTTTCAGCAAGGGGTTGTTCGCATGGATCGGGTTCAACACGCTGGAGATGCCCTACGAGGCGGCCAAGCGCGCCTCGGGGCGTACGAAGTGGAGCTTCCGCAAGCTGTTCCGCTATGCGGCCACGGGCATCTTCGGATTCACCACCTGGCCGCTGAAGGTTGCGGTATGGTTGGGCATCATCTGCGCTGCCGCTGCGGTGCTGTATTTGGTCATGGTGCTTGGCGAATATGCCATGTACGGAAACGACGTGCCGGGCTACCCCACCATCGCCTGCCTCATCCTGCTGTTCGGCGGGCTCCAACTGGCTGTGCTCGGCGTTATCGGAGAATATCTGGGACGCGACTACATCGAGAACAAACGCCGACCCATTTACCTAGCGAAAGAGCGCCTGTCAAGTGACGATTAGTTGCGATTGAGGCTTCCATTGAGCGGCGTCTCCATCGCGGTAAGTGTTCCCGCCGATAGGAAGAGCTTTTCGCACAACGAGATTTTCATAAGGGCCGAGCTTCAGCTCGGCCCTTTTTTGAGGCGTCATCAGGAACGACAGTTGAATTATGAGCGAGGCCCGTCAACAGGGTAACCGGGTCTTTTAGAAGAAATAAAAAAGGCCGAACCTTTTTAGATTCAGCCTTGTCATTTATGGTGGTCGCTACAGGATTTGAACCTGTGACCCCCGCCGTGTGAAGGCGATGCTCTCCCGCTGAGCCAAGCGACCAAAACTGCGTGCTTCAAGCGCGCTTGATATATATTACGGTAACCGCCACCTAAGCGCAAGACCCAATTCTCAACTTTTTCGTATCCAACAACTTGACCCGCCCTTGCTATCGGCTCTCGCACTATCGAGCTGCCGCCTGAAGCATCTCGCAGGCATGTGCCAACGACGCTTCGGTGGCATCGCCGGAAAGCATGCGAGCTATCTCGGCGGGCCTTGTCGATTCGTCAAGCATGCTCAACTTCGTTTCGGGCTTCCCATCCTCGCCGATCATTTTACCCACCACGTAATGGACATCGCCGCGAACGGCCACCTGCGCCAGATGCGTCACAACGATGACTTGATGCGTCTTGGCCAAATCAACCAACACGTCAGCCAGGGCATGAGCGACCGATCCGCCCACCCCGGCATCCACCTCATCGAAAACCAACGTGCCAACCTTATCGGCCTGCCCAAGCACCACTTTCATGGCCAGCATCACGCGACTCACCTCGCCGCCGGAGGCGATGCGCGCAAGAGGCCTTGGTTGCATCCCTGCGCCAGGTCGAAAGAGAAATTCGATTGCCGAGGGCCCGGCCAGGGTCCAGGATTCGCGCGGCTCGAACTGAACCGAGCATGAAAGCGCAGCGCCGGACATCTGCAAACGCGCCATCTGAGCGCTCACTTCTTCCGCAAAACGCGGCGCCACCTCGCTTCGAGCCTCATGCAGCTTTTTCGCTGCCTCGGCAAGCTGCTCCTCCGCTTCATCCAGCCGCTTTCGCGCCGCCTTCTCCCGTCCCTCGGCATCGTCGACCATGGACACCAAATCGGCCGCTGCCGCTCGGGCGGCAAACACATCCTCCATACGCGGGCCATATGCGCGCAGCAAGCCTTGCAGCGCCGACATGCGCTCCTGGGCAGCTTCCAGCTCCTCGGGATCGAATTTGACGCTATCGCGATAATCGCAGGTTGAACGCGAAACGTCCTCCAACACGTAACCAACCTCGCGCAACGAATCGGCGAGGGAGACAAGCTCGTTGTCGAAGCGCCCGCCATCGGACAGGGCCGAAACGGCCTCGTTGAGTCTATCAATCGCTCCCTCTTCGCCTCCAAGCGCCGCATAGGCGCGATTGGCCGCAACGGCAAGCGCCTCAACATGCTCAACACGGGCGAGGCTGGCAGCCAGCTCGTCGTACTCCCCTTCGCTCGGCGATACCTCGTCAATGCGCTTCAAGGTGAAGCGCGCGTCGTCAAGTTTCGCCGACGACGCCGCACCCGCCTCCTGTACCCGCTTCAGTTCCTCTTCGGCCTGCTTCGCCGCACGAAACGCCTTACGATAATCATCCAATAAAGCAGCAACGGCGTCATCGGCCCAAGCGTCAAGCATATCTACGTGAGTTGCCGGCCGAAGGAGCTGCTGTTGGTCATGCTGCCCGCACAAATCGATCGTGGGAGCTATGCACTCGGCCAACTGACGGACGCTCGCCATGCGCCCATCAATCTGTGCACGAGATCTGCCGTCTTGGGTAACGCGACGCGTCGCCACAACCTCGCCAGGCGCGTCATCCGCCGCAGACTCTTCGCCAATTTCCGAATCTGATGAATCAAGTGCGCAAACGTCAAAAAAGCGGCCGGAAACCTCCAGGAACCCTTCCCCGTCGCGCACGTCGGTCTTGTCAGCGCGCGCACCCATAAGCAACTTCAGCGCTGATAGCAAGGCCGTCTTACCGGCGCCCGTCTCACCCGTCAGGACCGTCAGTCCCGCCGAGGGAACCAATGAAGCTTGCCTGATGAGCGCCAAATTGCGCACTTGTATTTCGTCGATCACCGCGTCTCCCTCCGTTTGCCGCGCAACGTCCGCATCGTGGAAAGCACCGCCCGCCCTCCCCAGCAGGCGTCTTTTTGTAAACCAATAACCCGTACAATTGTTCTAGTTTTCAGTATATCAGGCTTTCCGAAACGAACAAACCTTTTCGGAGAACCCAAAATAAAAAAGCCCCCGGATTCCACTTGAAAATCCAGGGGACAAACGAAAGGCGTTACGAATACAAAAGCTCTACGATTCCAACGATCCGTCAAGCATGTCCGCCAGGGTCACGCCGTCCATATATGCGGCGACGGCCCGCCCCATGCCACGCCAGAACGCCAACGCCTCGGGACCTTCCTCGCATGTTTTCGAATCAGCGTCGTCGCAGGGAACCGGCATGCAGTCGCCCTCAGTTGCCCGCAGGACGTCTCCGATGACGATATCCTTCGGTTCCTTCGCCAAATAATATCCACCGCTCACACCGCGGATGCTCTTCAAGATTCCAGCGCGCACGAGCGCCCCGCCAAGCTGCTCCAGATATTTCACGGAAAGATTCAGGCGCGTTGCCGCCTGGCGCATGGTCACCAACACGCCGGCGTCTCCCTGTTTGGCGATATCGACCATCAAGCGCAGCGCGTACCGTCCACGAGTTGAAACCATCATCTATTGAGCACCTTGTCCCGTCTTCGCGTCTGCGGGGTCGATTCCAAACGCCTTCAGAGCTTCCCCTGTTGCAGCTCATGACAAACCGCGAGCAAATCAGTGTCGTTTAACATTTGCTCTTTAGTTATAGATTATAAAACTAATCCACTAAAAAAGACCCCGTAAGGAAACTGTTACGGACGCCGAAGCGGCAAGATGCCCTGAAACGCTTGTGAACGGCGTCTGAAAACCGTGAAGGAATGACGCGAAGCGCTTCGGGCAAACCCTGCGCTTTGTTACGATCGTCGGCATGAACAACACTTCTGGAAATCGAAAACAGGCCGCCGCCAAACGATCGACCCTGCCGCACGGCAGCGCTCGTCACGTAAGTCCCGTAAAAAAGACTGGCGCCTCACGCCGAGGCGCCCCGCAACGCCGCAGGATTTCCGCGGGATATCGATCGGCGCAATCGGCGCGGCAGAGACGCAAGCCGGCCCTTATCCTTGCTTTCATCGTCGCACTCATCCTGCTCGGTTCCCTTGCCAGCCTGGCGATGTCGGCGTTTCTGAACACCCCCGCCGCCACCGTGAAAATGGCGAAAACGCCCGCAACCTCAAGCGCACCCTACGACCTGGACGGCTTCGAATGGGTGGATGGACGCATGACCTACACCGAGAACGGTACGGTGAAATCCCAGATCGGCATCGACGTTTCCGAACATCAGGGCTACATCGACTGGGATGCCGTGGCCGCCGATGGCATCCGATTCGCCTTCGTGCGCGCGGGAAACCGCGGCAACACGGAAGGCACCATCGCAGCCGACGCTTACTATACGGCGAACGTGACGGGCGCGAAGGCGGCCGGTCTGGCCGTGGGCGTCTACTTTTATTCGCAGGCGACCTCCGTCGAGGAAGCGCAGGAAGAAGCCGATTTCGTCTTAGGGATGCTTAACGGCGAGTCGCTTTCGCTGCCTATCGTCTTCGACCACGAACGCGACCTGACGAACTATGCGCGCGGCAACGACGTGGACAGCGAAACGCTCACCGCAGCTGCCGTGGCATTTTGCAAGCGCGTGGAGGCAGCAGGTTACAGCTCGATGATCTACGGAAATCGCGGGGACCTGGCGCGCTACGACCTCTCCAGCCTTGGCGATCGCAACATCTGGTTCGCCGAATACAGCGTCGACTATCCTTCCTACAGCACGGCGTTTTCGATATGGCAATACGACAGCAACGGCGTAGTGGATGGAATCGACACCGCGGTCGACATGGACATCCTCTTCACCAATGTGTTGTAAGCGCTTGGATACGGCAGCCGCTCCCAAAAAGCAGCGTGCAACCGAAAAGACGGGGCTTGCGTTGGAGCGAACTCCATCTGTTACGGTGTCGAAAAACCGATAGGAGTAACCGTGCGAAACCAGTCCACCTACCCAGCGCTTGATGACGAACTAGCTGAAAAATACACCGCCCTGCGGGATAATCTCCGCTCACTTGGCCGTGTCGCCATCGCGTTTTCCGGCGGCGTCGATTCGACGTTGCTTTTGAAGGTCGCTTCGGAAACCCTGGGGGGCAACGTTCTCGCCATCACGGCAAATGCTCAGATGATTCCCGCACGCGAACTTGCGGAAGCCACCGCCTTCTGCAAGGAAAACGGCATCGAGCACGTCATCCTCGACATCGATGCGTTTGCCATCGAAAGTTTCGCTGAAAACCCGCCCGAGCGCTGCTACCTTTGCAAAACTGCGCTGTTCACCTCCATCTTGGAAGAGGCTGCCGAAATGGGGTTTTCCTTTGTAGCAGAGGGCACCAATATCAGCGACCTGGGAGACTACCGCCCCGGGCTCGCGGCCCTCAAGGAGCTCACCGTCAGAAGCCCCCTGCTCGAAAGCGGCCTGACGAAGGCCGACGTGCGCAACCTTTCGCGCGCGCTCGGGCTTCCCACGTGGGACAAGCCCTCCTACGCGTGCCTTGCCAGCCGCATCCCCTGCAACAGTCCCATCACCGCCGAGAACTTGGCGGCAGTGGAAGCTGCGGAGGACGCCCTTATCGAAGCGGGATTCGCGCAGGTGCGATGCCGGGCTCATGGCGACCTTGCGCGCATCGAGGTTGCCCCCGACGAGCGCGAAGGCCTTATGCACGCGCTTTGCGCAAGTGACCTGGCAAAGCGCATCCACGACGCCGGTTTCGCTTTCGTCACCGTCGACGCCGACGGATACCGCACCGGAAGCATGAACGGCCGGTAGCCGACTCCAATCCGACGACCAGCCTTTCCCTAGCTGCGGCGAGAACCCCCATATGCCGCGTTCTTCCTGTTCCCGAAGGCGCTGCCCTTGCGTGCGGTCTTCTTGAGGTCCTTCAGCACGTCGGCCTCGCTCTCCCCCTCAACGGCCGATCGCAGGCGAACCACCTCGTCACGCAGGCGCGCAGCTTCCTCGAAGTCCATGTTGCGGCTTGCCTCGGCCATATCGTCTTCCATGTTGGAGATGACGCGCAGCACCTCTTCGCGCGAAAGCTCGGCAAGCTGACGGTTCACGTCCTCGGAGGACACCTCGCCCATTTCGTCATGCACGTAGCTCATGATGTCCACGACGGCCTTGGTGATGGTCTTCGGCGTGATGCCATGCTCCTCGTTGTAGGCCATCTGGATCTTGCGACG
>CAVHFC010000009.1:14686-31248 GCA_963635025.1 Eubacterium sp. CAG:786
TCCGCCATTTTCTTCGTCAGCGTGGTGATGAGCACGCGCTCGGAGCGCTCCGCTCGCTCCTTCGCCTCGTCAATGATGTCGTCGATCTGGCTGGCAGAGGTGCGCACGATGATTTCCGGGTCCAAAAGACCGGTCGGGCGGATGATCTGCTCAACCTGCTGCTGGCTTACCTTCAGCTCGTAGTCGCCCGGCGTAGCAGAGACGTAGACGAACTGCGGGATGCGTTCCTCGAATTCATCGAAGCGCAGCGGGCGGTTGTCCAGGCAGCTCGGCAGCCGGAACCCATGCTCGGCAAGCGTGATCTTGCGGCTGCGGTCACCCTCATGCATGCCGCGTATCTGCGGCACCGTCACATGGCTTTCGTCGATGATGCACAGAAAATCGCTCGGGAAATAATCGATAAGCGTGTAAGGCGGCTCGCCCGGTTCGCGCCCATCGAGATGCCGCGAGTAATTCTCGATACCGCTGCAAAACCCCATGGTTTCCAGCATCTCAAGGTCATAGTTGACGCGCATCTCAAGGCGCTGCGCCTCAAGAAGCTTGCCCTCTTCCTTGAACTGCCGCAGGCGTTCGCGCAGCTCGTCTTGGATGGTTTGGATGGCGCGCTCCATCTTCGGGCGCGCGGTCACGTAATGCGACGCCGGCCATACCGGCAGGGCCTCATAGGTTTGCAGCACCTCACCGGTGACGTTGTCGATCTCGGCGATCTCTTCGATCTCATCGCCCCAGAATTCCACGCGGATGGGGTTGTCGGCATAGGGCGGGAAAACATCCAGATTGTCGCCGCGCACGCGAAACGTTCCGCGCTTGAGCTCGTAATCGTTGCGGTCGTACTGAATGTCTATCAGGTCGTGAATCACCTGGTCGCGGTCTTGCTCGACCTGCTTGTCCAAAAACACCGCCATGCCCGCGTAGTCCATCGGGCTGCCGATGCCGTAGATGCAGCTCACCGATGCCACCACGATGACGTCGCGCCGCGAAAGCAGCGCGCTGGTTGCCGCATGGCGCAGCTTCTCCACCTCTTCGTTGATGGAGGCGTCCTTCTCGATGAACGTGTCGGAGCTTGGCACGTAAGCCTCAGGCTGGTAGTAGTCATAGTAGCTGACGAAGTACACGACGGCGTTGTCGGGGAAGAACTCCTTCAGCTCGCTTGCCAACTGCGCAGCGAGCGTTTTGTTCGGCGCCATGACCAGCGTGGGCTTCTGCACCGCCTCGATGGTTTTTGCCATGGTGAACGTTTTGCCGGAACCGGTGACGCCAAGAAGCGTCTGGTAGCGCAACCCGTCTTGGATTCCCTTCGCCAGCTTATCGATAGCCTGCGGCTGATCGCCCGAGGGCTCGTAGGGGCTTACCACACGAAGCGGCGTGTTGGCAAGGCGCACCTCCGGCAACTTGCCAACCATTTCGACGCCTTCTATGTTCTTCAGATGCGAGCTCATGAGTTAAAACAGCTAGTCCAGCGTTTTCGAGTACTCGTTCCACCAGGCCAGGACCTTTTCGCGCAGTTCCTCCTGGGTGCCGTCGTTGTTGAACACCACGTCGGACTGCTCGATGCGATCGGCGTCGCTGATCTGACGGGCGATACGACGGCGCACGTCGTCCTCTTCCCAACCGGATGCAACCGCGCGCTTGATGCGGTCCTCGAGCGGCGCAAGCACGGCTATGACCACGTCGGCGCCGTTGGCCATGGACACCTGACGGTTCTTAAAAACGGAATACTCCACCACAACGGCTTTCTTGCCAGCGCGCTCCAGCTCTTCAAGCTGATCCATGAACGCCTCTTCGATGCGCGGCATGGTGATGCGATTGAGCTTGCGCGTTTCCGCCGGCGTGGTAAACGCCTTCGCGGCGACCTTGCTGCGCACGATCTGGCCATCCGGCCCCAAAATATCGGCGCCGAACGCCGCAACCAAGTCTTCCTTCACCGTATCCCACAAAAGCACGTCGTGACCGACTTTGTCCAGATCGATAAAAGGCACCCCTTGCTCGGCCAAAACCTTGCGCGCCGTGGATTTCCCCGCACCCATACCGCCGATGACGAACAGCTTCTTCATGCCCATGCCTGCCTCCTTTGCACGTTATTTCGCTGTCTCTATGATACACGGCACAGGCGCACGTCGCCGGCGCGCAGGAAACCTTCTTTCAACAGTTGGCGGCAAACGGCGGGCGCAAAGCGTCGGCCCGGAAATGAAAACGCCCCCGACAGCAAACTGTCAGGGGCGTTTCAGACGCGAAGCTTAAGAGTTTCGCCTACAGAAGCGAGATGCTATTCGGCAGCCTTCTCAGCGGCGGGCTTGTCAGCCTTCTTCTCGCGCTTCTTGGCCGGCTTCTCCTCGACCTGGATGGACTCGTCCACCGGGATCTCGAAGCCCAGCTCAGCGGCAGCAGCCTTCATGGACAGGCTGATGCGACGACGGTCGGGGTTGATCTCCATGACCTTGACCTTGACCATGTCGCCGGCCTTGACGACCTGCGCCGGGGTGTCGATGTGGCGCATAGCCATCTCGGAGATGTGCACCAGGCCCTCGATGGACTGGCCCAGCTCGACGAACGCGCCGAACGGGACGGTCTTGGTGACCTTGCCGTCAACGATGGAGCCGACCGGGTAGGACTCGACGAGCTTCACCCACGGATCCTCGGTGGTCTGCTTCAGACCCAGCGAGATGCGCTCGCGCTGCAGGTCGACATCCAGAACCTCGACCTCGACCTCGTCGCCGACCTTGACGACCTCGGAGGGATGGTTGACATGGTTCCAGGACAGCTCGGAGATGTGCACCAGGCCGTCGATGCCGCCCAGGTCCACGAAGGCGCCGAAGTCGACGATGGAGGAAACCGTGCCCTTGAGGCGCATGCCCTTGGACAGCTTCGAGAGGATCTCGGCGCGCTCGTTCTTGCGGCCTTCCTCAAGCAGCACGCGGCGGGACAGGACAACGTTGTTGCGGTTGCGATCCATCTCGATGACGCGAGCTTCGATTTCGGTGTGCAGGTACATGTCCAGATCCTTGACACGACGAAGGTCGACCAAGGAAGCAGGCAGGAAGCCGCGCAGGCCGATGTCGAGGATCAGGCCGCCCTTGACGACCTCGATGACCTCGCCGACAACGTTCTCGCCGGCCTTGAACTTCTCTTCCACGCTGATCCAAGCGCGCTCGTACTCGGCACGCTTCTTGGACAGGATGAGACGACCGTCCTTGTCTTCCTTCTGAAGAACGAGAGCCTCAATGGCGTCGCCCAGGTTCACCAGATCGGACGGATCGGCATCCTTGCGGATGGACAGCTCGCGGACAGGCACGACGCCCTCGGACTTGAATCCGATGTCCACCAGCACCTCGTCATGCTCGATCTTAACGACCGTGCCGTTGACCAGGTCGCCCTCGTCGAACTCGGTCAGGGTTCCGTCGATCATCTGATTCATCTGATCGTCGGAGATGTCCTCGAAGTCGATGACGGACGTGTTCTTGATTTCGGTCAAAACGGACCCCTTTCAAAAATGTGTCGGGGACCCTTCGTCATGAATGATTGCTACATAAACCATGTTCGCTTGCAGGGACGAACCCTTGAGCAGTGCAACAAACATGTCTCGGGGGCCTACATTACTTGCGCTTGCGGCCTATTCCACAAGCTTGGTAAGTATATCACGGCACCAGGGCGCGAACTCGTCTTTTTCCGCCTGCATGATTTCTTCGCTTCGCTTGCGACCAGCAGGTTCGGCCTGCTTTTCGCCTGCAAGCAAAACAGCCTGCCCTCCGAGTGGAGAGCAGGCTGTCAAAGGTGCGCTTTGCCGCAACCTTCGATGTCCGACGGCTTTGAGCCGCTTATCGAAAGCTCAGCCGAGAATTCGCCAACCTAGATGGCGGACTCGCCGCGCTCGTCGGTGCGAATGCGCACGACCTCGTCGACCGGGAAGACGAAGATCTTGCCGTCGCCCACGTTACCGGTGCGGGCCGTGGTGCAGATGACGTCGATCAAGGCATCGACCTGATCATCGTCGGTGATGATCTCGAACTTCACCTTCGGCACCATGTTCAGCAAAACCTCGGTGCCGCGGTAATATTCCTTCCAGCCATGCTGGGAGCCGCAGCCTTGCACCTGCGAGATGGTCATGCCGGAAACCTTAGCGGCGAACAGGGCGTCTTTGAGCGGCTCAAGCTTTTCGGGACGCACGATCGCGGTAATCTTCTTCATTGCTTCGCTCCTTTCAAGCTATCTAAAAGGGTTAGTCAAGGCCGATGTAGGCAGGGTAAGCCGACTCGCCGTGTTCCGCAACGTCGAGGCCGCGGGCTTCGGCTTCCTCGCTGACGCGCAGGCTGCCCTTGAAGACGGCCTTGATGATGAAGCCGAGGATGAGGTCGGCGATGCCGACGAAGGCGATGGTGATGACGATGCCGAGCACCTGGCTGATAAGAAGGCTCGCGTCGCCGGTGTAGAACAGACCGCCGAAGTCGGTCCAGGACAGCTCCGGCACGCAGAACAGGCCGGTCAGGATGCCGCCGGTGATGCCGCCGATGCAGTGGCAACCGAAGGCGTCAAGCGCGTCGTCGTAGCCGATCTTGGCCTTGAGGAACGAGATGGCGAAGTAGCAGACCGGGGAGACGATGAGGCCCATGATGACCGCAGCCCAGGGCTCGACGAAGCCAGCAGCTGGGGTGATGACGACCAGGCCGGCGACCAGGCCCGTGGCAGCGCCGACGAGCGTGGGGGTGCCCACCTTGACGCGCTCGACGATCATCCAGGAAACCAGCGCGGCGCCGGAAGCGACCACGGTGTTGAGCAGGGCCAGGCCGGCGATGCCGTCGGAAGCGAAGGCGGAGCCGCCGTTGAAGCCGAACCAACCGAACCACAGAAGCGCCGCGCCCAGAGCCACGAACGGCACGTTGTGCGGACGGTAGCTCATCATGCCGAAGCCCTTGCGCTTGCCCAAAAGCAGGCACAGGATCAGGCCGGTCAGGCCGGAGGAGATGTGCACGACGTCGCCGCCGGCGAAGTCGAGAGCGCCGATCATGTCGCCGATCAGGCTGCCGTCGCCGCCCCAGACCATATGGGCCAGCGGAGCGTAGACGATTGCGACCCAGATGGTCACGAACGCGCAGACAGCGCCGAACTTCATGCGGCCCGCAACCGAGCCGGTGATGATGGCGGTGGTGATCATGGCGAAGGCCAACTGGAACGTGATGTCGATGATGGCCGGATAGCCGGCTTCCGCATCAGAGGCCAAGGTGGCCGCACCAGAAAGCACCGCGAAGGCGTTCGGGGTGTCCTCTGCCTCAGCCAACATGCTCTGCACCGTGTCCATCAGGCAGATTTGGTCGAAACCGCCGAAGAACGGAATGGAGCCGTCTCCGCCGTAGCTGAACGACCAGCCGCATACCACCCAAACCACTGCAACGATGCCCATGACCGCAAAGGACATGATCATGGTGTTGACCACGTTCTTTCGACGAGACAAACCTCCGTAGAAGAATGCCAAGCCAGGCGTCATAAGCAGAACCAGCATCGCGCTCACCAACATGAACGCAGTTGTTCCTGTGTCAAGCATTGCTACCTCCTTCTTTCGATTCAGCGAACATGCAACGTGCTTTGACGTGTCTCATCTTGCCACCCTGCCCAGCCCCGCATGTCGCGATGCGGCATTGTTAACTCAGCGGGAAACGGGTTGTAACGCAGGCGAATCACCGGTGTTACAATGTCGAAATAGAGGTTCGTTTTTTGCGTTATCCCAGTTCGAAACAGTATTGAAACCCAGTTCAGGCATTTGCGGCACCGCATGCATACAAAAGAGAGGAAGCAGTATGGAAGTCGCGTTCGTCCCCGTGAGCACCCCGGCTGACCAGGAAGCGCTCGCAAAGCTTGCCAGCGAGATATGGCATGAATACTGGCCCGCGCTCATCGGGCCCGAGCAGACCGATTACATGGTCGAGAACTTCCAAAGCCTTGACGCCATCAAGCGCGACATGGCGGAAAACGCCTATGAGTATTGGTTCGTGGTCGACAAAGCGGGCAAGACCGTCGGCTACACCGGTGGGCACGAAGAGCCCCAGACCAGTCGTTTCTTCATCTCGAAGATCTACCTGCTAGCCGAAGAGCGCGGCAAGCACTACGCTTCTCAGGTGATCGCCTTCTACACCACGCTGTGCCGCGACCGCGATTTGCACAGCATGTACTTGACCGTCAACAAACACAACGAATTGGGCATCCGCGCATACCTGGGCAAGGGATTTGTCACCATCGAGTCGGTGGAAACCGACATCGGCAACGGTTTCGTGATGGACGATTACGTCATGGAGAAGGAAGCCTGATATTCGTGTTCGTGGGGCCGAGCGAGATCTCGGTCCCTACTTAAGAGTGCCGTCAGGCGCGACAGATAATTCAAAAGCGCGCAATCGGCACACCGCTGCGGTTCACAAAAAGTCTGACGCGCCTAAAGGCGCTGACCTAGTGAGGCGCGAGCGTGCCTCGCGCCTACGTAAAAAGACCTGTTGAGAAGATCTTTCTAGAATAATTCGTGGGGTTGAGCGACAGCTCAACCCGTACTTTAAGAGCGCTTTAGCGCGACACCTTATTCTTCAGACGCTGTTGGATGGCGGCGGCGATGCCTTCGGCGTCAAGACCCAAGTCGTGCAGCAGCAACTTCACCGACCCCTGTGTAACGAACTCGTCATCGATACCAAGATTGAGCGTTGACGCGGAGATACCCCTATGAGCCAGCTCTCCGAGCACCCCCTCGCCGACGCCGCCCGTGATGACGCCCTCCTCGACGGTGACGACAAGTTTGGTTTTCGCAGCTTCGGCAATGGCATCGCAGTCAAGCGGCTTGGCCCAGCGCATGTCGACCACGCGTGCCGATATTCCAGCCTGCGCAAGCAGATCAGCCGCTTTAAGCGACTGCCCCACCATACGGCCAAACGCCAGGATGGCAACATCTTCGCCCTCGCGCACCACATGCGCCTTGCCTTCGGGCAGCACTTCAGGCGCATCGGGCAGCGCAACACCTTCGCCCTCGCCGCGCGGGTAGCGAATGGCGAACGGTCCACCCAGCTTGAGCGCCGTATGTAATGCGTGCACCAGCTCCGCCTCGTTCGAAGGAACCAGCACGCGCATGTTCGGAATCATACGCGCATAAACCAAATCGAAAACACCGTGATGCGTCGGGCCGTCCGCACCGACGACGCCCGCGCGATCGATGGCGAACACCACGTCGAGCTTCGGCAGCGCCACGTTGATGATCATCTGGTCTACGGCGCGCTGCAAAAACGTCGAGTAAATGGCAACGACCGGCTTCTTCCCGCCGGCAGCCAAGCCGCCCGCGTAGCCGACCGCATGCTCCTCGGCGATGCCCGTATCAACGAAACGCAGCGGGAACTTCTTCGCGAAAACGTCCAGGCCGGTACCACCGCACATGGCGGCCGTGATGGCGACGATGCGATTGTCTTCACGCGCTTCTTTCACCAGCGCATCGCCGAACACGTTCGTGTATTTTGGAGCAGTCGGAGCCGATGGCTTCACCACCTCACCGGTTGCCACGCAATAAGGCGAAATGCCATGGAACTTCTCCGGGTTGCGCACCGCAGGCATATAGCCTTCGCCCTTGCGCGTGACCACGTGCATAAGCACCGGTCCATCCGCCGCAAGCACCGTGCGCAGCATCTCGCGCAGATGAGCGATGTTGTGACCGTCGAGCGGCGTGGTGCACACGATGCCGAGCTGCTCGAAGATCATGGAATGCGGGATGATGAACTGCTTCACCGATTCCTTCATGTTGCGCCCGATGTTGGTGAGCGCCTTACCCATGGGGCCGGAGCTTTCCAAATGCTCCTGCACGTTGTCGCGCGCCTGGCGGTATTGCGTCGACGCGCGCATGGCGCCGAGGTGCTTCATGAGGGCGCCAACGTTGTGCGAGATGGACATCTCGTTGTCGTTGAGGATGATGACCATAGGCGTTTGAGCTTGCCCGATGTTGTTAAGGGCCTCAAACGCCATACCGCCAGCAAGCGAGGCGTCTCCGATGAGCGCGACCACCTTCTCGTCGGTTCCGGAAAGATCGCGCGCCTGCGCCAAGCCGAGCGCCACCGACAGCGAGTCGGATGCATGACCGGAGAAATGCGCGTCGTAGGGGCTTTCGGTGGGCTTGGGGAAACCTGACAGGCCGCCGTAGGTGCGCAGCGTGTCGAAGCCCTGCAAACGGCCGGTGACCAGCTTGTGCGCGTAAGCCTGATGCCCCACATCGAAGACGATTTTATCCTTAGGGCAGTCAAGCTCGGCATGCAAGGCCAGGATGATCTCCACCGCGCCGAGCGAGGACGCCACATGCCCGCCCGTCTTCGATGTGGTCGCGATGATTTCCTGGCGAATCTCGCCCGCCAATATAGAGAGCTCCTCGTTGGAGAGGAGCTTCAAATCGGCTGGGCTGGAAACGATATCCAATATGCGCTTATCGTTCATGCGATGCCTTTCGAACACTACGCCTTGTCCCCTACGCTCACGTTGCGCTGTGCCGAAAACGAAGCGGAACCCTCCCCCGAGGTCCCTTCCGCCACCGTTTCACCACCTGCGTCAGCATACGCCTTTTCACCTGAAGCCGACTCGTCCGATTCCGCCTGCGGGGCATCCTCGACGGCTAATGCCTCGGCCGCGCGGCGCTCATCAATGCCCTCTTCCAGCAAGTCGCTCGCACGAAGACCCAATCCGACCGCTTCTTCGTACAGCGTCAGCGCCTCGTCAAGCGGCAGGGAGTCGTCGCTGACCGCCTCGACGATTTCGTCAAGACGGCTTTTCAGGGATTCGAAGGAGTCTTTGGGTTCAAGCGCCACGATACACCGGCCCCTACAGGGAAATGTCCTGGGCGGGAGCAGCGGAAGCAGCCGCCTGCGATTGCGCGGCGTCAAGGTCCTTGGCAATGCGACCGAGCACACCGTTGACGAAGCGCGGAGACTCGTCCTCGCCACCGAAATCCTTTGCCAGCTCCACGGCCTCGTTGATGGCCACGCTTGTGGGCACGTCGTCCACGAACATCATCTCGAAGACGGCGAGACGCAAGATGCAGCGATCAACGATGGGCATGCGCATGATCGACCAGTTCTCAGCTGCGCCCATAAGCTGGTGATTGATGGCGCTCTGATGAGACTCGACGCCGCGAATGAGCACGAGGGCGTAATCGGAAAGCGGTCCCTCTTCCGCCGGGAAATCGCCGCTCTCGGCGACTTGCGTGGGTGACGCGGCCTTGATCTCGCCGGTATAGAGGACCTGCAGCGCCATGCGGCGCGCAACGCTGCGCTGGTGTTTCTGGTTCTTCAAAGCCATGTGCTGTCTTTCCCTGTATCTTCTTCGTCTTTCGAACTCTTCTGATGACAACGCCCCGCCCATGCCTCTTGCGCGGTGTTTGATACGCAAGAGGACGCCGGACGGGACGCCGCGTAAAACTTATCGGTTGAACTGGATGCCGTCGATGTAGACGTCGACCGAACCGACCGTCACGCCCACCTGGGCGGCAACGGCATCGGCCACGGCCTGGCGAACAGCAGCCGCCAGCTCGGGCAGCACCTGTCCGTAGTACACGTCGATACGCACCGACACCTGCAGCTTGTCGTCTTGGTCGGCCGAAACCTCGATGCCCTGGGTGGAAGGCTTGGCGCCGAGCACCCCGCGCAGCACGCCCGTGGCCGCGGATGCGCCGCCGACGCTGGCAACGCCCTCGACATCGGCAACCGCGATGGACACGATAGTCTCGACGACGCCCGGCGCAAGCGCCATGCCGTCAATGTTCAAATCGCTCATAGCACATCTCCCATCTGGGTTTCGATGAAGTCAGTGGTGGCCTCGCCCGCGCAGAACACCTCGTTGTCGAGCACGCGGCGATGGAAGGGCAACGTGGTTTGGATGCCCTCGATGACGAACTCGTCGAGCGCGCGACGCGCACGCGCGAGACATTCGTCGCGGTCCTGCCCCGACACGATGAGCTTGGCGACCATCGAGTCGTAGTAGGGGCTGATCTTCGTGCCGGTGCGCACATAGGTTTCGATGCGCACGCCCGGGCCCGAGGGAGGCTCGAAACGCGTGATGGTGCCGGGGCACGGACGGAAGCCGTGCTCGGGATCTTCCGCGTTGATGCGGAACTCCATCGCATGACCGAACGGGCTGAACGGCGCACGATCGGCGCAGCTCATCGGCTCGCCGGAAGCGATGCGCAGCTGCTCTTTGATGATGTCGGTGCCGGTGATCTGCTCGGAAACGGGATGCTCCACCTGCACGCGCGTATTCATTTCCATGAAATAGAACTTGTTGTCGGGCGCGAGCAAAAACTCGATGGTGCCGGCGTTTCGGTAGTCGACCGCGCGAACGGCCTTGATGGCCGCCACGCCCATGGCACGACGAAGCTCGTCGGTGAGCGCCGGCGAGGGAGCTTCCTCGATAAGCTTCTGGTGACGACGCTGCACGGAGCAGTCGCGCTCGCAGAGCGCCACGTGGTTGCCGAAGTCGTCGGCGAGCACCTGCACCTCGACGTGGCGCGGGCGCAGCACGAGCTTCTCGAGGTAGACCTCGTCGTTGCCGAAGGCGGCGCCGGCCTCGGCGCGAGCAGCCTTGTAGCTGGACTCCAGGTCGGCCGGGTCGTGCACCTCGCGCATGCCCTTGCCGCCGCCACCGGCGGTAGCCTTGATGAGCACGGGGTAGCCGACGCGATCGGCGAACGCGCGCGCCTCCTCCACGGTGTCGATGCAGCCATCGGACCCGGGCACGGTGGGAACGCCGCAGGCCTTCATGGTCTCGCGCGCCGAGGACTTGTCGCCCATGCGCTCGATACACTCAGGCGCCGGGCCGATGAAGACGATGTCGTTGTCGGCACATGCACGGGCGAACTCGGCGTTTTCCGCCAGAAAGCCGTAGCCGGGATGAATGGCGTCGGCGCCGGTGATTTGCGCAGCGCCGATGATGTTGCTCATGACCAGGTAGCTCTTGTTCGCCTGCGCCGGGCCGATGCACACCTTTTCGTCGGCATACTGGACCGGATAGGTGTTCTCGTCCTCGGTGGAGTACACCGCGACGGTTTTCACTCCTAGCTCCTTGCAAGCGCGCATCACGCGCAGCGCAACCTCGCCGCGATTGGCGATAAGGACCTTGTTAAACATTATGCCTGCTCCGAAACGAGGGGGGTTTTAGCATGGGGCTCGACGTAGAACAGCGGCGTGCCGAACTCGACCGGGTCGGCGTCGTTGACGCAAATCTCGCGCACGGTACCCATTTCCTCGGCCGTGATCTCATTCATGAGCTTCATGGCCTCGACGATGCACAGCGTCTGGTTTGCGGCAACCTCGTCGCCCACCTTCACGAACGGCGGCTCGCCCGGTGCGGGGGCAGCGTAGAACGTGCCCACCATGGGAGCCTTCACGCAATACCAGTTGGCAGGACGCTCGGGCTCGGAAGATTCCGCCGCAGGCGCAGGGGCTGCCGGTGCGGCCGCGGCCGCCGGAGCAGCGGCGACCTGCTGAGGAGCAACCGGAGCCACGGGGGCCTGGCCGGGCATGCGCACCGCGATACGGCAGCCTTCTTCCTCAACTACGATTTCTCCCACGCCGCTTTCCTCGGCGACGCGAACCAATTCGCGAATCTGGTTGATATCCACGTAATCGTCCTCCTTGGTGTTGCTGGACTCTTCCTGCATCAGGAAGTCGACCTTTTCAGATGCACGGTGCTTGCTCAAGAATGTGCGCGCCTCGTTGGGGAACAGGGCGTACATGAGCACGTCTTCTTCGCTTCGGGCCAAGTCCCCGACCTCTTCGGCAACTTCGTCATAGGTGGTCGTGACCAGGCTTGACGGAGCCACATCGGCGGGAAGGATCTGCGACGTGCCGGCGACCTTCTTCACGATGTCGGGATCCATCTTGCCGGGCGCCTTGCCGTAGTAGCCGCAGATGTAGTCCTTCATTTCCTTGGAAACCACGCCCCAGCGCTTGCCGGTGAGCACGTTGAAGACGGCCTGGGTGCCGACGATCTGCGACATGGGCGTGACCAGCGGCGGATAGCCGACCTCGGCGCGCACGCGCGGAATTTCCTTCATGACCTCGGGCAGGCGATCGCTGGCGTTTTGCACCTCCAGCTGGCTCATGAGGTTGGACATCATGCCGCCGGGAACCTGATGCGAGTACACCTGCATATGGATGAGCGAGGAAACGCCGCGCTTGTAATGGCTGCGCTTGCGCACCTCTTCCCAGTATTCGGCGATTTCGAACAGAAGGTCGAGGTCAAGCCCGGTGTCGTAGCGGCTTTCCTGCAAGGCGGCAACGAGCATCTCAACCGCCGGCTGGGAGTTGCCGAATGCCAGAGGCGCGCTGGCCGTATCGACGATGGACACGCCCGCCTCGGCGGCCTTCAGGTAGTTTGCCGGGGCCATGCCGCCGACGTAGTGGCAGTGCAAGTGCACCGGCAGGCCGATTTCGGCGTTGAAGGCCTTGACAATGCGCTCGGCGCGGTACGGCGTCATGAGGCCCGCCATATCCTTGATGCAGATGGAATCAGCGCCGAGGTCTTTGAGTTCCTGGCCGTATTCCAAGTAGCTATCAAGCGTGTGAATGGGAGAAATGGTGTAGGAGATGGCGCCTTCGAAGTGGCCATCGCATTCCTTGACCGCCTCGGCGCTGTCGATAACGTTGCGGATGTCGTTGAGCGCGTCGAACACGCGGAAGACATGGACGCCGTTGCGCTTGGAGGCCTTGATGAAACGGTTGACGATATCGCGCGAATAGTGCTTGTAACCGACAAGATTCTGGCCGCGCGTCAGCATGGACAGCGGCGTGTTGGGCGTGGCCGCGTTGATGGAGCGCAGGCGATCCCACGGATTCTCGTCTAGAAAGCGCATGCACGAGTCGAACGTCGCGCCGCCCCATGCCTCGATGGCCCAATACCCGACGCGGTCCATTTTCGGCAAGATGGGAAGCATGTCGCCGATGGGCATACGCGTGGCCCATAAGCTCTGCTGGCCATCACGGATGGTGGTATCCATGATTTGAAGCCTTGGCATGAACTCGCACCCCCTTCGTTATCAGGTGGTCAAATAACCGTACATAATCGAAATATGGATTATAGAAGATGGAGGCATTGAAACCCTACGGACAATGCGAATTCACCGGCAAGAAACAGAAACCGCCGCGGCAACGGCGCCACGGCGGAGCGGATGAAGCGAAAAGCCAGCAAGCAAACGGCTCAAAGGGCCATGCCGGCGACAGCCGGCATGATGAGCTCGCAGGTGGCACAAAAGTCAGCGAGGGGCCCTGTGGTGCCCGGAATTCGCTTGAAGCAAGCGGGCATTGGCCTTGCGGCCATGCCCGTGAAGCTGAAAGCGAAGGCCGGGTGTCACAGGGCCCCGCAGCGTCGAGTGGTGCGGTTGCCGACAGGCAACCGCAACCAAAAAACTAGACTCGCTTGATGACGCGGCCGTCGCGCGTGTCGATCTGCAGCACGTCGCCGATTTCGACGAACGTGGGAACCTGCAGCTCGATGCCCGTCTCGAAGGTGGCCGGCTTGGTGGTGTTGGTGGCGGTGTCGCCCTTGAAGCCCGGCTCGGTGTGCGTGCACTCGAGCTCGACGAACATCTGCGGCTCGATGCTGATGAGCTCCTCACCAGCGTACAGCAGGCTGACCTCGTCGTTTTCCTTCAGCCACTTGGCCGTGTCGCCAACGGTGTCGCTCGGGATGCTCATCTGATCGAACGTGTTCGGATCCATGAAGTAGAAATCGGAGCCGTCGTTGTACAGGTACTGCATCTTGCGGGTTTCCAGACGCACGGTGTCGAACTTGGTGCCGGCGTTGAAGGTGTAGTCGACCACGCGGCCGGTCTTGATGTCTCGAAGCTTCGTGCGGACGAACGCGCCGCCCTTGCCGGGCTTGACGTGCTGGAACTCGACGATGGTGCACATCTTGTTGTTGTAGACGATGCACATGCCGTTCTTGAAATCGGCGGTAGAGATTGCCACTGGTATTTCCTTTCGAACCTACAGGCGGCCCTTGCCGCCTAAAAACGCAAACCGCTAGATTATAACCATCTCGTGCGTAGATTGCGTGAACACTTCGTACCCGTCTTCGGTCACCACGCCGAAATCCTCCAAGCGCATACCGAATTCGCCTTCCAAATAGATGCCCGGCTCGACGGTGACCACGTTGCCGGCAACGAGCGCATCCTCGTTGCGCGGCGAGAGCACCGGTTCCTCGTGGATGTCGATTCCCACGCCGTGCCCCAGGCCATGGCCCATCTTGCCACCGAAACCGCCGGCGACAAGCACGTCTTCGGCCATCTGATGCGCCTGAGCACCCGTGATGCCAGGTTTAAGCGCGGCTTCGACCTGCTCGTTCGCCTCGCGAAGCGTTTTGTACGCGTCGCGCATCCGAGCACTCGGCTCACCGAGGAACACGGTGCGCGTCATGTCGGAGCAGTAGCCGTGAGAGAGCGCGCCGAAGTCCATCACGACGCACTCCCCCGCTTCGAGAACCTTCGCACCCGGGATGGCATGCGGGCTTGCGCCATTTTCGCCGCTGGCCACGATGGAGCTGAACGCCAGCCCCGACGCGCCATGGCGCAACATCCAGTCCTCAAGCTCCACCTGCACCTGCCGCTCGGTCATGCCGGGCTTCATGTAAGTGCAGATGTAGGCGAATGCCGCATCGGTGATGGCCTGCGCAGCCTTCATGCGAGCGACTTCGCATGGCTCCTTCACCGCGCGCAACGCGCGCACGAAATCGCTGGTCTCGCAAAGCTTGGGCGCCGCTGAGGCTTTTGCCAACGCATCCTCAAGTGCGCGGAACGCTGCAAGCGTCATCGAATCCTCGATGCCGAGCACGATTTCCGTCGGCGCCACAGCACCCGCAGGCGCATTTGCGTGACGCGAGACGAACACATCGGCAAGCCACTTACCGTGCCCGGCGCGCGCGTCGTGGACAACCACGACCCCTTCCGCAACCGCCGCCTTTCGGGCAGCGCCGCTGTAGCGGGAATCGGTGTGCAGCACCGCATCGTGCGGGGTCACCAGAAGCGCATGGGCCTGCTCGTCGTCGAACACGTCGTCGAAGGCGGTCAACCACGCGATGCTGGAGGTGTCGCGCACGAAAAACGTTCGAATGCCCGCCTGGTCGCACGCATGGCGCAAACGGGCCAGACGGCCTTGGGCCTTCGCGTCGAAATTACTCATCAAGAAGGTCACGACCTGCGATGATGACCTCGCCGGGCTTGTAGCGCTTCTCGAATGCCTCGCCCAGATGACCCTCGTAGCTACCTTCCAGCAGGATATCGAGCGCATCGCAGTAGCCCTTGAAGCCACGGCCCTTCACCTGCGCCACGCATGCCGGGGCGACCACGGAGATGTGGCGGAACGGCTCGCGATCGTCGACGTTGGAGATGTGCACCTCGACGCAGGGGGTGTTCACGCTGCCGAGCGCATCGCGCAGGGCGTAGGAGTAATGCGTATGCGCACCGGGGTTGTACACGATGCCGTCGCAGGTGCCGTGCGTGGCGTGGATCTTCTCGACCAGCTCGCCTTCGTGGTTGGACTGGAAGCACTCAACTTCGCAGTCGTGCTCCTTGCCGTATGCGGTGAACATCTCGTGCAGCGATGCGAGCGTGTCGTTGCCGTAGATGCCGGGCTCGCGAATGCCGAGCATGTTGAGGTTCGGGCCGTTCATCAGCAGGATCTTCTTCATCGATTTCCTCCTCGAGGGGTTTGAAGGGTTGAACTGCACTTGATTGTACGACCAAGCACCGCGCTCGGAAACGGACAGGGGCGAAAAGCTGGCGAAACAAACCGGGGCAACGGCCAAAGCGGGAGCAACCCCGCCACTCTTGAAGTCGCACGATGGTTTCGTCCTCTTCAGGTGCTATACTGCTAGCAAGTTGAAAGGAGCAAGCTATGAGTCCCGCGACGGTGCAGCTAAACACACGGATTTCGGCCGATCTGAAAGAGCAAGGGGATCAAGCCCTTGCGCGCGCCGGGTATACGCCGTCGCAAGCGGTGCGCGCGCTCTGGGAATTCGCCACCCGCCACGCGCACGAGCCCAGCGCGGTTCACGCAATTCTGGAGGAAGAAGATACGGCAAAAGACGCTGCTGACGAAGCGCAGGCGCGCCTAGGCGCTTTCGAAGAAGGCCTGCACATTGTTGACGACGCATATAAAACGTTGGGGATAAGCCCGCACGACGCCCGAGAATTCGAGCACCTCGACTATAAAGTGCTTCGCGATATGTACTACGAAGAGCGTCTTGAACAGGGAGAATAACTCATGGCCGAACAGTCTCTCATGCTCGATACGAACTGCTGGCTGGACTACTACATCCCCGATCGTCCAGGCGGACCCCAAACACGTGAGCTCATCCGCTACGCGTTCCTTCACGACATCAAATTGCTCTACCCCGCCGCAATCGCGAAAGACGTGTTCTACCTCATAGAACGGGAAACGAAGCGCTATATCCGAAATGCGCGGGGTGAGCTTACGCAAAGTGCGGCCGCCTTGGCAAGCGAGGCTGCTTGGAGCGCCGTCAACCATATGCGTGAAAATGCGTTTGCGGCAAGCATCGGGCAGGCCGACATC
>CAVHFC010000009.1:31581-42696 GCA_963635025.1 Eubacterium sp. CAG:786
TCTCCGCTTGCTTCTGGCATTTCCCTAGCGCCTCTATTATGGCTTTGCGATAATCGTCTTTTTTGCCTTTATCGAGCACACCTTGCCAATAATGAAGGATGTTTTTCGCAAAATCGCCGTCGTTCACCGCTTCGTCCGCCGTCTTAACCCAGTTGTTGAAAATGTCGCTTCTGTATATCTCGCTTTCGAACTGATACTCGAGCAGCGATTGATCATTCGAGAAGGCGCCTTCAATTCCGGAATCACGTGCTGCATCGAGCACATATTCTGCCTCCTGTCTATATGTGCTCAACAATGGCACATCAGCACAATCTTTCGCCTCGAACAACCAGTCAGGAATGTTTTCACGAGCATCCTTTTCGATTTCAGCATCACGAATTCCCTCGTCGATATGCTCTTTCAAATCAGAGGCGGCGGCTAGATAGGCTCTGACTTTCTTGGTAATCTCGGCGTCTTTGCCCGACACTAGATCAGCATAGAATTGGCGTTCAACGGTCTCTCGAACGTTATCTTTCTCTTTCGAGAGCTCGGAACGAACCTGATCGTTTGTCGCTATGCTGAAGTACCAATCCAGAAACGAATCAACCCCACCTTCGCATGCGCTATATGAATCCCGTATCTCGTCCTTCAAGTTAAAGGACATGACCTTAAGTTTCGCCTCTTCTTTTGCAAGAGATTCAATCATGCTATCGATTTTATTCTGATCACAATATTTACCATCAATGATATATGCGGACTGTCCCGCCAGCTGCCGAGTCAAAGATTGCAAGGCGGTTCCGCTTTCAGTTTGCATAGCTTGAGCGATCTTGGCATCACACCAAACGAATCCGCCAATCAAAGCAACAAGCAGAACGCCCACGATAACAAAGTAGGACTTCCTCAAGGGCGCCTGGCTATCATTGTTCTTGATAGCATCGGTGGAAATAAACGACTTGCGCAGCTCACTTACCGGCAGAGAGCACACGCCTAATAGGTTCGCTATTCCAAAGAACGCTCCAGCGCAAAGAACGATACGGGCAACGAAGCAAACCGGCCACGAAATTTGGGAAACCTGCGTAAGGCCGAAGCTGATTGCACTGTTGGTAATCCATAAGCTAATGCCCGCATCCTGGAGCAAGGCGGAAGAAGCGTCAGCAAAGGGACGCGGAGTGCTGGCAAGGACGTTAAAGGCCGAATCGCCAACTTGCAGCTGATCGGCGGTTGGCCAAAACCAGCTATACGCAGCGTACCCCGCGCATAGCAGCAAACCAACAACTATGCAGGTCAGGCAGAGCGTCCCCGATGTCCGAAAAAGCGTCTCATATTCATTGCGCGCCCAGCATCTTGCAGCAACTTCTACGAGTGGATACAGGACAACTGCCGCAACGATAAGGCCCCATTCCACGGCGTTCCAGCCCGGCGATTCAAGCAAGAGACTTGCGCTGAAAATCGCCGACAGAACGAAACTCGCAATTATCCTCAGGATACGGCCGTTATTAAACCAAGCAGACACCCCGCCCTTGATGTACTTGTACTGGCGATGGGCCTTGTTAATCGACATTTGGTACAGAAGGCCAAGCATCGACACAACGGTGAACGCCGCCCAAAAGAGAGCCACAACCGGCGAAGGCATCGACGGCAAAGCAAGGCTCAGAAGATACGCAATGATGACTAGCACGCATGCCTTTACGAAATATGAGGTAATTTGCTTTACGCGGGAACCGCGAATGGCGTCCTTGCTCAAAGTTTTCTCTCCCATAGCAATCGATCTCAATCGGCGGATAGCGCATTTTACCAGCCTCGCCGCAATCAAACACAGCAGTCCTGCAAGCCGCAACTCTGCTGCATATGCACACGAGGGCCTTCGAAAACCGTTAGATCAATTCTCCTTCATCCTCAACCTCAATAGCCTCTATTTCGATAATCTCCCCGTCGGTAGGAATCGAGTTATCAATATCGTCTCCGTTTATAAACATCTCGATTGCATTCTTCGCAATGACAGAGGTTGAAGCGACATCCACGCCGCCCCCGATAATTCCGCCAACCACCGGAACTATCTTCCCCAAATTGATAACGCCCTTTTCACCAAATTTGGTAATGAAGCGAAAACCCATTCTTTGATTGATCTTCGTCAATACTTGGCCCGGGATCTTCTTGATAGCCGCTTCAAGCGTCTTTGTTCCCGTCTTTACTCCTGCCTGCTTCAAAACGTCAGCGGCGGAGGTTCCGGTCAAGCACATATAAACCATGGTCTGCACCTGATCGGATTTCAAGTCATAGCCGCCAAGTTTTGCGATGCAGGCGATCATGCGCAACTGTACATACGTGACGCTCCCGATATTGGCGGGAATCGCCACAGGAAGAGTGATCAAACCGCCTAAGCCCGTCACAAAACCTGACGTCCCGCATTTCATGACCTGACACTTGGCAAGCGCCTTTGCCGCCTGCTCGGGACTATCTGTTTTCGATACGTAATCCGCCACCATTTCGTCAACAGAACGACTAACTTTGGGAATGCCTTCGAGGGTTTTCGCGTATATTGCATCCAGGATTTTCCCAGCATCATCTTCATCGATATCCGCCAATTCGTTATGCGTGGAACTATCGATTGCTTGATCGGTTGCTTTTGGCTTAGCCGTAGTCGTTCCAGCAATTCCCTTGGCTGCATCCGCTACGTCACTCGCGATTTTGCCCGCACCCTTTGCGGCGCCATCCACGCCTTCGGAAACCACTTTCATCGCGGTATCCGCACCACTCGCTGCCGCCTTGGCAACAGCGGCCGCACCGTCTGTTGCCGCTTTTGCGACCTCGCCGCCTTTCTCCTGCACGAATTGCCCCGCATCATTCACTGCATTTACTATCTGTCCCAGCGGGTTAAAGCCCATTCCGATCATCCCCTTTGCGGTAATAAGGCAGATGCGGCCTACCGTGCGCGTCATCTGCCCTTTCACTCTTTGACTTGCTATAGCATATCGCAGGCAGCATTTTACCCCATACCATGCAGGCATGGATTCGAGCGAACGCAAAAGGAAACTTGGCGCAGCAATACGGCAAGAAAGGGAGAGGCAAGGCCTCTCCCAGCGTAAACTCGCCCTGATGGCAAGCTCAAACCAAACTCATATTTGGGAAATCGAGAATGGCAACGTCAGCATCGGTTTGGATTTGCTGTGCCGCATCGCCGATAGCCTAGATGTGCAAGTACGCGACCTTGTCGAATTCTAATCGCGATCTCGTTTTGCCAGCATAGCCGCCAGCTCAGAAGGGCCCAACCTCCCGACAGACTAAGCTGCTACCGAAACAAGACGCTGGTTGACGCGATCCGTCACTTCCACATAGTAGGCCAAGTCGGCTTCCGACAACGTTGTTTGGTCGACGGCGCTAATCTTTCCAGACCATTCAACCTGCTCGGCGGTGATCTTCGCGTAGTCGGCAAGCATTGATGCCGTATTGCTGGAGCTGTTGTACTTTTCCATGAAGTCGCAGTACTTGTTCATGATGGATTCATAACCGTCCATCATTTCCTTGAACTCCGCCGTCACGCCATCCGACGTGGAAGTGCTCGAATTTGAACTCTGGGCAGCCGGGGCTTCAGTCTTTGCCTCCGTCTTGGTTTCGCTCTTCGTCTCGGAGTTGCTCGTAGCCGAAGACGATGCCGAGTCACCGGAATCCTTCGCAGCATATGCGCTGATCTCCATCAGGTTGTTCCCAGCGTATTTGATATACACCTTTGCGCCGTCTGCGTTTTTAGCCTGAAACACCGTGTCGGACTTGTTGAAATCGACGTTGAAGCCCGCTTCCGAAACCTTGTTTGCGTATGCTTCGAAATCCTGCTTAGAGGTATTTCCCACCTTCGCGCTAAACTGCGACGAGCTGTTCACTGTGATGCTCCCCTTGTCGGATGCCGGCTTTGGCAGCAGCGCACCCGGACCGGAAGTCGGCCAGGAAATGGTCTCCATGGCAACGGCGGCTTCAAGCGTGATGTTCATCGAGTCCGAATAGTGACTCAGCGTAAGGTGCTCGCCCGATTCGGCATAGGCCTCATAGCCGCTCGTCGTGTTCTTGGCGTCAACCGTGAACCCCTTCTGTTTGCAAGCTTCGACATACTTCTCGTACTGAGCGTCGGTGTAGTCGTCAACCGATACGGAAAGGCGCTCGTCGCTGTTGCTCATCACGTCAACCTTGCTGCTATCCGGATTCGGAAGCATCGCTGCAAGACCTGTCGACGGCCAGCTATCATACTGCTTCGTCGACTTGCCACAGCGCGTCAGGCCGCCGATCAATCCGAGTACCACGATGATTGCCAGCACGATCAGGACCGTGCGCTTCGTTTTCTTGCCCTTCGATGCGGTCTTCGGCACTCCTGAGGTGCTGTTGCCGGGCACCTGCTGCCCGTTCGGCTTTCCCGCTTCTTCCCAATCCATTCTTTCCTCCCTTTCACAAGGCTTTTTCCATTCCACGGCAAATAAGTCTAGGGAAGGCGCTGAAGCCTTTCCTCAGTTGCCAGCTGAGGAAACGCGTTCGGCGGTTGCCTACCATGGTTGACGAGAAACCCTAAAGGAGACGAAGCATGGAAGATTACAATCTTGAGCCCGGGGAATTCGTCATCATGCAGGAGACGCCCGCCGAATTGCACAGCGGCAGCGGCGTCGACAAGCTTGACGAAGTGGTGTTGACCAACCGGCATCTTATTTTGGTATGTAGCCAACCTACGGGACTCTTTCAGAAGCGTCGGCTGCTCAAGCGCTGCCCGCTTGAGCAAACCCTTGATAGCCAGGGGTTTCCCCAGGTAGTTACCACGCAACTTCGCGACAAGAACATTTTGCAGGTGCTGTTTCAGGGCGAGAACGTCTCGATCGCCTTCCCCAACAAGGCCAAGCAAACCGTCGAACGTTGGGCCGCGGGCATTCGCGATGCCGCCGTCGGTAACCTTGGCGAGATACGAACGTCGGATGTCATCCCCGATGAGCTTGCCGATTTCGTCGATGGCGCGAAAAACGTGGTTGGCAGCATCTTCGGAAAGAAGGCCGCGCCCACACCCGCGCCCCGCGTGGCTGCGCGCGCAGCCGTCGCGCGCAAATGCCAAGGATGCCACGCACCGCTTTCCGGGCGCACCGGTGATACGGTGGTCTGCACGTATTGCGACACGAAGCAGACGCTCTAGCAGCGACGATCCGCTCGGCGGGGCAGCGCTCGGCACGGTATCGCTCGCCGCGGCAATTGCCAACGCAGCATCGCCCGGCACGGCGCGCGCTCCCCACACCCCTTCCCATTTCGAACCAAAGGAGACCCCATGGGCATCGTTGACAGCATGTTCGACGCATTCGGCGGCATGCTCGAAGATCAATGGAAAGACGTCGTTCGCGCCGGGGCTTTCGATGAGCACACGCTCGTCGCGCCCGGCGTGCGGCAGAACATGGACAACGGACGCGGCAACAACCACGGCGCGCAAAACATTCTCACGAACGGATCGATGATCTACGTTCCGGAAAATACCGCCGCATTTGTATTCAGCCAGGCCGGTATCGAGCAGATCATCACCACGCCCGGCGGCTATGAATACCAAGACGGTCAGGCAACGGTGTTCGACGCGACCGACCGCGCCGAGACCGGTATCGCAAAAACGCTGTTCGGCCAAGCCGCCGAGCGTTTCACCTTCGGCGGCATCTCTCCCGATGACAAGCGCATCGCGTTCGTGAACCTACGCGAAATTCGCGGCATCCGATTCGGCACGCGCGGCCCCTTGGCCTATAACGACCATTTCTACGGTACCGACCTGGAGATATTCGCCCACGGCGCCTTTTCGGTGCAGGTCAGCGACCCTACCGTCTTCATTCGCTCGTTCGTGCCGGCAAACGTTTCAAGCTATTCCATCGACGACCCGAAAGCGCGCCGCCAGCTGACCTCGGAGTTCCTACATTCCTTCATCGCGGCGGTCAATGCGCTGTCCGCCGAGTTCCGCATCTCGCAGCTTCCCGGTCAGACCGCCTCCATCGCGTCAAACGTCGCCGCGCAAGAGCAGAACGCCGGGTCGTGGCCTGCGCGTTTCGGGCTTTCCCTGGTAAGCGTGGCCATCGAGAACATCGAGTTCTCCGACCAGTCACGCGAGCTGGTGCGCGGCTACTCCGAGAAGAAGATGAACGTCGCCGCGTTCGAGGGCGTATCGCAGCATGCGGCCAACGTGGCGGCGCAGCAGATGATCGCCGAAGGGGTGCGCGACAACGGGCTCGGCGATGGCGGCGGCATGCTGTTCGGCATGAACCTCGCCAACGCGATCAGCCCGCAAAACGCTGGATTCGCGCAGGCGCAGGCGGCGGAAAACGAGCAGCCAACCTCCGTGGCCAACGACCTCGACGAGCGCATCGAGGCGCTTCGCAAGCTCAAAGAGCTGGCCGACGCGGGAATTCTCACGCAGGAGGAATTCGAGCAGAAGAAAAAGCAGCTGCTCAACCTGTAGGTTGGCGGAAATGTGCCGGAGACCGGACACGGAGGCCGGCCGCCGCTGGGCAACTAGCCGGCGGCCGGCCGGCCTCTACCATGCGTAGGCATGCACCTCAACCGATGCGTAGTCCACCTTATAGAGCGGCTGGATATCAAACGCAGTGCTTTTTCCCTCTTCGGGGCGCGAAACAGAGGTTTGCGCCCCGCCCACGATCGAACCTAAAGCATCCCGAAACACCGCCGTCACCATTATGTCGCTCGAATAGGAAATGTCCGGAGCCTCATCCACGCGAACTTCGCCGGTGACGTCCGTCATGCCCCCTTTGCTCTTCTCCGAAACGTTGCTCACCGTGAACGAGCCGGCCGATTCTGCCTTCCCGATTTTGTACTTTGACGGCGCAACAGGTGCGAACTCAACGGTTGCCGGCTTTTGGGAAGAATCGGCAATGCTCGTATAATATTGCGTTTGACCTGGCCCTATAATGAACAGAGCCGTATCTCGCGTAAAGAGGATCGTCCCGTCGGCCGCCTTGCCCGTCACCGTTACCTGCGGCAGCTCGATCACGTCATCCGTCGAATCGTTTCGCAGGGCGTACGTGAATTGCACGTATCCGTTGCTCATCGACCAAGCCGATTCGACGATGCTCAGCATGTCCTCGGAGCCTTCAACGGTGCCAGTCAACGATTTTTTCGAACCGCTATCGCTCGAAGACGTTGAAGGGTTTGCGTTCGACGAAGCGTCCTGGTTCTCCGACGCGCCAGAGCGCGACGACGTGGTCAAGTCGCTCGAATCTGCCGCTCTGCTTTGCGACTGACCTGGCCCGATTGTCACTGCGCCGAGAGCCCACATGCCGACCGATACAACCACCGCGACGCCAACCAAGCAAGCGACGGCAACAAGGCCGCGACGTGACTTCTTGCTCGGCGACCCTTCAGCGGCGGCGGAATCCGATTGGCCTGTCGTTGCCACCGGCAACGGGGACACCTCCTTCGAGGCATCACCGGCTGCGGCTTCAACTTCAGCTGCGGCCTCGACTTCGGCTTCGCGATCCCCTTCACCTGAACCATCAAGAACGCCGCACGAAACCAAGGCATGCGCCATTTCGTCGGCGCTGGCAAAACGCCCGCTCGGCTCGAACGAGCATGCCTTGGCGACAACAGCTTTCAGGGCTTTTGGCACATCGGCCGCATCCTGAAGGGCCTCTTCGAAATCGTCGGAATCGGGCCGCTTCCCCGTCAGCATAAAAGCAAGCAGGCGCCCTGCGGCGTACACGTCCGAGCGGGCATCGGTTTGCGCGAAGCCGAATTGCTCGGGAGAAGCGAACCCCCACGTCCCCAGCTTCGCCGTGTTCTTCGCCGGCGCATCCGTAACCGTTCGCGCAATCCCCAGGTCGATCACGTGCGCGCCATCAGCTGCGATGACGATATTGCCCGGAGCTATATCACGATGAACGATACGATGCGCATGCAAGGCGCCAAGCGCTTCGCACACCTCGACCATTGTGCGAACGGCATCGGTGGCCGAAAGACGACCCCGCGCCTCAACCACGCTTTCAAGCGTTTCCCCCGGCACGTAGTCGTACACCGCCACGAAGCGATCGGGGAGCTCATAGGTTGCCACCACATGCGGCAGGCGGCGACAGTGGCATTCCGCCAGCGCCGACCACACCCCTCGGCGAGCAAGTTCGTTCGGGATCTTTTTGCGGACGAACGGGCCGGAGCCGTCGAGGAACACCAATTCCGTCGTGCCGCCGGGACCATCGGCAAGCACGCTGCGCACTTCGTACGCGTCATCGAAATGAAGCGCATGCAAAACCTGATCGTCGTTCACGTGTGGCTCTTTCTGAAATTGCAGAACGGTTGATGATCTGCCCAGCATGGGCAGCAAGCTGGGCTCGGATGAAGGGCAGACGCAAACCCCCCACCGGCAACAGCCGCAATGCCAGCATTGTACCCTTGCAGGTGCTGCAGGCGCGTCAGTTCGCAGCTAAATTTTGCGGCGAAGACAGGCGCAGACGTTTTGACACGCACCCTGGTCGCGCCTTGTCGAAAGCCCGTTAGAACCCTTAGAGGCGCCCCGTCCCCAACAGCGTTTTCTCACCGAAACGGAACAGCTCGTCATCCGCTTCGACGCGCGATGTTCCCTGGTCGATGCACCACGCGATAATGGCGTCTCGGCGGATTTTGGCATAGAGCTCCGATACGCCGGCCTGCCGCAGCAAGCGCTGCGTCTCGCGCAGGCTGCAGCCCAAGCCGAACGCGAGCATGATGGCGTGGTCGCGCCCGGGTTTGCTCTTCCCCGCGAAGATGTCGTAGACCACGGTCGCGTTGATACCGGACGCGCGAATGACCTCGGCGCGCTTGAGCCCGTGGGCATGCAGAAGCTCGTTGAGGTAGTCGGGCAGCGCGCGATCGATCGGCGCAGCTTCGTCCAGGTATGCATCGATGCTGCGCGAGGAAAGCAAGCGCTTAAGCAAGTCCTCCGTCAGGCGTTCGCGCGATTTGCCTTCGAGCCCGGTCGCATCTGCCGCCTTCGGTTTCCCGCTTCCCGAATTCGCCATCTCCCTCGCGGTCATCTGCATCCATCCTATCCATTTGGCAAGCTCGCCTCTTACTATTCGCCAAATATGGTAGCAGACGGTCAGTAGCCCTTCTCAGACATGCCGAGGATGGCAACAATGCCCATATTCTGCCGTTCTGACGAATTAGGCCTCCTTGCCCGCCCCCGCTAGGCGCCGAACATCTCGTCCGCGCTCACAAGCCACAGATCGCCGCGCTGATCGGCCTTTTCCTGCGTCGCTTTGCTTGTTGCGTTTTTTGTAAACAGGCAGCACGTGCGATGTTTATATCCCTTGAGAAGCTCCGAGCGGTACTCGAGCTGGCGGATCGCGTCCGTTTCGTCAAAGGATTCGCGCCATTTGCACTCGCCCACAAGGATACTTGCCGATTGGTTGTCCGCCGCTACAAGGTCGATATCGGTTTGCGCTTTCTCACGCAGGTCGGTTCCCCACCAGCGGCCGAACGACGAAGCCAGAAACGGCAGCTCTCCCGCCCTGTTCTTGCGAATGACCCACTGCTGGCAAACTATCTCGAACTGCTTGCCCACGTAGGTTTGCAGCGCCTGCCCAAAGGCCGTTCGCTGTGCTGCCGCATAGCCGGCACCGGCCTCGATAGCGCCGACGCTTTTGCTCACGAAGGCGTACCAGTAAGCGAAGAAAGGATCGGAAAGCGCATACACCGCCTTACGCGACGTGTCGGGATTGTCGCCAAAGGGAACGTCTCGCTGAATAATGCCAAGGTCAAGCAATGTCTTGAGGTATTTCGACATGGAAGACGGACTCACACCGGAACGCTCAGCGATCCGCTTCGGCACGGTCTCCCCCGAACCGATAGCATCGAGGATCGAATTGTACAGAGCCGGTTCGCGAAGCTCCTGCCTGAGCAGCATCAGCGGCTCCTCGTACAAGATGCCCGAAGTGTTGAACATGAGCTCGGACACATTCTCCTCATACGGTGCACCGGCATCCACCTGCGCGAGGTAATAGGGCGTCCCGCCAAAAGTTGCATAGTATGCAACGCATTCTTGCGCCGTGAGGCCAGGCAACATCTGCGCCGCGTCAAAACAGTCGAAAGGTTTTACCTTCAGCTGCATCGTGCGCCGACCGTAAAGCGGGCTCTTCCGTCCCAGCACCTCGCTTTCCATAAAGCCCTCGTTGCTGCCGCACAGAATGATGCGGATGTTGGTCCGTTTGAGCTCGTGATCGATAGCGATTTGCAAAACGGAAGGGAGAGACGGCTCGGTTTCAGCAGCATAGGGAAACTCATCAAAGACGAGGAGGAAGGGCTCATCACCACGTTGCTGAGAGACTTGAGCAACGAATGAAAAGGCGCTGCGCCAGTCGGGAAACGTCGCAGCATCTTCCGGCAGGCCGAAGAAAGCGTAAACACAGCGTGAGAACTGCACGAGGTTCTGAAGGGAGCTGCGCTGTTGGGCGGTAAAGTACAACGTTGGCTTATCCTTGGCAAAGGTGTCTATAAGTGTGGTCTTGCCGACACGTCGGCGTCCATAGACCACGGCCATCTGAAACCCGTCCCTCGAGTACATCTTCTCAAGCTGACTCAGCTCAATCGTTCGTCCCACAAACATGTGTCTACCTCATATTTCACTAAGATGCTTACGAGTATGATACTCATAAGCATCTTATTCCGCAAATACCTGAAACGCAGCATCCGCGGCCGTTGGGGCAACCCTCAGTCGGTATGTCGATGGCTTTTCAGGCCCATATTTCGGCTTTGCTATTATCGCCCCATTCACCTGCGCATACTATATTATCGAGGAAATTCACTGTGCATTTTCGAGGGGATTTATCCTCTGTTTTCAAAATGCTAGTCGTGTCCGCCGATCACCCGCCACCTACGGACACTCACACCCCGCCTAGCATCGCGGCGCCGCCTCCTGCGCTTATGCCCTATACTGACGCTATAAAAGGCTAGCCGGCGTCCTTGACGGCTGCCTGATCAACCGCTGAGATTAGGAGGTCAGACCATGGAAGACAGCGACTACACCTGGCTTATCGAAGTGTTCGAAGGCACGGCCGGCCCCTTGCAAATCGCCATGCTCGTTGTGGCGATCCTCATCTGCATCGTGGCGCTTTTCTCGCTCGTCACCTCGATTTACCTGTCCATCTCCTACGTCAA
>CAVHFC010000010.1:0-17484 GCA_963635025.1 Eubacterium sp. CAG:786
CGCCGGCCTGTCACGTCGGAGGTCGCGAGTTCAAGTCTCGTACATCCCGCCACTTACATTTGAAAGCCGCCTCTTGGGCGGCTTTTTTTATGCGCCAATCTGAATCCTTCGATGCTGCTCAGTTTCGAAGTTGATGGAGCGCACTTAAATCACTTCGGTTTATCGAAATATCCGAATTCCCGATCTGGCGCAACCGTTTCGTTATACGTTTCAGCGTTCATTCGGCGGCACTACCATTCGCGAATAAAATAAAGCGGATCTATTGCATTGCCACGGCGAGCAGGACTGCTAAACTCTAACAGTATGTGCAACTTGTGGAGCGCATAAGGCCGGGCAAGGGGTTGTCCGGTCGCTCTCAAGATGTCGCGGGCCTGTGGAGGGGCTCTAGCAATAGCACGACAAGGTGAAGAGGTTGCCCATGGCTTTCATGAAAAGGTCGTACGGTGGCATTCAGCCGTACATTCCCTGCGGAATCTTGCGAATCCGCCTCCCGTTCGTTCACTTCAAGATCTCGCCGCCTGAGGTCGTCACCGGCCTCATGAACGCGTGCACGTCTTACGGCGCACTTGCGGTGCTCATCTCGACGCTCGGGCTCGACCCGGAGGTCGCTTGGGCGCTCGTGGTGTTCGAGACCATGATGTACACCTGCAACTGGCTTCTCGGCGAGCCTTCCATCTGCGGTTGGATCACGCCGGCTATGGCCATCGTCATCGTGTTTCTGGAAGGCTTCGACCCAGGGGTTGTGCGATTGCAGGCGCTCACAGCCGTGCAGCTGGAATTAGCCCTGCTCTTCCTCATTTTAGGAGCGACAGGGTTATCGAAGAAGCTCAACACGCTTTTGCCACCCGGCGTGAAGGCCGGTATCGTGCTCGGCGCCGGCGTGAACGCCGTTTACGCGCGTCTGTCCGAGGGCGGCGCGGTCGACACGGCCACCATCGGTTGCATCGCCGGTTTGTGCATCGTGTTCTTCCTCATGTTCAGCCAGCGCATCCGCAAGCATATGGATACCCATCGCATCCTGCAGATCCTGGGCAACTACAGCTTCTTGTGGGCCATCCTGGCGCTGTTCATCGTCGGCGGCTTCACCGGCGAGTTCCAATACAACTTCTCGGGCCAGCTGCTTCGCTTCCCCGATTTTCCCGCGCTGTTCGCCTCGGTGAGCCCGTTCTTCATCGGTTGGGCTGAGCCGAGCGTGTGGATCCGCGCGTTCCCGATCGCGCTCATCGCTTGGGTTATCGCTTACGGCGACTTTGTCACGGTGCAGCAGCTGGGCATGCAGGCGCTGCGCGACGACGAGTTCATCGAGTTCGACCCGAACCGCACGAACATCATTTGCGGCATCCGCAACCTGGTGCTGTCGCTGTTCGCGCCTTATCCGGCGCTTGCCGGCCCGCTCTCTGCTCCGTACTGCGTGGCCACCTATCAGCGTTACAAGCAGTCCGGCCGCCAGGGCATGGACTCCATCTACGATGGATCGGGCACGAACCTCATCTTCACCGTCGTGGGCCTGTTCGTCTTCCCGCTCTACGAGGCATCGCTGGCGGCTTCGGGCGCCATCCTCGTGGTCGTGCTGTGCATCCAAGGCTTCGTGTGCGCACAGATCTCCTTCGACTTGGCGCGCGACAAGATGGACCAGGGCCTTGCGGGCATGATCGCCGGTTTCATCCTGGCTCGTGGCGGCGGCGTGGGTCTGGCCGCTGGCTTGGCGCTGTACTTCCTGCTTGCCGATAACGACAAGATCCGCGAGGACTATCGTCTCAACCGCGAGGCGCAGGAAGCCGAGGATCGCAAGACCCGCGAGATGCTCGACGAGCTTGAAGCGCGAAGAGCCGAATTCAAGGAAGCCTCGGCGTCCGACGCCGGAAAGCATTAGCGAGCTGGTTTCGCGGGCTAAAGGCGAGGGGTTTCGGCCTTTGCCTGCGTCTGCTTGAGCCGATTGTTTTCAGCTTGACGAAGGGCTCCTTCCTTGTGTGGGGGGAGCCCTTTTTGTATGCGGTCAACGCCGCCAATAATTCGCCATATTGACGGTTTTTCGGCAAGAACGCGAATTATTGGACGCTGTCGAGACCGCTGCACCTCGTCTGCTTTTCCTGCAAGAAGTTATCTCCTTAGGGAATATAGCTGACCTGCGAAATAGTGCTTCTCATCAGGGGCTGTTTTTTCGAGCTAGCCAACCATGTGCTAGATATCCAATATCTCGAATAATTGACGACGAAATCGTCCAACTTTTAGCGTTTCTGCCGAAAAGTCGTCAACTTCCCGAAATATTGGATGGGGCGTGGACATCGGTCGCGCAGGCTCGTGTGGTATGGGACGATCACGCTTCTTGCCTTCGCGGAAAACGCCGACCGCATCATCCGATTCGAGGGGTCGATGCGCCTGCGCCGATATCGCGAAAGAGGTTGCCACGGGCTCTCGGATCTCGCTATCCTTGCATCGTACGTTCCGGCATCCATCGTTGGACACTCGGGAGGGCCAATGGGCGAAACCGTTCCTAAATATGCGTTCTTGGCTGGTGATCTTTACGTTTACGCGAAGACGGTGAACCCGGCAGTTGTGGGCGAGGGCGAACGCATTGTGCTCTGCCGCGCGGAGGGCGCTCCCTGCAACTCCGAAGATCGCTACGTCCCTGAAAGCCGATGGCTTTCCGCGGCGACGGAGTTTTTCGAGGGCGCGCGCGAATCCGGCATCGTCACCTCGCAAAGCTCTACCCAGGAAAAGCTTGCGCTGTATCGCTCGCTCTTTTGCGGTCGGCAGGATGTCCATGCTCATGGTTACCGCAAACGCGACGGTGGTATTGGCTATGCGCCGGCGTGCGCAAACGAATGGCATCGCGGCGTCTGCCCGCGTGTGTCGGGAAAGAAAGTCGGATGCGCCGATTGCTCGCAGCAAGCGTTCTTTCCTCTTGATGACAGGATCCTCATCAGGCATTTCAAAGGCGAAGATGAGTGTTTGCGGGATGTCGTTGGCCTCTATGTCCTCGATGGTGACTCAAAGACGCACCTGCTCGTACTCGATTTCGATGATGAAGGTTGGGAGGCGGCCGTTAAGGCCGTTCGCGCCGCCGCCCGCGCCCGAGGCATCGAGACGCATGTTGAGCGATCGCGTTCGGGATGCGGCGGGCATATCTGGTTCTTCTTCGAAACTGCGATCAGCGCGAAGCTGGCACGCGCTTTCGGCAATGCCCTCATCGAGGAAGCCATGACGCTAAGCAATTCGGTCGGTTTCGATGCGTTCGATCGTATGTTCCCTGCTCAGGAAACGATTCCCACCGGCGGCTTTGGCAACCTCATCGCAGCACCTCTCCAGGGTCAGCCTCAGCGCAGCGGCAACAGCGTCTTCGTCAACGATGCTTTCGAAGCGTACCCCGACCAGTGGTTGTATCTTTCTCGGGTGCGCAAGCTTTCCGAGCAAACCGTGCAAGCGGTTGTTGCGCCATCGGCAGATGGCGCCCAGGGCGCCTTGAAAAGCGAATCTGAACCGTGGAAGCGCAAGCCAGTGGAACCTCTTTCGCCAGATGATTTTCCGAAAGCGCTCGTTATTGTCGAGGCCGACATGATCTACGTTCCCGAGCAAGGCTTGAGCCCTCGGGCCGCGCAACGCATCAAGCGCATGGCAGCGTTTTCCAACCCGGAATTCTTCAGGCGCCAAGCGTTGCATCGTTCAGTCTACGGAACTCCCCGCATCGCATATCTCGGCGAAACCCGAGAAGGCTTCATCGCGTTGCCGCGTGGGTGCAAGCGATCTTTGACCGACATGCTCAATGGGTATCAAGTCGGGTATTCCATGCGCGACGAACGGCAGGTGGGAAACCGTTTTTCCGTCGAATTCACCGGGGAGTTGAGGCCAGGTCAGCGCGAGGCGGCCGATCGGTTGGTCAGGTACGAAAACGGCATCCTCTCGGCGCCAACGGGCTTTGGAAAGACCGTCATCGGGGCATGGCTTATCGCGCGCGCAAGCACGTCGACGCTGGTCATCGTGCCGAATACGGCGCTTGCGACGCAGTGGGCTTGCAGACTCGCCGAATTCCTCGCCATCGAGCACCCCGGCAAACCCCTTCTTACGCCTTCCGGCAAGCCGAGCAAACGCAAGAGGCCCGTCATCGGGCAAATTGGCGGTGGGAAAAACCGCATCTCGGGAATCGTCGATATCGCGACCTATCAATCCCTTGTCGAAAAGGATCCCGAAACAGGTGAGCCTCGCGCAAAAGAGCTGGTGAAAAGCTACGGAATGGTCATTTGCGACGAGTGCCACCATGCTGCGGCGCCGCAGCTCGAACTGATTTTGAAAGCGGTGCCGGCGAAGTTTGTGTACGGGCTTTCCGCCACGCCGAACCGCTCAGACCACCTTGATCGCGCGCTTTACATGCTCTGCGGTCCCATTCGCTGCCGCATTGACCCGAAGGAGCTGGCGAGGGAGCAGGGATTCAAGCGAATCTTAAAGCCGAGGCTGACCCAGGTTCGCCTTGGTTGCGAGCCTGGCTCGTCTTACACTCAGGTTCTCGACAAGCTCTGTGAGCATGCGGCGCGAAACGATTTCATCGCAAAGGACGTTGCAAAGGCCGTTGGGCGAGGTCGTAGTGCGCTCGTGCTCACGAAGCGCAAGGCGCATGCCCGGGTTCTCTTCGAACTCATATCGAACAGTGCGCAGGCGCAAACCCACTTGCTTGTCGGCGAGGGAACCGCGCGGCAGCGTCGTGAGAACCTTGATGCTGCGGTCGCGGCGATGGATGAGGGATCTGCGGTGCTGGTTGCGACGGAGGCTTACCTCGGCGAAGGCTTCGATGCTTCGCGGCTCGATACGTTGTTTCTGGCAACGCCGATTTCTTGGGACGGAACCGTTACGCAGCAGGCGGGACGCCTCCATCGAGTAAGCGAGGGGAAATCCGATGTGGTCATCTACGACTACGTCGATGCCACGGAGCCGATGCTTGAGCGCATGTACAAGAAGCGCTTGAAAACCTACGCGAAGCTCGCCTATGAAGTCGATATGCCTGCTTGCGAAGGGGCCGGAGAGGGCGCTGCTGCGTTCGTGGCCTGGGACGAAGCGATGGGGAAGCTGTCGGCCGATATCGCCGAAGCATCGTCTTGCATCATGATCTCTGCGCCTTACGCATCTGCGATGGCCGTAGAGGTGCTTGCCGGGTCGCTTTCCGATGCCAAGCTCCGAGGTGTTGATGTCACCTGCGTTCTCGCCAAGCAGGCGAGCGATGAAGCCCGCGCGGCGTTCGCGAAAACCGGCCTTTCCCTTGTTGAGGGCGAATCGCTTGCCTGCCCGGGGCTTGCCGTTTTCGACCGCAAGCTCGTGTGGTATGGGACGATCCCGCTTCTCGCCTTCGCGAAAAAAGATGACTGCAGCATTCGCTTCGAGGGTGCCGAAGCCGCGCACGATCTTCTCGAAGGGCTGGGGCTTGACGCAACGAAGGTGCGCTATCAGCTGCCTTGCGATGCGGACGGCCAATCGGTCTGCGGAAACGCTGTGGGTTAACCTTTATCGAGGACATGGACAGAGTTGGCGAAGTGGTTTATATTTGCCAAATTCGCGAACCTGCTAGAGTGAAGGAGCTCTCATGTCCGACAAGTCTTATTCCAATTGGTTTAAAAACACTTTGCGCGATCCGCTGTGGTGGATCTGGATCCTCTCGCTTATCGTTGTGGCGCTGAGCGCCATTCTCGATATGGTCGGGGTTATCGACAGCGATGTCGCGCCTTTTAACGCGGTCTACAACATTTCGTGGGCCGTGTTCGGCCTGACGCTTGTCGGCGTTGCCATCCGTGGCAAGGATATCGGGGAGGACAAGCCCATGAGCACCGGCCTGCGCATCTTCTCCGCTGTGCTTGGCATTTTCGTTGCGGTTGTTGCCATTGTTTTCGGTCTCATTCTGAAGTAGGTCGCTCAGCTGCGCCTCAGGCAGCCAGCGGTCATCGCATGCCGCCCGGCTGCCGCCCGCTCGTCGCCCGGCTGCCGCCCGGCAGCTCGTTTTCGTAATTTGCCTGCATAAATGCGTGCTTGTTGCGCTCTTTGCTATAATGTGCGGCTGTATGTGCACCAAACCGCATCAAGCGGGGAGGCGCGATGAGTGCAACGGGCGCCTGGCATGCGTCTTTGAGCCAAGAAGAATGGGGACAACATGAGCGATTTGCTATCGCAGCTTATCACGCCGCAGGTTCAAGCGGCTCTTTCAGGCGTCGTCGTGGTGCTGGTCATCCTGTACATCCTGTCCATCGTGTGGGTTTGCCGCGACGCTTACCAGCGCGGCACGCTGTGGTACGTGTGGGGCATCGTGGCCCTTATCCCGCTGCTTGGCGTTATCGCGTACTGCCTGCTTCGCCCCTCGATGCTGCTCATCGATCGCGACGAGCAGGAGCTAGAGGTTGCGCTCAAGCAACGCCAGCTCATGCAATACGGCGAATGCGCGAACTGCGGTTACCCGGTCGAGGCGGACTACGTGCTGTGCCCGAACTGCCACCAGCGCTTGAAGAACCTGTGCCCCTCCTGTGGGCATGCGCTCGATCCGGCTTGGACGGTCTGCCCGTACTGCGCAACCCCCGCCGGCAATCAGCGCCAGCAGCGTCGTGCTTCGGTTCCGTCGGTCCAGCAGCGTCCGGCTCAGCAGTAGCATCAGTCGATGGAGCAAGGTCCGCCTTGCATTCAATCGAATATCATCCTGAAATGGGTCCCAATCGGGGGCCCATTTTTTCGTGCTCAATCCATGCTGCCAGCTAATGAAATGCCCCAGTCCTTTCCCTACCATGAATTTGGTTCACACGTACGCGGGATTTTCGAGGGAAAGGAAAAGCATGGAAGACAACGTCTCGACTCAGACTGCTCCGAAGGGCAAGTCTGCGATGGGGATAGCCGGTTTCGTGATCGGCTTGATTGCCCTTGCCACGTCATTTTTGCCCATAATCAACAACTTCTCAGCTTTTTTGGCCGTGATCGGATTCGTGTTCGCTGCCATTGGTGTTGTTGCGTGCGTTCGTGGTACGAAGGAGGGGAAGGGGCTTTCGATTGCTGGTTTGGTCATATGCATTGTTTCCGTTGTGATCGTGCTTGCCACGCAAAGTCTCTACTCGAAGGCCTTCGATGATGCAACATCCGGTCCTTCCTTGTCGTCTACTTCGCAGTCGGACTCATCAACCGCGTCGAGTGAGGCGGAGTCTTCTCAGAACAGGGAAGATCTTTCAGTTAGAACGACGGCAACCATGAGCAATGGCTTGGCGGTTACTGTCAACTCCGTCACCAATGGCCTTGCGAACTACAGTGGGGAGGAGTTTGCGAGCGTCTCGGTAACGTATACGAATACGGGCAACGATACGGTGAGCTTCAACGGGTATGACTGGAAGGCTCAAGATCCCCAAGGTGCACAGCGAGACGAATCGTATCAGTTCGGTGGCGATGCGGCGGATTCGTCTATGCGCTTGAGCTACGGCACGCTGGCACCTGGAGGAAGCGTGACGGGCATCATTGAATTCGATGGCCAAATTACGAAGGTTATTTATGCGCCCTCCATTATGAGCGACAAGAACAATGTGACCTGGGTTGTTGGCTAGTCTTTAGGCCGTTTGCCACACATCACGTTTCTGCGGCGTCCCTTCCGCTACAATGGCATTCCGTGGATGAATGCCGATGGCGGAAGGGATGCGCCGCGTGGAAGAGCCTTTGACCGAGGAATTGCTTGACGAGCTGCTTGATGCGCCGACGGCGGCGGCCTATGCCTGCGAGCATGCGTTCGTGGAGCGCGACCTCGCAAGCTATCTCACGCAGCTCGCTGACGAAAAAGGCCTCAAAAGGCCCGATGTCGTGCGCGCGGCGGGTCTCGATGCCACGTTCGGCTATCAGATCTTCAAGGGTCAGCGCAAAGCCTCGCGCGATAAAGTCTTGCAGCTCATCTTCGCCCTGTCGTGCTCTTTGCGCGAGGCGAATCGCGTGTTGAAGGCGGCTGGTCACAACGAGCTGTACTGCAAGAACAAGCGCGACGCCATCATCATCTTCTGCCTTTCGCACGGATACGGCCTGCATAAGACCGACGAAGAGCTCTTCCGCTTCGGGGAAGCTACCATCTGCTAGCGGCGGTTCGCCTTCGGGCGCGCCGGGTTTGCTTTTGCTACCATGAAACCCATGATCGACGAATTGCAACACAACCTAGAATCCCTGAAGCGCGACGAGTGCTATCGCGTCGATTGCGTGTTGAAAGCCAGTGAATTCGAGCGCACGGAACGTGTGTTCTTCGTCGGTGCGAACGGTTCGGAGCTCGGACCGTTCGTACGCAAGACGTTTCGCCAGGTAGATGGCATCGGCACGGCGTGGAGCTGCGTGTTCGACTCGCAGCAAAAAGGCGCTCGCTTTGTGCACCTGCCCCGCATCATCGATTGCTATGAAGCGGGGGAGGATTGCGTTGTGGTCATGGAATTCGTCGCTGGGAAAACCTTCGACGACATCGTATATGCTCGCGGTGCTTCCCTTGAGCTGGCGCTCGAACTGTTCCCGGGCGCGTGCGAAGCGGTAAGAGAGCTGCACGAAGGCTTTTCGCCGGCACTCATCCATCGCGACATCAAGCCGAGCAACCTCATGTGCTCGGCGGGAACGGTCGTGCTTATCGACTTGGGGATCGCCCGCTTGTTCAGCAGCGAGGCATCGGTCGACACCGTGAAGTTCGGCACGCGTGGGTTTGCGCCGCCCGAGCAGTTCGGATTCGGTCAGACCGATGTGCGCAGCGATGTGTACGCTTTGGGTATGCTGCTGTTTTACCTGATCGTCGGTCAGGTTCCCGATTCGTCCGACGTGGCACGGCTGCTGCGGGAGCGCAAGGTGCCCGAGGAGATTTGCGAGGTCGTTCTTACGGCGACGGCGTTCGATCCCGTTTCGCGCTACTCTTCCGCCTTTGCTTTGAAGCGCGCTTTCGAGCGGGCCTGCGTCGCCTGTAAGCTTGTTGATGCGTCGGGTGGGGAAGAGGGCGCTTCGGTTTCGGTGCTCGAAAACGGTAAGGGGCTTGCCGCTCCGCTTTTGCGGGCAGGGGTCGTATGGGACGTCGTTCTTGCGGGGGCGAGCCTGCTGTTGCTACTGATGTGCCTTGTAGGGTGTCTCTTTCCGGCGGGCGATGCGGCGAACATGCCTTTTGTCCCGCGCGTTATCCAGTACCTGTCGATCTGGTTGCTCTTGTCCGCTCCTGCGCTTGCGCTGTGCGACCCGCGCCCGTTGCGAGAGCTGTTTCCCCGCTTTGCTGCTTGTAGCTTTGCGAAACGTCTGCTGCTTATCTTCGTTGTCGCCGCTGTCGCGGTCGCTCTTATCGGGATTATGAGCGGTATCTCGGGGACGATAGGTAACTGATACGTTGGGATATGTGACGCGCCTGACGGCGCTGAACGATTGATGCGCGAGTCATGCCTCGCGCCTACAAAAATCTGACGTTGGGTTGCCCTGGCGACCAAAATTCGTGGGGCAGAGCGACAGCTCAGCCCGTCCTAGTGCGCCGTAAGGCGCTCGCCATTTTGCCTGCAGCGGGCGAAAGCTCCCAACTAAAAAGCCCCTCGTGATGAGGAGCTTTGCTTGTTTGTTGGCGGAGATGCGTGCGAATCGAACACACCCAAGACGTTCTGCGCGCCTCACAACGGCTTTGAAGGCCGCGGGGCCCACCAGGACCCATCCATCTCCAATATGTTTGTGCGACAGCAACAGTTGATTCTACCGTAATTCGGTGGAATCAAACCTGCAATTCGCTTATTCGGCAAGTTCTCTCCTGTCACCGGCACGACGGGTGAGCCCGATGGAATCGAAGTGCTCGAGCAGCGGGATGGCGTACTTGCGCGAAGTGCCCATGGCGTCTTTCAAATCAGCTGCCGATGCGGGGCCAGCGGCAAGTTTTTCGCGTACCGCCTTCGCAAGCGCGTCGATGCTTGATTGCGCGAAATAGAACTCATCGCTTACCTTCACCACCGAACCTGCACGCTCGAGCGATCCGAGCGCCTTGTATCCTACCTGCGGTGTTGTTTCGACCTGAGCGAGCAGATCCTTCGTCGCAGGTGGAGTGGGGCCTGTTTGTTCAAGCAGGCCGAGCAGGCGCTCGGCGGTGCGCTCCTCCAGCTTTCGAGCTCCCGCGCCAGCCTGAGGGTGGCTGATCTGCCCACCGTCGCGAACGATGCGTCCGGCCTCGGCGGCGTGGGCGACGAGCGCATCGAAGGCGGCCGGCGCGCACGTAGGCGCTAGCGAGCTGCGCAGCGATTCCTTCGAGATGCCGGTTGCGGCGGGGTTTTCGGCATGGAATTTCAAAAGCGCGTTTTCCAGCGCTGCATCCATTTTCTGCAGCATGCGCTTGGTGGCGAACAGGGCGGACCCATCGTTGTCACCTTCGGCCTGCTTTCCGGAACTTTGGCTGCCGGAAGGCACTCTTACGGTCTTGCCGTCACGGGAAAGCTCGTCGAGCGCTTCGTGTGCTGCATCGGCGCTCAAGTCGGCTGCGCGCGCGATGTCGACTGCGGTAAGCGGGTAGGCCGACTCGTTGAGGACGGCAGCGGCGGCTGCTGCAGCGTCCCCCGCTCGCAGCGCGCTGACGAGTGCTTCTTCCCCCTGCGTTAGGTTCGTCGAACGGCGGGGATGGGCTCGCAGCACCTCTCCGCCGCCGATCACGTGGACGGGGGAGTAGGAGCGGATGATGAAGCGGTCGCCGCGCGCTACGGCAAGGTCCTCTTCGGTGCGGATCTGTGCGAGCGCCTTGCCGCCAGGGGCCAGCTTGTCGCCATCCATGAGCAGCACGCGCCCGATGACTTCCCGCGTGCCGTGCGCCACGTGCACGCGCGCGCCGCTTTCAAGTGCCTTGTCGCTGCCGGGAATTCCCAGATAGGTGATATCCACGTCGAAGTGATCGCTCGGGCGTAAGGATCCGGGCGTTGCGAGCATGTCTCCCGGGCGCACCTCGTCGGTGGTGACGCCGTTGAGATTGAGCGCCGTGCGATGACCCGACCCCGCAGCTTCGACCGCCTGCCCATGCACCTGGATGGAGCGCACGCGCGTTTTGGTGCCGGCAGGCAGTATCTCCACTTCATCGCCGACGCGAACCTGTCCGCTCCACAGCGTGCCCGTGACGACGGTGCCGGCTCCCTTGATGACGAACGATCGGTCGACAGGAAGGCGGAAGGCGTTGCTCGCCGTGCGTTTTTTCGTGGCTTGCGCGGCGCGCCCGATGGCCCCTCGAAGCTCGTCGAGCCCCTGCCCGGTTCTGCTTGAGCATGCGACGATCTCGGCGTCGGCATAGGGCGTGCTCGAAAGGCGCCCTCGAATCTCCTCGGAAACGAATCCGCACCACTCTTCGTCAACCAAGTCGGCCTTCGTGAGCGCGACGACGCAGGTGGGAATGCTTAAAAGCGAAAGCACCGCAAGATGCTCCTCGGTTTGCGGCATGACGCCATCGTCGGCGGCGATGCACAGAAGCGCGACGTCGATGCCGGTGGATCCCGCGATCATCTGACGCACGAATCGTTCGTGCCCGGGCACGTCGACGACGCCCATCTTCTCGCCGCCGGGCAGCTCAAGCTGAGCGAATCCAAGCTCGATGGTGATGCCGCGCTGCTTTTCGGCCGCAAGACGGTCGGGATCGGTTCCGGTCAAGGCCAAGACCAGCGACGATTTGCCGTGGTCGATGTGCCCGGCGGTTCCGAGGATAAGGTCGTTTGCGACAAGCTCTTCGCCGTTTTCCACGTTAGGCCTCCTTGCTCGCGGCGGCTTCTTCGAAATAAGCGCCGATAGCTTCGGCGATTTCGGGAATGTCGTTCGCCTCGATGGTGCGCGCGTCGAGCAGCACCGCTTCCTTCTTGATGCGTCCGATGATAGGGATGCGGCGCTTCTGCTGCAGGAATCGTTCGCAATCCTGCGCGCAGCCGCACTTGAGCTCGATGCGCACGCAGTAGGTGTCGATGTCGCACATGGGAAGCGATCCGCCGCCTGCGCGCCCCGTTTCCTCGACAACCTCGAGATGCGCTTGGCGCGCCGTGACCTTTTTGCGCAGCGCGTGCAGAAGCGCGCCCGCGCGCTCCTTCACCGATTCGGCGGGTTCGGTGAGCATGTGCAGCGTCGGGATCTTCTTGAGCGCCTCTTCGGGGTCCAGGTAGATGCGCAGGGTCGCTTCGAGCGCCGCGAGCGTCATCTTGTCCAGACGCATCGCGCGGGCGAGCGGGTTTTTCTTCAGGCGATCGATCAGCTCGCGACGCCCGACGACGATGCCGGCCTGCGGGCCGCCGAGCAGCTTGTCGCCGGAAAACGACACGAGGTCGCATCCTGCGGAAAGCGATTCGCGCACCGTCGGCTCAGCGTATTCACCGAAGACGTCGAGGCGCATGAAGGCGCCCGATCCCTGGTCTTCGTATACGAGCACGGGCTCGACAGCGGCGCCCTCTTCGCCGGCGGCTGCCCTCTTCGCGCGGCGCGCATTATCGGTGTCGGCGATGCGCCGCAGGTCGCTTTTGCTCACGCTTTCGGTGAAACCGACCAGGCGGTAGTTCGACGGGTGCACCTTGAGCAGCATCGCCGTGTCGTCGGTGAGCGCGCGCTCGTAGTCGACGGCGTGCGTCTTGTTCGTGGTGCCGACCTCCACCATGGTTGCGTTGGATTGCGCCATGATGTCGGGAATGCGGAAGCTTCCACCGATTTCCACCAGTTCGCCTCGGCTGACGACAGCCTCGTGCCCCCGGGCGAACTCGGAAAGCACCATCATGACGGCAGCCGCGTTGTTGTTCACGGCGATGGCCGCTTCAGCGCCGGTCAAGCTGCAAATTAGATGCTCCACGTGGTTATGCCGGCTGCCGCGCGCCATGGCATCCGTGCTGTATTCCAGCGTCGAATAACCGCGTGCGGCTTCGGTGACCGCCGCAACGGCTTCCTCGGCAAGCGCGCTGCGCCCCAAGTTGGTATGCAACACCACCCCGGTTGCGTTGATCACGCGTCGCAGGCTCGGTCTCAGGTTCGCGAGCGCGCTTGTGCAGGCGGCATCGGCGATGGCGGTCGCGTCAACCTTGTCCGCCTCGCCCGTCAAGATGCGCTGACGCGCGCAATCGATGCTCTTGCGCGCGCACTCGACGAGTATCTCTCGGGGAACAAGCGCTTGAATCGCCTGGATCTGCGGTGCGTGCAGAAGCTCTTCGACCTGGGGAAGCTGCCGCAGTGCGGCGGTGTTGGGGGCTGTTGCCATGAGGCCTCTTTCCGTGCATTGCCCGAAGGACGCGGCCATTCGGGTTCATTCGATTCATCTCTCGGTGTTTCATCATGCAGTATAGCGAACCCCGCGCGGACCTTTCGCGCAACTTCGTCGATTGCCGCCCGCCGGCGGTGCGCGGAGGGCTATACTTCAGGCAAAAGGCGCGCATTTCTGCCTCTGCCGCCTCCTTCCCGCCTCGTCGGCGCTCTGCCGTCGCGGTGCTCTTTTCGGCGAAAAATCCCAGACGAGAAAGGATGCGCGCAATCATGACCGACGCTCCAACCGATGCTCAGACACATCCCGAGAAAACCGATGCGACCGAATCGGCTGCCACTGAGGCGCCTTGCAGCCCCGAACCTGCCGTTCCCACCGATCTTCCCTCAATTTACGAAAGCTTTGACGAGGCGCGCCGCGCCAGCTTCGTTGCCGCCATGAACTACAAGCAAAACGGCGGGCGGCTTGCGGGGTATCTGTGCTCGTACAGCCCGCTTGAGCTGCTTGATGCGGCCGGCGTTGCCGCGGTGGGGCTGTGCGGCATGAACAACGAGACCATCCCCGATGCGGAAACGGTGCTGCCGAAAAATCTCTGCCCGCTCATCAAGGGCACCTACGGTTTCGCGTTGACGAACAAATGCCCCTTCACCTATTTCAGCGACATGGTGCTTGGCGAAACCACGTGCGATGGCAAGAAGAAGATGTACGAGCTGCTTGCCGACATCAAGCCGGTGCATGTGATGCAGCTGCCGCAAAGCCAAACGCGCAGCTATTCGGCCGATATCTGGTATGAAGAAGCGAAGCTGCTGAAAGAGGAGCTGGAAGACCGCTTTAACGTTACCATCACCGACGAGGCGCTGCGCGAGGCGGTGCGCAAGCGCAATCGCATCCGGCGCGCCATGTGCGACCTGTATTCGCTGCAGGCGCTCGAGCCGCCCGCGATGAGCGGCGTGGAGCTGATGGCGACCCTGCTCAAGGCCACCTTCAGCTTTGATGTCGACCAGTACGCCGAAACGCTGGAGAACCTTGCGGCTGCTCGCCGCAGCGCCTACGAGGCGGGGGAGCGGCCCGTTTCGGCCGGTGCGAAGCGCATCATGCTCACCGGCTGCCCCACCGGCGGCGTCATCCAGAAGGTTGGCATGACCGTCGAGCGCGCCGGCGGCGTCATCGTGGCGCTTGACGATTGCTCGGGCGAGCGCACGCAGTCGATGCTCGTCGACCCCGACGCGCCCGATATCCTGCGCGCCATTTCGGATCGCTACCTGAAGATCAACTGTTCGGTCATGTCGCCGAACGCCGGGCGTATCGAGCATATGATGGAGATGGTGGACAAGTACAAGGTCGACGGCGTCGTGGAAGTGGTGCTGCAGGCCTGCCACACGTTCAATATCGAAGCGGTGAAGGTGCAGGCGGCCTGCGAGGAGCACGGCGTGCCCTACATGAAGCTGGAAACCGATTATTCGACCAACGATGCCGGGCAGGTGGAAACGCGCCTGGCGGCATTCATCGAGATGCTGTAGCGGGGCAGGCCGGCTACTGGCGGCCTCCGGTGTAAAACGGTGTAATACGTGATCAGAAACGCGTCGATCACGTTTGATGGCAGCTTTTAAGCTGCGGAAAGGATAGATGACATGGAAAAGCTCGATTGCAAGGGCATGGCGTGCCCGCTTCCGGTGGTCAACGCGAAGAAGGCGCTTGGCGCGATGGGCGCTGGCGAGCTTGAGGTGGTGGTCGACAACAAGACGGCCATGCACAACCTGGAGAACCTTGGCAAGTCGCTGAAGCTTGCTACCGCAAGCGAGGAGCGCGGCGAGGCTGAGTTCGCCGTCGTGTTCACCAAGACGGGCGAGGAGGCTGCAGTGGAGGCTGGTTGCGGCGAGCTGGTGCCGGCCGGCGATAAGGTCGTCGTGCTGTCGAGCGAGTTCATGGGTACGGGCGACGATGTGCTCGGCGCCACGCTCATGAAGGCCTTCACCTTCGCGCTCACGCAGCAGGACGAGTTGCCGCAGGTCATCCTCGCATACAACGGCGGCGTGAAGCTTACGGTCGAGGGAAGCCCCGTGCTCGAGGACTTGCAGAAGCTCGCCGAGGCCGGCGTCGAGATCTTCAGCTGCGGTACCTGCCTGAACCACTATGGGCTTACCGAGAAGCTTGCCGTGGGCGAGGTCACGAACATGTACGTCATCGCGCAAAAGCAGCTTGAGGCGCGCGTCGTCGTTCGCCCGTAAGGAGCGCGCGTGCGACAGAAAACGCCCCATGCGGTCGTGACGTTTTCAAGCACGGCCGACGCGATGGCCGTGCAAGCTGCCGCCGACGCGGGAAGCATTGCAGGCCGGATGATTCCGGTCCCCTCCGAGATTTCCGCTGGCTGCGGCCTTGCCTGGTGTGCTCCTGACGGCGACGTTGCGGCCGTAAAAGCTTCGCTTGAAGCGGAAGGGCTGCCTTTCGCGGCAGTGGACATCGTCGAGTTGTATTAGCTTGAATGGATTTCGGGCCGCCTGCTGTCAGGCGGCCCGCCGTTTTCTCTTACCACTTCACCTGGATGGTTCCCGGTTTCCCGTCGATGAACTCGCCGATGCGCGACGGTGTGCGGCCGGTGCGCAAGTCGAACTCGCGCACGAACGTATCGGCCATCTCCGGTGGCACCGCCACCAAAAGCCCGCCGGATGTTTGCGGGTCGCACAGCACGCCCATGCGGTTGTCGAACTCGAAGTCGTCCAGATCACCCTGCATGACGAACTCGCTTGCCCAGTCGATGATGCCGAAGGTCTTGCCCGGGCGGCAGTAGTCGCACGATAGCTTGTAGACACCATCGAACAACGGTAATGCCTGCCAGTCGAGCACAACCGCGCACGCCGACGCGTCGACCATCTCGTGCAGATGCCCGGCAAGGCCGAACCCCGTCACGTCGGTGCAGGCGCGCATGCCGACGGCTAAGCCCGCCTCGGCGCCGGCGCGATTGAGCTCCATCATCCCGTCGATAACCGGACGCAGGTCGCTGTCGGTTTTCAGCCCCGCGCGCAGTGCGGCGTTCATGATGCCCGTGCCGAGCGTTTTCGTGTAGAACAGCACGTCACCGGGAAGCGCGCCGCCGTTTTTCACCATTTTCTTCGGATGCACCAGTCCGAACACCGATAAGCCGTACTTCGGCTCGTCGTCTTCGATGGAGTGCCCGCCGACCACGAACGCCCCGGCTTCGCGCACCTTGTCGGCGCCGCCGCGAATGACCTCGCCGACCACGTCCGTGCCCAGGCAGCTGGGGAATGCCAGGATGTTCAGTGCGGTGACGGGCCGCGCCCCCATGGCGAACACGTCGGAAAGCGCGTTGGCCGCGGCGATGGCGCCGTATTCGTACGGGTCGTCGACTACGGGCGTGAAGAAGTCGAGCGTGAGCACGGCGGCGTTTTCCTCGTCGACCTGGTAGACGGCGGCGTCGTCGGCGGTGTCGAACCCGAGCAGGATGTTCGGGTCGGGCATGGCCGGCGCGATGCCCTTCAAGATTTCCGTGAGGTCACCCGGACCCCATTTCGCCGCTCAACCGCCTTTATCGGTGAGCGTGGTCAGCCGAATGCGGTCGCCATCGTTGACGGGGGAATCCGGTATGTTTCCCTGTTCGCTCATCGATTCCTTGTCCTGGTCGGGGGCTGATGCGGTAATTTCTGAAAAGTATAGCGTAAGCCCGTTTGCGTGCGCCCTGGCAACGTTCGTTTCTCGCCACGGCGTAAATAGTGCCGCGCCTGGTTGTCGCGCTTTAAGGCAAGACGGCCACTACGATCATCGTGGAAAGCCCTGCGTCCTCGATGGTGTGCAGGTCGGTCGTCAGCACAAGCTGGTCGGTCTCGACGCGCTGGCCTTGAGACACATGGAGTTTGAAGGGCTTTCCGCCAAGGGCTGAGGTGCCCAGCCCGACGTGCACGAGAACCTGCGTACCGTCGTCTGCTGCAATCGTGAGCGCATGACGCGTTTGGGCCACCTGGACGACGGTGCCGGCAATCGGTGCGTGGACGTCGCCGGCATCGGGAATCACCCCGAAACACTCTCCTAAGCTGCCGTCGGAAAACGCCTTGTCGGGAATCTCTTCCATGCTCACCAGTTCACCGTCGGCTGGAGCGGCTAGCTCGCAGGTGGACGCCGCCGACGAAGGCGAGCGCTCTGCGGTGCAAGTGCCGCACAAGCCCTCCTTGGAATCGGCGTTGTCGGTGCGAGCCTCGCGCAAACTAGCCTCGGCTTCGATCACCAGCTGCTTTGTCGCCTCCACCTTGCGGACGGGCACCGAAAGCTCGTCGACGCCGAGCTCTATCAGG
>CAVHFC010000010.1:17913-28125 GCA_963635025.1 Eubacterium sp. CAG:786
AACAAAGGGGGGCGTTCAAGCGAGACGCGCGCGCCTCTCAGTCCCAGCGCCGGGTTGGACTCTTCGGGAAGTTTGAGCCAGGGGGCAATTTTGTCCGATCCGACGTCCATGGTGCGAATGACGACCTCTTTTCCCGCCATAGCTTCTAGAACGGTCGTATAGGCCTCGTACTGCTCGTCCTCGCTGGGCGCCTCGTCGCGCCCGATGAAAAGAAACTCCGTTCTGAACAGGCCCACGCCGTCGGGATCTGCCGCAACCAGCGCATCAACATCCCAGGGGCCTTCGATGTTGGCGCAGACCTTCGTGCGGCGAGGGGCATTTGCTGCGGCGCGCGCCTGGGCTTGCGCGTGGGCACGTTCGGTGCGCAGCGTGGCCATGCGCTCAAGAGCGGTCGTGCGTGTGGGCTCGTCGGGGTCGATGGTGACGGTTTTAGCTTCGGAGTCCACGATGATGAACGAGCCCCGCCTCGCTTCGGCGATCGCTTCGGCGTTTCCGAAAAGATAGGGAATTCCCAGGTTTCCCGCCATGATCGAGGCGTGTGAGTTTGCCGAGCCCTGCTCGGTGAGCAGCGCTCCGATGAGATTTTCGGGTATGCCGATAAGCTGAGCGGGGCTGATGTTCGTTGCACAGACGGCGCAACGCTTAAAAGGGGCGTCGTCGTTCCCCTCCAGGATGTCCGCGAGCCGCTCGCCCGCGCCGTGTACGTCGTCTTGACGCGCACGCAGGTATTCCGATTTCAGGTTGGCGAATTCGCTTGCGAGCTCATCGGCGGCAGCGCGCGCCGCTTGGGCCGCGCTCAGCCCGCGGTCCTTTATTCCCCGTTCGGCCTTGTCGATGAAGGTCTTGTCGGCCAGGATGGACAGGGCGGTTTGTTGGATATCGGCGTTTTCGCCCTCAGCTGGGTGACGCTCGACGCTCTTCTTGAAGAAATCAATTGCGGCATGGAGGCGTTCGAACTCGTCGGCCTCACTGCCGGTCGCGCGCATTTCGCGAGCCTGGCCCTCTGAAATGCAGTGTATGGGCCCGGCGAAAAATCCCTTCTGGGCAACGTTGCAGCTTATGGTTTTCACGGGGTCCCTCCTACAGCTTCTCGTTCATGAGGTGCTTCAGCACGCCTGCGGCCTTTTGGGCGTCGGGGCCCGTGACGCGCACGGTGAGCGCATCTCCCGCGCTAGCCTCAAGCAGCATTAGCTCGACGACGCTTTTGGCGCTGGCCGTGCGCCCCGCATGTTCCACAACGATATCGGCCTCGAAGCCAGACGCCGCGCGCGCAAGCTCGCCCGCGGGCCGGGCATGCATGCCCGCCGGGTCGCACACGACGTGCTCGAAGGTGGCGCTGCCCGTTTCGTGGACTCGGGGAAGGTGCAGCGCCTCGCCATGCTTCACGTGGCGTCGAGCACCGTGAGCAGGTTCGGTTCCGTTGTCCGAAACGCTGCCCTCTTCGCCTGCCTCGGGCGCGATTCCGCCGAGGGCTTGGGCCACGTCATCGTCACGTATGGTCGCGTTGGTGATGATGAAAGCCGCTACATAGCTGATGATCAGGCCTACGAGGTACATCGCGACGCTCATGAGCGGACCTTCTTCGCCTGCGGTCATCACGAAGCAACCCAGAAGATCCGACGGTCCCCAGGTGGTTGAGGCTACCTGGCAAACCATCACGAAAGCGCCGCCGAAACCGGCGCCAAGACCTGCGGTGAGGAAAGGCGTGCCCATGGGCAGCGTCACTCCGTAAATGAGCGGCTCGCCCACGCCCAAAAGCCCTGCGGGCAGCGCTCCTTCGATGACCGCACAGAGCTTTTCATGCTTGAGGCGCCTGGCTTTCAGGTACAGGGCCAACGCTGCGCCGATCTGCCCGGCGCCCGCCATGGCCAGAGCGGGGTAGAGCGTGATGTGTCCGAGCTGCTGGAGCTGCACCGTGTACAGCGCGATGATTCCGTAGTGCATGCCGCAGGCGACGAGCGGTAGGAATACGGCGGCGGCGATAAAGCCCGTGATCGCCCGCACCCATACGTTTTCCGACATGCAAACCTCGCCCATGGCCCATGCGATTCCACTGGAGACGTAGCCGAAGACGGGCATGATGATAAGGACATACGGCACCACGCAGATGAGCATGGTCACAAGCGGTGTGAAGACGACGTCGAGGTTGGCGGGCATCTTCTTGCGCAGCCGCTTTTCGATGATGCTCATGACGAAGACGCCGAAGACGACGGCCAGAATGCCGCCTTTTCCCGCTAACAGCACCGAGTTGAGCGGAACATCGCTGTCGTAGAGGCCCAACGCTTGGGCTATCTCGTTGATGCCCGATAGCGTGGTGATCATGCCGAGCATGCCGCCTAGGATGGGCGTGCCCCCGAAACGCTCGGCCGCGCGGTAGCCCGCCCAGGCGGTGATGTAAGTCATGAACGAGACGTTGATGAGCACGAGCATCTTGTAGAGCAAGTTCCATCCGATGATGTCGGCATAGTCGGGAACAAGCTGGGTGAGCAGGGAGGCGAAGCCTGCGCAGAGGCCTGCCACGATAACTCCGGGAATAAGCGGCACGAAGATGTCGGCGAACACTTTCAGGGAGCTCTTGAGGCGGTTGCCCCGCTGCGCCTGCTCGTGAGCGGCCTTGTTCGCTTTCCAATCGTTGTTGCCCGTTGCGGATGCCGGCAGGCCCATCTCATGGCAGATGTCGGCGCATTTCCTGCTGGTTCCGGGGCCTACCACGATTTCGTAGGAGCCGGGCCGGTCGTGCACGACGCCCATAACGCCCGGCGCGCTTCCAAGCCCGCATTCGTCGACATCGGCCTCCGAACGCACGGCGACGCGCAGCCTCGTCATGCAATTGGTGACGCAGCTGATGTTGCGCGCGCCTCCAAGCTTGGCGACTACCTGTTCGACGATCTGTTCTGCATTCATTGATGAAATCCTTCAAGGACGTTTTCCGGGCCGTGCGCACATCCTACGCTCAGGGCGTAGCGATAGCCTTGCAATTATAGGCGTAAAGCTGTGCGGTGGCGCCAACCTCCGCATTCCTTCGCCGCCGCGTCGTCTCGGCGTTATCGGTTCGTGCTATAGTGAACCCTACATCCAATCGAACGCGATTCTGCGGCGTTCGTCACTTCGACCGGGCCGTTTTGCCCGGAATCTTCTGTTTTCATTGCTTCGCTTCCGCCTAAGCTTGACGTTTGGGCGCTAGTTGCGACGCCACGTGCGTCGCCTTTACAAGACGAGGGGCCGAAAAGGCGCGGGGGCGCCGGGCCCGAAAAGGAGGCATCATGACCGACCGTCACGACCTTTGGAAAAGCCTTGGCATGGACTTGGAGACTCACGACCAGCTCTGCGCGGTGCTGCCGCAGGCGTTCGGCGACGTGTATCTTTCCCAGGAAAACCGTCCCGAGAACATGGCCTTCTACGACTTCGTGGTCAGCGACATCCACGGCATCCGCCCGCAGGAGCTCGTCGAGCTCAAAGAGGCCGGCGGCAAAGTGTTCGGCACCTTCTGCGTCTATGTTCCCGACGAGATCGTCATCGCGTGCGGCGGTGCGGTCACGGGGCTGTGCGGCGGCAGCCAGTTCTGGGTGCCGGCGGGTGAAAAGGTGCTCCCCACCGGCGTGTGCCCGCTCGTGAAGGCGTCGCTCGGCGCGCATTTCGGCCATACGTGCCCGTACTTCGGCGTGGCCGACATGTACGTGGGCGAGACCACCTGCGACGGCAAGAAGAAGGCCTACGAGATCCTCGGCGCCGACAAGACCACCTATGTCATGGATATGCCGCAGATGAAGCGCCCGAAGGACATTCAGAAGTGGGCTGGCGAGATTGCCGACTTCGCGAAGACGGTCGAGGAGTTCACTGGGCATGAGCTGACGGTGGACAACCTCGCCGCGGCCATCAAGACCGTCAACGCCAAACGTCGTGCGCTTGCCCGCGTGTACGAGACGCGCAAGGCCGAAAACTGCATCCCCATTTCCGGCAAGGATGCCTTGCTCATGACTCAGATCGCGTTCTTCGACGACCCGGTGCGCTGCGCCGAGATGGCCAACAAGCTCGCCGACGAGCTCGAGCAGCGCGTCGCCGACGGCGTGAGCGTCTTCCCGGCCGGCACCAAGCGCATCCTGCTCACCGGCACGCCGCTCGCCATTCCGAACTGGAAGCTGCATCACATCATCGAAACCTCGGGCGCGGCGGTCGTGTGCGAGGAGATGTGCACCGGCACGCGTTACTTCGAGCATGAGGTTGACGAGAGCGCAACCACGCTCGAAGGCCAGTTCCAGGCGCTTTCCGAGCGCTACATGAAGAACAACTGCGCCTGCTTCACGCCCAACCCTGGCCGCATCGAGGACATCATCCGCCTGGCGCGCGCCTACCACGTCGACGGCGTCATCGACGTGAACCTGAAGTTCTGCACGCTCTACGATGTGGAGAAGTCTTCGGTCGCTAAGGCTCTCGAGGCCGAGGGCATTCCGTGTCTGGGCCTGGAAACCGACTACACCGACAACGACGCCGAGCAGCTGCGCACGCGCATCGGCGCTTTCGTGGAGATGCTGGGCTAAGCCGTGGCCACGCGGTCGAACTTGGCGTGCTACGTGCTGTTCGACGGCTACACCGACGCGCTGGCGCTCTATGAGGCCGCCCGGCGCGCCGGCGTCGGCGCGCGCGTGTCGCCGACGCCAAGGCAGGCTCGGTCCGAGTGCGGGTCGAGCCTGCTTATCGAATGCGCCGATCGGGCGCGGCTCGAGTCGTTGGCGGAAGCGGAGGGCCTGGCGTATCAGCGCATCGTTGAACTCGAGCGGCAAATCGACGCGACGCGCGATCGGTTCTGCTAAGGTAGGAGCAAAAGGCGCCCGCGCGGCATCGTTTCGGTTGCGCGGGCGCCTTCCCTTGGATGATTTCGATAGCGGCGGGGCCTTCGCGCTCCTTTGTTGATAGAGGGAGGAACTCATGGCGGGCAACGGCGAACAGGTTTCCGAGGAGGCGAGGGACTCTTCGGCGGCGGGCATCGGCGTCGACATCGGTTCGACGGCCACCAAAGCGGTGGTGGTTGATGCGGCGAGTTCCATCCTGTCGAAGATTGTCATTCCCACTGGTTATAGCAGCGTTGAAGCTGCCGAAGAGGTGCGCCGCCGGCTTTCCGAGGCGGGCTTTGACGTGGAGACGCTGCCGGTCGTGGCCACCGGTTACGGGCGCATCGCGGTTCCCTTCGCCAACAAGGTGGTCACGGAAATCACGTGCCACGGGCGCGGCGCGTGGGCGCTGTTTGGCCAGGACGGCACCGTGGTGGATATCGGCGGGCAGGACACGAAGGCCATCGGGCTGAAGTCGGGCAAGGTCATGAAGTTCGTGATGAACGACAAGTGTTCGGCGGGCACCGGTCGCTTCTTGGAGATCATGGCGGATCGACTCGGCGTGTCGCAGGCTGCGATGGCCGACATGGCGCGCGCTGGTGAGCCCACCGAGATCTCAAACATGTGCACCGTGTTCGCGGAATCCGAGGTCATCAGCCTGGTGGGGAAGGGCGAGCCGCGTGAGAACATCGCCAACGGGGTTATATCCTCGGTGGTCAAGCGCGTCGCCACGCTGGTGGGGCAGGTTCCTGCAAGCCGCTATTTCCTCACCGGTGGGCTGTGCGAGAACGATTACGTGCGCGAGAGGCTTGAAGCCGAGCTGTCCGCTCCGGTTGAAAGCTCGCCCGATGCCCGTTTCGCCGGCGCGATCGGCGCGGCGCTTGCGGCTTTGGAAGTCGCGTAGCTCAATCGCTCAAGCCGGCGCACGTGCGCCGGCTTGCCGGATGCCGTTGCTTGCTTGCGAGCGTGACCATTCCGGCTACAATCGGTTGCCGTACCACGAACGAACCTTCAGGAGATTCCCGTGATCTATCTCGATAACGCCGCCACCACCATGCATAAGCCTCCCGAGGTTGCCGATGCCGTACTTGCCGCCCTGACCAGTTTCGGTGGGCCCGGGCGTGGCTCGCATCAAGCGGCCCTTGACGCTTCCATGGCCGTTTTCAATGCGCGGCGGGCGGTGTCCGACCTGCTGGGAGCGTGGGGCCCCGGCAGCGTTTCGTTCGCCTTGAACGCCACGATGGCGCTCAACATCGCCATCGCGGGGCTTCTCCGCCCCGGCGCGGTTGCGGTTACCACGGCGGCATCCCACAACTCCGTTCTGCGCCCGCTCTTCCGCGCGCGCGACGAGCAAGGCTGCGAAGTCCGCGTGGCGCGCATCGCACCTGATGGTGCGCTTGACTGGGCTTCGTATGAGCAGGTGTGCGCGGGTGCGAGCCTGGTGGTGGCGACCCACGCGAGCAACGTTACCGGCGATGTGTACGACATTTCGCGCATGGCGGCCGCCGCGCACGATGCGGGGGCGCTGTTCGTGCTTGATGCCGCGCAAACGGCGGGCGCCTTGCCCTTTTCGGTGGCTGAATGCGGTGCCGATGTGGTGTGTTTCACCGGGCATAAGAGCCTTTACGGCCCGCAGGGCACCGGCGGGCTGTGCGTGCGCCCCGGCCTCGATATCGCTCCGTTCGTCGAAGGCGGCTCGGGCGTGCACAGCTTCGATGAGCGCCATCCGCGCTTCATGCCCGAGGCGCTTGAGGCGGGGACGGCCAACGCGCACGGCCTGGCGGGACTGGCCGCCGGATGTACGTGGCTTTCCGGCAAGGGACTCCCTTCCGTGCGGCAGCACGTTGCCGCCCTGACCGATCGCTTCGCGGAATGCGTTCGCGAAATCGAGGGCGTGAGCATCCTCGGTGGCGGATCGGGTGCGCGTTGCGGCATCGTGGCCCTCAACGTGGGCGATGCGGATTCCGGGCTTGTCGCCGACGCGCTTTCCGAGCGTTTCGGCATCTGCGTGCGTCCCGGGGCGCATTGCGCGCCGCTGATGCACAAGGCCTTGGGAACCGAGCATCAGGGCGTGGTGCGTTTCAGCTTCTCAGTCATGAACACGGCCGAGGAGGTCGACGCCGCCATCGCTGCGATGCGCGAGGTCGCAAGCGATTTCATCTCCCGCTAGCCAAGAGCAACCGGTAGCCCTCGCGCGCCCTGAAAGGAAACATCCCATGCGAATCCTTTGCATCTCCGCCCAAAAGCCGGACAGCACCGGAAGCGGCGTCTACCTGGCCGAAACAGTGCGTTCCATGATCGCGGCGGGGCACGATGTTGCCGTCATCGCCGGCATCGATCGCGCCGACACCCCCGAGCTTCCCGCGGGGGCGCAGTTCTTCCCCGTGCGCTTCAACACCGACGAGCTGCCGTTTCCCGTCTGCGGCATGAGCGACGTGATGCCCTATGAGGCGACGCGCTACCGCGACATGACCCCTGTGATGGTGGATGCGTTCCGAGCTGCGTTTTCCCAGAAGATCCGCGAGGTGCTCCTGGCCTTTCGCCCCGACGCCGTCATCTGCCATCACCTGTATCTCGTGCTGTCGGTGGCATGCGAGGTTCTGGATGCGCTTTCCGGTGAAAACTGGAAACCGGGCTGGCGGCAGGGAAGCGCGCCCTCAAAGCAGCGTCCCTGCGCCATCTGGGGCATCAGCCATTCCACTGACCTGCGCCAGCTGCGCAAGCACGACTTGGAGAAGCAGCGCATCGTGGCCGCCGTGCGCTCGCTTGATGGCGTCATGGCGCTGCACGAGGCGCAGAAGGCCGAGATCGTCGATCTGTTCGACCTGCCGCAAGCGTGCGTTCACGTTGTCGGCACCGGCTACAACGCTCGCGAGTTCAACCCCGGGACCTCGCTTCGCCGTGCCCGCCCCCTGCGCATCCTCTACGTGGGGAAGATCTGCCGGGCTAAGGGCGTCGAAAGCCTCGTGCGCTGCCTGGATAGGCTTCCCTTCGGCGCCGACGAGGTTGAACTTTCGCTGGTAGGGGGCTATAGCGACCAAGACCAATACGACCGCATCTGCGCCCTTGCGCGGCAAAGCCGCATCCCGGTACGCCTCCATGGTCGCGTGAGCCAAGACGAGCTGGTCGATGCGTACCGCAGTTCGCACGTGTTCGTTCTGCCGTCGTTTTTCGAGGGCTTGCCGCTTGTGACCATCGAGGCCATGGCGTCCGGGTGCCGCGCCGTGGTCACCGACTTGCCTGGAGTGCGTCCGTGGCTGGCGCAAAGCCTGCCCGGCGCTCCGGTCGCCTTCGTCGCGCCGCCGCGCCTTGTCGGCACCGACCAGCCCGTCGAGGAAGATCTGCCCGCTTTTGAAGATGCGCTGGCGGGCGCCTTGGCGCGCACCCTTTCCGCCTGCGCGGAAAACCCGACGTCAGGAAGCGGTTTCGACACGACGAACGTCTCATGGGATTCCCTCGCCGCGCGCATGGTGGAGGCCCTCGAACCGACCGTTCGCCAAAAATCCTCGCTTTAGGGGGTTACAAAACCGCTTCGTCGCGCGTATACTGCGCCCAGTTCCTTTAAATGCGGTACAGAGAGACCGACAAGGTAACACCCCAAACGCTCAGCTACCAAAAGAGCGAACGTGAGTCGAAGCCTTTGTCTGTCGCAAGGGCTTTTTTCATGTCCTGTGGCAAGGCATCGAGCATGCGGCCGGCTTGCCCGCCGCGCTCCAGCCTTCTTTCTGTGCGCACTCGACGCAAGAGAAAGGGTGTGTATGACTGACGCAGGAACGGTCAAGAACGTCTGCATGGACGCGGACGAGATCGAGCGGTCGCTGACGCGCATCGCGCATCAGATCCTCGAGACCAACAAAGGCGCGGCCGGTATCGCGCTCGTCGGCATCGTCACGCGCGGCGATCTGCTGGCGAAACGTCTGGCGGCCAAGATCAAGCAGATCGAGGGTACCGACGTTCCGCTCGGCAAGCTCGACATCAGCTTCTATCGCGACGACTTCGCGACCCATTTCGCACCTGAGGTGCATTCCACCGAAATCCCCTTCGACATCGACGGCAAGGACATCGTGCTCGTTGACGACGTCCTCTATACCGGGCGCACCATCCGCGCCGCGCTCGACGCGCTGATGGATATCGGGCGCCCTGGGCGTGTCGAGCTCGCGGTACTCGTCGACCGCGGCCATCGCCAGTTGCCCATCCGCGCCGATTACGTTGGCAAGAACGTCCCCTCGGCCGCATGTGAGAACGTGCGCCTGTTCCTTGAGGAAGTCGACGGCAAGTCCGAGGTGGAGATTCTGGAAATGAAGGAAGGCGCGCACGTCGGCGCCGCACCGCTGGGAGGTGAGTAGCGAAATGGCTTTCAATCACAAGCACCTGATCGACATCACGGAGTATTCCGCAGCCGACATCATGACGATTCTTGAGACGGCCGTTCGTTTCAAGGAAGTTAACGAGCGTCGCATCAAGCAGGTCCCCACGCTGAAGGGCTTCACCGTCGTGAACATGTTCAACGAGCCGTCCACCCGCACGCGCTCGTCGTTCGAGATGGCCGAAAAGCGCCTTTCCGCCGCCAGCCTGAACTTCGGTGGCAGCTCCACCTCCACGGTGAAGGGCGAGAGCCTCGTGGACACGGTGGAAACGCTGTGCTCCTACAAGATCGACATGATCATCGTGCGCGACAAGCACGCGGGCGTGCCGCGCAAGATTGCCGACGTGTCCGGCGTGCACGTCATCGACGCCGGCGACGGCAAGCATCAGCATCCTACCCAGGCGCTTTTGGACCTGTTCACCATTTGGCAGACCAAGGGCACGCTCGACGGCCTGAAGGTCGGCGTCGTCGGCGACATCGGGCATTCGCGCGTTTGCGGCAGCCTCATCCCGGCGCTCAAGATCATGGGCTGCGAGGTCACGGCCATCGCCCCGCCGACGCTGCTTCCCGCGCGCCCCGACGTGCTCGGCGTCGACCACGTTTCCCACAACATCGACGAGGTGCTGCCCGAACTCGACGTCGTCTACATGCTGCGCATCCAGCGCGAGCGCTTGGAAGGCGCGCCGTACCCGAGCCTGCGCGAGTACAACATGCTCTACGGACTCACCGAGAAGCGCAACAAGCTCATGAAGCCCGACGCCATCGTATGCCACCCCGGCCCGATCAACCGCGGCGTCGAGCTTGACAGCTTCATGGCCGACCATCCGGAGCGATCGGTCATCCTAGATCAGGTCTATGCCGGCATCTTGACGCGCATGGCCGCCCTGTACCTGCTGCTTGGAGGGAGCGAAGATGGCATTACTGCTTAAGAACGCGCACGTGATCGACCCGCAGGTCGGTCTGAACGAAACCGCCGACATCCTCATCCGCGACGGCAAGATCGTCGAGGTCGGCCAG
>CAVHFC010000010.1:28407-33593 GCA_963635025.1 Eubacterium sp. CAG:786
CTGGCCGGGGAAGTGCTCTCCGACATGGGAGACATGGTTGCTCACGGCGCCGTCGCCTTCACCGACGACGGACATGGCGTGCAGGGCGCCGGCATGATGCGCCGCGTCATGGACTACGCCAGCCAGTTCGGCCGTGCGGTGTTAAGCCACTGCCAGGACAACGACTTGGTCGGCGACGGTCAGGTCAACGAAGGGATTGCCTCCACGCGCCTGGGCCTTTTGGGCTGGCCGGCCGAGGGCGAGGAAATCCAGATCGCGCGCGACATCGCGCTGTGCCGCCTGACGGGCTGCAAGCTGCATATCCAGCACGTCACCACCGCACGCGGCCTTGACATAGTGCGCGCGGCGAAGGCCGAGGGCCTGCCGGTGACCTGCGAGGTGACGCCGCACCATCTGTTCCTCACCGAAGACGCCATCGGCGACGATTACGACACCAACCTCAAGGTGAACCCGCCGCTGCGCACCGCTTCCGACGCCGAGGCGCTCATCGCCGGCGTCGTCGACGGAACCGTCGACGCCATCGTCACCGACCATGCGCCGCACATCAACTTCGAGAAGGATCGCGAGTTCGAGCTTGCGCCGTTCGGCATGATCGGCCTGGAAACCTCGCTCGGCTTGGTGATCACCCACCTCATCGCCACCGGCAAGATCAGCTGGGAGCGCGCCGTCGAGCTCATGGCCGCGAACCAGCGCGCCATCCTCGGCGTCGAGCGTGTGGCCATCGAGGCCGGCAGCACGGCCGACCTGACGGTTATCGACCCCGAAGTCGCCTGGACCGTCGATGCCGCCGAGTTTGAAAGCAAGGCGTCCAATTCCGGCTTCCTTGGTACCAAGCTCACTGGCCGTGCCACCGATGTCTACGTCGGCGGTTACGCCACCATGGAAGACGGCAAGATCGTCGAATAGCGACGCCGTCAGCGGTTGTTTTTCGCACCTTTGCGGGGCCGGGCATCATGGCCGGCCCCGCGTCGTTTCCCTCTATTCGCCCCTGTTCAGGCGCTCTCGTGCGCATGCACAAATCTGTCTGCATAAAGTCGTTGAAAATGTTAAAAAGCCTGCATAATCGCTTCGAAAACATTACCTTTGACGTATAATCTGCAGCAACCTTTAAGGGCGGTACCGAGAGACCGACAAGGACTAGCATCAATGCATCGCGCGCCTTGATCAAGGCGCGTGCGGACGCCCTCCTTGCGGGAGGGCTTTTTTGCGCAGGAAGCATCGGTGCGCGAACGTGAGAGGAGTTTTGTGTGAGCGACGTTTCGAAACGGCTGCTTGCGGGCACGTCGAAGATCGGCGGGGCGCCGGCAGCGCTCGTGCTTGAGGACGGGGCCGTGTTCCGCGGCACCGCATGCGGAGCCGACGGGGAGGCGTTCGGCGAGATCTGCTTCAACACCTCGCTTGAGGGCTATCTCGAGGTGATCACCGATCCCAGCTACGCAGGTCAGATCATCACCATGACCTATCCGCAGATCGGCAACTACGGCGTGGCCGCCGACGATGCGCAATCCGCGCGTCCGGCGCTGCGCGGGTTGGTGGTGCGCGATATGTGCACCACGCCGAGCAACTGGCGCTCAACCGTGTCGCTGCCCGACTTCCTCGCCGAGCATAACGTCGTCGCCATCGAAGGTGTCGACACGCGCGCGCTCGTGCGCCACGTGCGCGACCACGGTGCCCAGCGCGCCGTTATCTCCACGCTTACCGATGACGCATCGGCGCTGCTCGAGCGCGTGCGCGCTTCGAAGAGCATCGTCGGCGAGAACCTGGCGGCCACCGTTTCCTGCAAGGCGCCCTACACCCACGGACTGGCCGACCTTCCCGTATCCCAGGCGTTCGCGCTTGCCGAGGCCCCGGAGCCCAGCTTCAAAGTCGTTGCCTACGACTGCGGCGTCAAGCGCTCTATCCTCGACGGCCTTGTGCGCGCCGGCTGCGACGTCACCTGCGTCCCGTGGGACACGCCCGCGGAAAAGGTGCTCGCGATGAACCCCGACGGCGTGTTCCTCAGCAACGGCCCGGGCGACCCGGAAGCCGTTGAAGCCACCTATACCCAGGTCGAGCAGCTGCTGGGCAAGGTGCCCGTGTTCGGCATCTGCCTGGGCCATCAGATGATGAGCAAAGCTGCCGGCGCGGAAATCGAGAAGCTGAAGTTCGGGCATCGCGGAGGCAACCATCCGGTCATGAACCTGCGCACGCGCCGCGTCGAGATCACCGCGCAGAATCACGGCTTCGGCCTCGTGTTCCCCAGCTTGGGAAAGCTTATTCCCGAAGAGTCGGGCGGCGTTAGCGAGCATCATGACGACCTGCGTTTCTGGTCGAGCCGCGGCATCGCGCCGGTGGTTCGAAACGATCGTTTCGGGCGCATCCAGCTCACGCACGTCAACCTCAACGACGGCACGGCCGAGGGCATCGCGTTCCTCGACATCCCGGCGTTCTCCGTGCAGTACCATCCCGAAGCCAACCCGGGACCCACCGATGCGCACTACCTGTTCACCGCGTTTGCCCGCCTGATGTCCGGCCGCGAGGACTACCTGGACATCGACATCGCTGCCGATCGCCTGTCGGGCTGGCGTTTCGGCGCCGAGGGCAGTGCGAACGCCAGCGAAAAGGAGGCCAGCCATGCCTAAGCGCACCGACATCTCTTCCATTCTCGTCATCGGCTCCGGCCCCATCGTCATCGGCCAGGCGTGCGAGTTCGACTATTCGGGAACACAGGCCTGCAAGGTGCTCAAGGAAGAGGGCTACCGCGTGGTGCTGGTTAACTCCAACCCCGCAACCATCATGACCGACCCTTCCATGGCCGATCGCACCTACGTCGAGCCCATCACCACGGAATTCGTCGAACAGGTCATCGCCACCGAACGCCCCGACGCACTGCTTCCCACGCTCGGCGGTCAGACGGGCCTGAACACCGCGGTCGAGCTTGCCAAGAGCGGCATCCTGGAAAAGTACGGCGTCGAGATGATCGGCTGCGACCTGGACGCCATCGAGCGCGGCGAAGATCGCAAGCTGTTCAACGACTGCATGGCCGAGCTGGGCATTGAAACTGCCCGCAGCGGCTACGCCTACTCGGTCGAGGACGCCCTCGACATCGTTTCGCGCCTCGGCTATCCGGTCGTGCTGCGCCCGAGCTTCACCATGGGCGGCGCCGGCGGCGGCATCGCGCATGACGAGGAGGAGCTGCGCCTGATCGTCTCCCAGGGCTTGGAGCTTTCCCCGGCTTCCGAGGTGCTCGTCGAGGAATCGATCGAGGGCTGGAAGGAATTCGAGATGGAGGTCATGCGCGATCGTGCCGGCAACGGCATCATCGTCTGCTCCATCGAGAACTTCGACGCGATGGGCGTGCACACCGGCGACTCCATCACGGTCGCCCCTGCGCAAACCCTTTCCGACATCGAATATCAGCGCATGCGCGCGGCTTCGCTGGCCATTCTGGAGAAGGTCGGCGTGGAAACGGGCGGATCGAACGTGCAGTTCGCCTTGAATCCCGAAAACGGGCGCATGGTCGTCATCGAGATGAACCCGCGCGTTTCCCGTTCCTCGGCGCTTGCCAGTAAAGCGACCGGTTTCCCCATCGCGAAGGCCGCTGCGCGCCTGGCCGTCGGCTACACGCTCGACGAGATCGTCAACGATATCACCAAGGCAACGCCCGCCTGCTTCGAGCCTTCCATCGACTATTGCGTCGTGAAGGTGCCGCGCTTCGCGTTCGAGAAGTTCCAGGGCACCGACGACACGCTTTCCACCCGCATGAAGGCGGTTGGCGAGATCATGTCGATCGGCCGCACGTTCGAGGAAGCGCTCGGTAAGGCCATGCGCTCGCTGGAAAACGGGCGCGCGGGCCTGAACGCCGACGGCAAGTGCAAGGAGATCCTCGACGAGTCGGCCTTCGACGACCTGGTGGGTCGCCCGACGCAGGACCGCATCTTCTACATGGCCGAGGCGTTGCGCCGCGGCTGGGAGGTCGAGCGCGTGCATAAGGCCACCGGCATCGACCCGTGGTTCATCAACCGTATGCGCGACATCGTCGTGGTGGAGGAGAACCTGCGTGGATTGAGCCTCGACAAGCTCGACGCTGACGCATTCCGCCTGCTCAAACGCATGGGACTTTCCGATGCGCAGATCGCTCACCTCACCGGATCGGACGAGGGAACGGTGCGCACGTGCCGTAAACTGCTCGGTGTGGTGCCCGCGTTCAAGACCGTCGACACCTGCGCTGCCGAATTCCCTAGCAAGACGGCCTACCACTACAAAACCTACGACGCCGCCGAGACGGAAGCTCCTGGCGAGCGCACGCGCAAGCGCGTCATGATCCTCGGCGCCGGTCCGAACCGCATCGGTCAGGGCATCGAGTTCGACTACTGCTGCGTGCATGCCAGCTACGCGCTGCACGACGCAGGCTACGAGACCATCATGGTCAACTGCAACCCCGAAACGGTCTCCACCGACTACGACACGTCCGACAAGCTCTATTTCGAACCGCTCACGTTCGAGGATGTCATGGACATCGTCGACGTCGAGCAGCCCGACGGCGTGGTGGTCACCCTTGGTGGGCAGACGCCGCTGAAGCTTGCGGCGGCGCTGCAGGCGGCGGGCGTGCACATCATGGGCACGAAGCCCGAGGCCATCGACCTGGCCGAGGACCGCGACCGCTTCCGCGCCATTTGCGACGAGCTGAACATCACTTATCCGGCGGCGGGGCAGGCCTCCACTTTCGAAGAGGCGTGCGTGGTGGCCGACCAGATCGGCTTCCCGCTTTTAGTGCGTCCCAGCTACGTGCTCGGCGGGCGCGGCATGGGCATCGTCTACGACGGCAGCCAGCTGGAGAAGTACATGGCCGAGGCCGCCAAGATCACGCCCGACCATCCGGTGTATTTGGATCGCTTCCTGGAAGGTGCCGTGGAGCTTGACCTCGACGCGCTGTGCGATGGCGAGGAGGTCTATGTGGGCGCCATCATGGAGCATATCGAGATGGCCGGCATCCATTCCGGCGACTCGGCCTGCTGCACGCCGCCGTTCGCCCTGTCCGATGCCATTCAGGCGCAGCTGCGCGCCATCGCACGCCGCTTGGCGTTGCGACTGGGCGTGGTGGGGCTGCTCAACATTCAGTTCGCCATCAAAGACCAGGTCATCTATATGATCGAGGCGAATCCTCGCGCAAGTCGCACCGTGCCGTTCGCGTCGAAGGCCACCGG
>CAVHFC010000010.1:34271-42212 GCA_963635025.1 Eubacterium sp. CAG:786
CTAATGCTCGTAGGCGCGTCGCGCGAAGTCGCGTTCGTCGCTTTGCGCGGTGTTTTCACGGATGATCGAATGGGCGGTTTGCGGTTGGATAAACCGGGTTTCGCCTACGCATTGAGAAGAGTGACGCACCTCGGGTGTTGACCTATTACGGTGCGAGTCATGCCTCGCACCCACGAAAACCGTGGGTCAGCAACGTTCCGCTCACTGCAAAATTCGTGGGGCCGAGCAAAAGCTCGGCCCTTATTCGCGAGCGCCTTTAGGCGCGACACATACCTTCACGCGTGTTCGTTTGGGGCTGACCTGCGACGGAAACATGCTTGCGTAAGCGGTGATGGTACAATCCTCTCAACGTTTCAAGCCGCCTGCATCCAAGGCGCGCAAAGGGGAAGGAGTTTTGTGGCTCTTGTCAACGAACGGGTACGCATCCTCAGCAACGTCTGCGTCGGCCCGAATCTGTATCTCATGACGGTCTCATCGCCGTCGATCGCCCAGGCGATCGCTCCTGGTCAATTCGTCCATATGAAGATTCCCGGTATGGAAGGCCATATCCTGCGCCGCCCGTTTTCGGTGTATGCCGCCGCCGCTGCCGCCGGTACGCTCGACGTGCTCTACCAGGTGGTGGGCTTCGGTACCGACCATCTCACCATCATCGATGAGCATTGCGGGCTTTCCGACCAGGCCGAGCTCATCGGCCCGGTCGGTAGAAACTGGGAGGCGCCCGCGGGCACAAAGCGCGCGCTTCTCGTCGGAGGCGGCGTCGGCGCGGCGCCTCTGTTCATGCTGTGCCAGAAGCTGGTTGCCGATGGCGTTTCGGTCGACGTGGTGCTCGGCGCGCAGACCAAAGATGCGCTCGTGTGCCTCTCTCGCTACGAGGAGACGCTCGGTCATAAGGTCGCCTGCGCAACCGACGACGGCTCGTTCGGGCGCGAAGGCTTCTGCACCTCGCTCGTTTCCGAAGCGCTCGGTGCGGCTCAAGACGCAGGGGAGGGTTACGACTACGTGGCCTGCTGCGGCCCCGAGCCGCTCATGAAGATCGTCGCCGGCTTGGCGGCCGACCACGGCGTGCCGTGCCAGGTTTCCATGGAAAAGCGCATGGCGTGCGGCGTGGGCGCGTGTTTGGGCTGCATGGTCGAAACGGTCGATGGCAAGAAGCGTTCCTGCGTTGACGGCCCGGTTTTCGATGCTGAAAAGGTGGTGTGGTAAATGGCCGAAATCCAGGAAAACCTCCCGCAAACCGCTGCTGCCACCAGCGTGAAGATGGCGGTGAACCTTGGCGGGTTGGCTATGAAGAACCCGGTCACCACCGGCTCGGGCACCTTCGCCGCCGGTCGCGAATACGCCGATTTCGTCGACGTCGCCTGTTTGGGCGCCGTCACCACCAAGGGCGTGTCGCTCAACGGTTGGGAAGGCAATCCCTCACCGCGCATCGCCGAGGTCTCTTCCGGCATGCTCAACTCCATCGGCCTGCAAAACCCCGGCGTGGCGCACCTGAAGGAACACGAGCTTCCGTGGCTCAAAGAGGTCGGCGCAACCACGATCGTGAACGTGTCCGGTCACAGTTTCGACGAGTACATCCAGGTCATCGAAGCGCTTGAGGAGGCACCGCTCGACGCTTACGAGGTGAACATCTCCTGCCCGAACGTCGACGCCGGCGGTATGACCATCGGCACCGACCCGAAAAGCGTCGAGGAAGTCATCGGTCGTTGCCGTGCAGCAACCAAACGACCGCTTATCGTCAAACTCACGCCCAACGTCACCGATATCGCTGAAATCGCGCGCGCCGCGGAGGCTGCCGGCGCCGACGCCCTTTCCATGATCAACACGCTCATGGGCATGGCCATCGACGCTGAGCGTCGCTGCACGAAGACCGCGCGTCCGATTGCGGGCTTTTCCGGACCTGCGGTGAAGCCTGTTGCGCTGCGCTGCGTGTGGCAGTGCCATAACGCGGTGAAGGTTCCCATTTTGGGCATGGGCGGCATCTCCACGGGCGCCGATGCGGTCGAGTTCATGCTCGCCGGTGCCACCGCCGTCGCCGTCGGCACGGCGAACTTCGTCGATCCCGCAACCACCGTTAAGGTGATCGACGGCATCTCCGAATACTGCGAGCGCCACGGCGTGAGCGACGTCAACGAACTGATTGGAGCGCTGAAATGCTAACGAACTTTTCTGAAATCCCCGAGCGCGACCGCGTCATCGTCGCGGTCGACTGCGGCATCGACGAGACGTTCGATATCGCGGACAAGCTGCAGGGCAAGGCCAAATGGATGAAGATTGGGATGACGTTGTTCTACGCCAACGGCCCGGCGGTCGTTTATGCGCTGAAGGAACGCGGCTTCAAGGTGTTTCTGGACCTGAAGTTCCACGATATCCCGCATCAGGTTGAAGGCGCCGCCTATTCCGCCGCCGCGAGCGGTGCGGACATGGTGACCATGCACACCGTCGGTGGCGTGGCCATGATGAGCGCGGCACAGAAGGGCGCCGAGCGAGCCGCCGCCGAATACGGCTTCGACGTGCCCATCACGCTCGGTATCACGGTGCTCACGTCCATGAGCCAGGCTTCCCTTGCCGACACCGGCGTGACCCGTCCCATGGCGGAGCAGGTTAATGTGCTTGCTGAACAGGCGAAACGTGCAGGCATTTCTGGCGTGGTCGCTTCTCCGCAGGAAGCGCGCGCTCTGCGCAGTCTGCTTGGCCCGGAAGGCTACATCGTCACGCCCGGCGTGCGCCCGGCCGGCAGCGCGCTTGGCGACCAGAGCCGTGTCGCCACCCCCGCGCAGGCCTTCGCCAACGGTGCCTCCCACATCGTCATCGGCCGCCCCATCACGCAGGCCGACGACCCCGCTGCCGCCTTCGACGCCATTGTCGAGGAGCTTTCGTAGCAAGCGTCCGCGTTGCTGTTTTTCCAGCGGCGGATGCGCCGTATCGCGTATGCGGTGTTTGACTCCGCGCGTGGAATCGTGTGTTTCGGAATGGTAAAACGCGAGGTGCAAGGCTTGTTTTGCCGCAAAACTTTTTTGTGGTTTGGATAAATGCTGCAATCTGTGGTGCAATTGCGTGCTAGTATCCAACTCAATGTGCCCTATACGAAGGAGATTACAGATGGCTATTCCTCAACTCAGCCCTGAAGATCGTCAGGCCGCCCTCGAGAAGGCCAAGGCCGCTCGCATCAAGCGCGCCCAGGTTCGCGACGACCTCAAATCCGGCAAGCTGACGCTGGCTCAGGTCGTCGACATGAAGGACGACCCGATCGTTGGTCGCATGAAGGTTTCCACGCTCATAGAGACGCTTCCGGGCTATGGCAAGGCCAAGGCCGAGAAGATCATGAAGGAGCTTCAAATCGCCGAAAGCCGTCGCCTGCGTGGTTTGGGCGAGCGCCAGCAGACCGCTCTGCTGGACCGTTTGGGCTAGCAGTCGTGCGCAGCGGAAATCTTTTCGTCATCTCGGGGCCATCGGGTGCGGGCAAGGGCACCTTGGTGGCCCGTTTGCTGCAGGAAGTCGACGACGCATGGGTTTCGATCTCGGCGACGACGCGCAAGCCTCGTGCCGGCGAGGTCGAAGGCGTGCATTACTACTTCAAAACCGACGAGGAGTTCGATGAGCTCGTCGCCACGGACGGCTTGCTCGAATGGGCCGAGTACAGCTCCAACCGTTACGGCACCCCTCGTCGCAGCGTTGTCGATCATATGGTTCGCGGCGAACAGGTTATTCTTGAGATCGACGTGCAGGGCGCCTTCCAGGTGAAGAAGAAGCTTCCGGCCGCTCATCTGGTGTTCATCGAGCCTCCCAGCATGGAAGTGCTCGAAGAGCGCCTGCGGGGACGCGGCACCGAAACGGAAGATGTGATAAGCGAGCGTCTTGCCGCGGCTAAGCTGGAGCTTTCCCGCAAAATGGAGTATGATGTACAGCTTGTGAACGACAATCTTGACGTAGCTGTTGCCAAGTTGGTCGGCTACGTGAACGAACAAGCTGAGAAAGCGCGAGGGTAAGAACCGAATGAGCATTATCGAACCGAGAATCAACGACCTGCTGAACGAAACGGAAAACGACCGCTTCCTTTTGTGCGCTTTGGCTTCCAAGCGCGCGCATGACATCAACGACATGATGCGTGGTCAGCGCGATCGTGCCATTCAGCTGCAGACCGCGGTGGAAATCGCCAAGGCTGCCGACAAGAAGCCCCTTTCCATGGCGTTTGCTGAAATCGCTCGTGGCGACGTGTCCTACGACGCCGACACCATCGACGCGCAGAATCACTAGATAAACGACCGCGCCCTTGCGGCGTTTGGCTGAATGCAAGGCTTTAAGGGCCGCTGCGACATCCCGATCTTCTGAAAGGTGGAAGGTGCAGGTTTAACTGCAGCTTTCCGTTTGGAGCATCGGCGCGTCGCGGCGGCTCGTTTATTGCGTATCCGTTCATTTCCTGTAAGGCGGGAGCTCCATGACCTCGTTTCAACGAATCTGCCTGGTTCATTACCACGAAATCGGCCTGAAGGGCCACAATCGTTCGTCGTTTGAGATGCGCTTGCTGAAAAACCTCGAATCGCTGCTTGTCGATTTCCCGGTTGTCACCATCCATCGCATTTCGGGTCGCTTGTGCGTGTTTCTCAAAGAAGGCACCAGCTGGGAATGCGAGCTGGCCTGCGCCGAGGTTATCCGCACGGTTCCCGGCGTCGCGCGCGTTTCGTCCGGTTATAAGTGCGAACGCGACTTGGAGCAGATGGAGCAGGCTGCCCGAGAAGCTCTCGGCGAGGTGGATTCCTTCGAGTCGTTCAAGGTGCAGGCCCGTCGCAACCATACCGATTTTGAGACGAATTCCATGGAGATGAACCGCATCATCGGCGGCGCTCTGTGCGAGGCGTTCCCCGAAAAGAAGGTCAAGATGAAAAACCCCGATGTCGAGGTTGGCGTCGAGGTGGTTCAGAACGCGGCTTACGTCTATGCGCGAAGCGTGCGCGGCGTGGGCGGTTTGCCGGTGGGAAGCGCCGGCAAGGTCGTCTGCCTGCTTTCGAGCGGTATCGACTCGCCAGTGGCAACCTGGAGGATGGCGCGTCGCGGCGCCGTGTGCATCGGCGTGCATTTTTCCGGGCGCCCGCAAACCTCCGATTCGAGTGAATATCTTGTCGACGACATCGCGCATGTGCTGGAGAAGTCCGGCTGCATCGCGCGCATTCACGTTGTTCCTTTCGGTGACTACCAGCGCGAAATCTCGCTTACTGTTCCGCCGCAGCTGCGCGTGATCATGTATCGCCGCCTCATGTTCAAGGTTGCCGAGGAAATCGCCCGTCGCGAGGGTGCGAAGGCGCTGGTAACGGGGGAGAGTCTGGGGCAGGTTGCCTCGCAGACGCTCGACAACATCCGCTGCACCGACGCCGCGGTCACCCTTCCCGTGTTCCGCCCGCTCATCGGCACCGATAAGCTCGAGATCATCGATATGGCCAAACAGCTTGGGTCGTTCGAGATTTCCTCGCAGGATGCACCGGATTGCTGCACGCTGTTCATGCCGCGTAACCCTGAAACGCATGCGAAGCTCGAAGACGTCGAGGCCGCCGAAGCCCTTCTGCCCTTCGATTCCTGGGTTTCGGAAATCGCCGAACTGGCCGAACCTCACGACTACGCGTGTCCTTCATATAAGCCGAAGAAGCCGCGTAAGTCCACTGAGGAGTAATCGGGAGGTTTTCGCAAGCTTCTTGCAAGGTCTGGCTGCCCGATACGTTGCCAATTCGAGGGGATCCTGAGGGATCCCCTTTGTTCTTTCCGGAAGCTTTTCGGGGCTTTTGCGCAATGTATGTGCAAGTTCGTCTGTGCATACTTTCGAGGAAACGTCTTCGGAGGTGTGCGATGGATTTTCTCAGTTATGCCGATTCCCTTCAGGCAAAGCTGCATCTGGGTCAGGTTCGATTGCCGATATTGGTCGGCATGACGGCGTTTAGCTTGCTTTTGGTGGGGATTATCGTTGCCGGTGCGGCAGGCGCTCTTTCCGCGCCGTCGTTTTCGGTTGAGACGACGGGTAGCGCGCAAAGCGAGCAGGAGCAGGCTTCGGCTTCTGCGAGCGTGTTCGTGCACGTGGCGGGAGCGGTGCATGCGCAAGGGCTGTACGAGCTTGCCGGTGGTTCGCGCGTGCAGCAGGCTATCGACGCTGCGGGCGGATTCACCGAGGATGCGGCATGCGATGCACTCAACTTGGCGCGCGTGCTTACCGACGGGGAGCAGATCGTAGTGCCACGCGTCGCGTCTGCGCAGGAGGCTTCGGAAACCGACGGCTCAGCAACAGTTGAAGTACAGTCGGGGCAAGCGGAGGGCGCGGTCGTTGGTGGAAAGGTGAACATCAACACCGCGACGGCCGATCAGCTGCAAACGCTCAAAGGTGTCGGCCCTGCGATGGCCCAGCGCATCATCGACGATCGTACGGCGAACGGCCCCTTTAAAACCATCGAAGACTTGAAGCGTGTGTCCGGCATCGGGGATAAGAAGTTCGCCTCCCTTTCGGATGCCATATGCGTCGGGTAAGGCAGCCAAATCGTAAAACGGGCCTTTTGAGCAGCGCGCTTTCGGGTTTGGTTGATCCGTCCGAAGGCGTCGAGGGAGACGACGAGGCGTTTCCTGAGCGACCGAATCTCCCTCCGCTGTTGTTTTTCGCGCTTGGGGCTTGGGGTGCATGCGCTTGCTGCTTCGGATGGGGCCGCACGCACGGCGACATGCTTGCGATATTCGGCGTGGCGGCTGCTTTCGTTGCTATTGCCGTCGCAATCGTGTGGTGGCGCGTGCGCGCTCGTGCGGCCCTGTTCGCGCTTCTCTTGGGCGCCGCGATCGGGTCGTGCGCGGGATGCGTCGGGGCATTCGGGTTGCATCAGCAGCAGCAAATGCTCGACGGTGCGGCGGGTACCTGGACGCTTGCCGTCGTATCAGATGGCACCGAAGGAACCTATTCGAAGCGATGCCTTGCGAAAATTCAAACCAAAGGCATCAGCGCGCAGCCGGTCGTCGAGGTCCGTCTCGATGCAGATGAGGATCTTCCCCGTTATGGCGACCGGTTGCAGGTTCAGGGAAAGCTCTCATCGCCAAGCGACAGCCGTTCGGAATATTGCTGGCAGCATGGGGCTTGCGCGACGCTTTCGGCGAACAGCGTTCACAAGCTCGAAGCGCGCGGCGTTGCGGGCACGCTTACCTGCGTGCGCAACAAGACGATCGACCTGTTCGCCTCGGTCGATTCCTCCCGGGTGGAGGCTGGCTTGCTCTCGGCGCTTTTGTGCGGATGGCGCGGATCGCTCGATGATGAGGCGTATCGAACGTTTCAGATATGCGGGTTGGCGCACTTGGTTGCGGTGAGCGGCGCGCATCTGTCGCTTGTCGTTTCGTTCGCGGCGCTCGTGCTCGTCCGCCTTCGTGTGCCGAAACGTGCCATGCTCGCCATTGAGCTTGCCTTGATCGCATCCTATCTGGTGTTCACGGCGTTCCCGATATCGGCGCTGCGTGCGGGCGCGATGGCCTGCGCGGGCATGCTCAGCTTCACCGCGCGGCGCCGTGCGTCGTCGATAAGCGCGCTTTCCGCCTGCATCGCGCTCGTCGTTGTCGCTAGCCCTTGTGACTCCTTATCGGTATCCTTCGCGCTTTCCGCAAGTTCAACGCTGGGAATCGTGCTGTTCAACGCTTTGGTGTCGGCCTGGATCCGTCAATGCGCCCCGGCAGCGCCCGACTTCGTTCGCGAGGCCCTGTCGTTGACGCTGTCGTCCTCGATTTTATCTCAGGCGCTTTCGGTGGCGATCTTTTCGCAGCTGCCGCTTATTTCGCCGGTGGCGAATGTCGTTGCCGGGCCTCTTTTCGCGCCGTTGTGGTGCGCGGGATTCCTGTTCGTCCTGGCCGCGTTCTTTTTAGGGGCGCTCGCGCCTTTTGCGCTCATGGTGGCATGCTTGCTTGCGAGGGCGCTGATTGCCGCCATCGGGGTGT